>QKDO01000113.1 GCA_003252075.1 Nitrospirota bacterium
AGAGAGGATCAAGCCCGAGAAGATCGCACGCTCCCTGCACTGCAGATCTCACGCGGATCGTTTCCTCATGCAAAATCATACAACAATCCGAGTCATTCGCAAACTCTTTAAGGGTAGTTGCGACACCTCCGCGGGTGGGGTCTCTCATGACCCGGATATCTCTCGTCGCATCAAGCATAAGATCAACAAGGCTGTTCAGGGGACAGACGTCGCTGAGAAGAGGGGGATCAAAGGTGATACCGCTTCTTTCTGCCATGACAGCAATGCCATGGTTGCCTATCGAGCCGCTTATGATCACCTTGTCACCCGGCTTGATCCGTTTCGGAGAGAGCACGGTCTCCTCATGAACGAGGCCGACGCCAGCTGTGTTGATATAAATGCCGTCACCCTTTCCTCTTTCGACGACCTTGGTATCCCCCGCAACGATTCGTACGCCAATCTGCTCGGAAACTCTCTTCATCGAAGCAAGAACCCGCTTAAGGTCTTCTAAGGGCAGCCCTTCTTCGAGGATAAACCCTGCGGTCATATACAATGGTTTTGCTCCTGCCATAGCAAGGTCATTTACCGTTCCGCATATGGAGAGCAGACCGATATCGCCTCCGGGGAAAAAATACGGCGAAACAACGTACGAATCCGTGGTAAGGGCAACCCTGCCGGTTGACTTCCAGGCAACAACAGCCGAGTCATGCAGAGTGCTCAAATCGAATGCGGGAACAAAAAAATCACTGATGAGCCGATGCATCAGTCGACCGCCACCACCGTGACTTAGCTGGACTCTATCCACAGTGCCATCCTTTAAGCACTATCAGCACGTAGGGTCCTTATGGTGAAAAAACGAATATTTATAATATGCGGCACAACTTCCTTCCGCGCTTACCATACACGCGCCTATGGGCCTGTCCGGAGTGCACTCACTTCCGAAAAGCGCACAATCAGCAGGAATCTTGATCCCTTTCAGCACATCTCCGCACGAACATGCCACCGGCTCCTGACCGTCGGGGACTGTGACCGGTGCTATGTGCATAATGTCGCGATGCCGGTACTCTTCCCGCAGCCGAAGGCCGCTCGAAGGTATCATGCCGATTCCTCTCCAGTATGCGTCTTCAGGCTCAAAGAACCGATGGAGGAGCGACACGGCCTTCGGGTTGCCATCATCCTTGACAACCCTGGTGTATTCGTTTTCAACGAACGCCTTGCCTTGCACTATCTGACGTGCCAGCATCAGTATGCCGTGAAGAATATCAGCGGCATCAAACCCCGTTACTACAGCGGGCATTTTATAGTCACGAACAAGGAAATCATAAGGCCTCAGGCCGATGATGGTCGTTACATGTCCGGGAAGAATAAAGCCGTCAATGCGGATACCAGGGTCATCGAGAAGACTTCTGAGAGCCGGAGGAACGGTCTTGTGCACCGAATAGATAACGAAGTTGTCGACCTTTCTGGAGTCCGCCTCAGCCAGTGTACCTGCGACCAAAGGGGATGTTGTTTCAAAGCCGGCTGCAAAGAATACGATTTTTTTTCTACGATTGACTTCGGCGAGTCTCAGGGCGTCGAGGGGAGAATATACGATCCTTATATCACAGCCTTCTGCTTTAGCATCGGACAGGGACTCCCTGTCGCCGGGAACCCTCATCATATCCCCGAATGTTGTGATGATAATATCTTTTTGTTTTGCCAGCGCTATGATAGTGTCAACATCCCTGACTGATGTAACACAGACGGGACAGCCGGGTCCGCTCAGAAGCCTGACTTCAGGAGGAAGCAGGTCGCGAATACCGTGCTTGAATATGGCAACCGTGTGTGTTCCGCAAACCTCCATAAGCCTCAGCGGCTTTCCTGCAGAAGAAACAAGATCACGTATGGCTTTGACCATCTCGATCATGACATTGCGCCATCCTTCATCATCTCCCGTGCAAGATATGCCTGGCCCAGTGATATGCCGGCATCGTTACAGGGAACGTGTTCATTTGTGTAGACGGAAAGATTTTCCCTAAGCAGCCTGCTCAATGCTCTTTCCGTCAGATAACGGTTCTGAAATACTCCTCCACTCAGCGCTATCACTTTGATATTATTCATTAATGCCAGTTTTAACACAACCCTTGTAATGGCATCAACTACCGCATTATGAAACTTTGAAGCCATGATTCTTTTTCCGGTATTCCTCCGCAGGTCATCGACCAGAGCGCGTATCGTACAGAAAAAATCCACTTCAATGGTAGTGCCGAAATGCATATCCACCGGATATGCATCGTCAATATCGTCGGCTGTCAAAGATTCGAGGGCCATGGAGGCCTCTCCCTCAAATGTATTGCGGTCACCCACACCCATAATGGCCGCTGCGGCATCGAAAAGTCTCCCTGCTCCGGATGATAGCGGAGAAAAATCCCTGTTATCAGCGAGCATAATCACATCCTCTAATCTCTTTCTGCCATATTTTTCAAGTAGCCCCGTAGGGCCGATATTGCAGATGATTTCATCAGCACCATATGCATCTTTCAGGTAGCTTACCGCTGTTCTCCATGGCTCCCGTATGGCCATCTCTCCCCCCGGAAGCGGAACCTGTTTGAGATGGCCCGCGCGAATGAACCGGTGGGTATCCGCTATAAGAAATTCTCCGCCCCAGAGTGTCCCGTCAGAGCCATATCCCGTGCCATCAAAGGCGACGCCTATAACCTTATGCTTCAATCCATGCTCTGCCATGACAGAGCCGATATGTGCGTAATGATGCTGCAGTCCGAGAGATGAAAGTCCCTTCTTCATGGCATGTTCCAGCGCCCAGGATGATGAAAGATACCGCGGATGGAGGTCGCATGCAACAAGCTCCGGTTCGGCACGATAGACGGAAGTCAGGTTCCTGAGCGTCTTTTCGAAGAACTGCATGGTCTCAAAGTTTTCCATATCTCCGATATGTTGACTCAGAATCGCGTATCTTCCCCTCGTCAGGGCAAAGGTATTCTTGATATCAGCACCACATCCGAGAACAACCGGTCCGTCATCGGGCAGTGGAACAGGTTCGGGTGCATATCCGCGCGATCGCCGTATGAAAGAAGTTGATGCGACATGACGTTCCGAACCACTGATTAGAGGGCTCATGACGCGCAGAACAGAATCATCTACCCGCATGAAGATGTCACGATCATGAACGAGAAATGCGTCAACAATAGGGGAAAGTTTCTGAACTGCTTCCTCGTTCGTTCCAATGATCGGCTCCTCGCCTAGGTTTCCGCTCGTCATGACAAGAGCACGGTAACTCGATTCCACTGCTGACTTACCGGTACTGGCAAACAACAGATAATGGAGCGGGGTATACGGCAGCATGAAACCCAGGTAAGCATTGCCCGGCGCCACCGCATCGGGCAGCATACAGGTAGCAGCCTTTCTGAGAATTACGATCGGTCGCTGATAAGACGTTATAAGCAGCTCTTCTTCCGGGGTCACCGTGCAGCATTCCCTTATGAACGCGAAGTCCGGCGACATGATTGCAAAGGGCTTATTGCTTCTTCTCTTCCGCTGCCTGAGCAGCATGACCGCATCATGGTTCATGGCGTCGCAGGCAATATGGAAGCCTCCCAGGCCCTTGATCGCGACAATCTTCCCCTCCTGCATGAGTCCCACCGCGCGCTCAATGGCATCGGAACAGTCCACCACCTTTCCCTGAGCATTCAGCAGAGTGACCCTGGGTCCACATACCGAACAGGCGTTAGGTTGTGCATGGAACCTTCGGTTCGTTGGGTCGTGATATTCTGATGAACAGGCATCGCAGAGGGCAAAGGCCTGCATGGTAGTGTTTTTCCGGTCATACGGGACCGACTGGGTTATGGAAAACCGTGGTCCGCAGCTCGTGCAGTTGATGAACGGATAACGATATCTCCTGTCACCTTCTGCGAAGAGCTCCTGAAGACAGGCTTCACAGACCGCTATATCCGGAGAAAGGAGCGTGAAACTACCAATGTCCCTGCTCGTACGAATGAAGAAATCAGTTAAATCGCTCGGGTCGGATGGCCTGATTTCGACCCTTTCAATGCGGGAGAGCGGTGGCGCCTCCCGGCGGATACGATCGATAAAAAGGTCGAGGCCAGTTCCTTCCGCATATATGATAACACCCTCAGACGTATTGGAAACAAATCCGCGCACACCGAGTTGCCGTGCGAGGTTATAAATGAATGGTCTGAATCCGACACCCTGAACAATTCCCTCAATGGTTATGCTTATGCATTCCGTATGCTGACCCACTATTGTATATTATACCCAATTTTCCCTCTGTGGTGCCGGGCAGTGAAACAGTTATGTGAGCAGCACATAGATTGCCCCGAGTCCGCCGTCATTTCCCCGGGCGCTGGAGAACCCAATGACATGTTTCCGGTAGCAGGAGGAAAGAAATGTGACCACAGCATTCTTCAGGACAGGCCCATTCGGGGACCTGAGTCCCCTGCCATGGATGATCTTAATGCATCGATACCCGCGAAGTTTTGCCTCCGCAAGAAATGATCGCAGCGCGTTCTCTGCTTCATCGAGAACAAGGCCATGCAAATCAATGCTGTCCTGAACGGAGAACTTACCCCTATGGAGTTCTTTGATGAGTTCGCGGCTATATTTAGGATTAACCCATTCAACAAATTCCTGAGTATCCGCCAGTCTGATCGTCAGCTTCCCGCTGATAATCCCTTCAAGCTCAGCCAGTCCCTTATCTCTCAGTCGCTGGCTTTTTTGCGGGATTGATAACCGCCGTCTTCGTACGGCCATCTCCCGAAACTCGCGAATCTCACGTACTTCCTTCATAGCATCACGAAAGACGTCATCTTCGCTCTTTCGTTGCGGCATGAGCGTTTCCGTCACGACCGATCGGGAAAGCACAACAGTGTTCTGGTAATATCTATCTAGATTTTTGAACGGCCTGTTCGCGAAGATTTCGGGAACATCCGGCATGCTCCGTCTCCCTGTCTTCCTTTTCTTCATATGACGTCTCCGTGACAATAGCGTCTCAAGGTAATGCTCATGAGCAGGCTAGCTATGCTTCGGTATGAGTTCCTTCAGCCATGCAATCCATTCGGACAGACCCTGCCCCGTCTTGCATGAGACCTCGAATATTTTAAGCTTTGGGTTGAGCAAAGATGCGTCCCTACGGATCTTTGCCAGGTCAACATCAAGATAGGGTGCAAGATCTATCTTATTGAGGATCAGTGCAGACGACTCCTGAAACATGAGAGGATATTTGAGCGGTTTGTCATGCCCTTCGGCAATACTGAGTACCATGACCTTCACGTTTTCTCCCAAATTGAACTCCGCGGGACATACAAGATTGCCCACATTTTCGATAACGAGCAGGTCGAGATCCTGCAGCGGCAGATCGCCAAGCACCTCATAGATCATATTGGCATCCAGGTGGCAGGCTCCTCCCGTGTTTATCTGGACAACAGGAGCACCGCAGCCCGCTATTCTCTCGGCATCGTCACTACCGGCTATATCACCCTCAATGACGCCGATCCTGAGTCCCGTCGCCGGGGTAAGGGTTTTTTCGAGTACGGATGTCTTACCCGCTCCTGGGCCGCTCATGAGGTTGATGACATAAAGCCCCGCATTGTCAAAAAAACGTCTGTTCTCATTCGCAATGCGCTCGTTCGCCTCAAGGATCTTCGTCACGACCTTAACCTTCATGAAACCTCCATATCGATGATATCCATCTCTTTTCCCGAAACCATCCTAAAAGAACCTCCTCCACAATGCGGGCAGAAAAGGATATAGACTTCCTGAACGATAAAATCACTCTTGCATTCATTGCACCTTCCCGATACCGGAACTTCTTCTATATGCAAAACTGCTCCCTCAGCAATGGACTCAGCCTTAATGGCATCGAAGGCAAAAAAAAGGGCGTCAGACATAATCCCTGACGCCCTGCCGATCCGAATATTAACGGCTTCTATTCTGGTATGTCCGCTCTTAAGGCACTGTTCAGAAATGATATCGATGATATTCTGCGCAATGGATAGCTCATGCATCTTATCCCTTCGCGTACTTCTCCTTTTCTTTTTCATATGCCTCTTTGCCGGCTTCAACAGCAGATTTGATAAGGGATTTCTTCTCTTCATAATATCCTTTGCCATCGTCCATCGCGCCGGCAACCTTTTCCCTTGTTTCGTCGATATACTTGTTCGTTTTTTCTTTTACCTCATCGGCAAGATCCTTAATCTTCCGGCGGGTTTCGGCTCCGGACTGCGGAGCGAGCAGCAACGCAAGTCCTGCACCCACAACGCCTCCCAAAAGAAATGACAACAATATCGAAGCTGGTCCGTATCCTTCCTCTCTCATGATCCCTCTCCTTTTCTCATTAAATTAGCCATAAAATACGACAGGGCTGTCCCTATCCCGGCCTTTAAACTCTTTGTTCTGATGGTCAGGGAAGACGTGATGACATCTACTACGGAATTTACCGCACTGATCTTCTGCCCGATGCTCTGGATAGCACCGGAGAACTGACGAACGTCTTCGGTAATGGCATTTACATTATCTGTTATGCCTTTTATACTCCTGATAGTGGCCTGAAGCTCCTCAAGGGCAGGATTCAGCTGATGTTCTGTCGTATGACGCAGTGCTGCTACCGTGCGGCGAATCTCCAATACAAGGACGACGAGCACCGTTGCCAATACGACCATGACCCCTGCCATGACTCCAAATATGATCGTATACATCCTTCCTCCAAGGACATTATAGCACAGCTCCCAACGAAGAACACCCAATCTTTTTACGGGATGTATGTCCCCATAAATGGCTTTGTGGTATTCTTTATGATAATGCATGATGTGCACTACATGAAACGTGCCCTCTCACTAGCACGGAGAGCCGAGGGCATGACAAGCCCGAATCCTATGGTTGGAGCAGTCCTTGTCAAGAAGGGCAGGGTCATCTCTGAGGGTTATCATAAAAAAGCAGGTACCCCGCATGCAGAGGTGATCGCTATCGATGCGGCAGGCAACCAGGCAACTGGCTCAACCCTCTACGTGACTCTTGAGCCTTGCTGTCATAAGGATAAACGCACACCCCCCTGCACAGAAAAGATTATCGCTTCGGGGATCAAAAAAGTGATTATTGCGATGAAGGATCCCAACCCAAAGGTTTCAGGGAGCGGCATACGGGAACTTGAAAAAGCTGGCATCGGGGTGGCTTGTGGGGTGCTCGAGGAGCAGGCGCGTACCTTGAACGAGGTTTATATAAAGCATATCACTACGGGAATGCCGTTCGTCGTCCTCAAGATTGCCATGACCCTTGATGGAAAAATTGCAACACCCCTTGGTGAATCCAAGTGGATCACCGGTGAACCTGCCCGCAGGGAGGTGCACCGTCTTCGCGGCAAGGTCGATGCAGTCCTGAGCGGTATCGGGACCGTCAAGGCAGACAACCCTCAACTGACCTGTAGAACAGGCAAAAGAAAAGACCCTGTGCGGGTCATCATAGACCCTGATTTTGAAATTTCACCCCAGGCACAGGTGCTGTCATGCCCGCCTCAGACTATACTCGTTACCAGAACAGTGTCTTCGTTACGAAAGAAGGAGGGATTGACAGAGAAAGGAGTTCTTTTCATTGAGCACGAACTGGACCGTATCGACCTCAACAGACTAATGGAACGATTATGCGAAATGGGAATTACGTCCGTACTCATTGAAGGCGGTTCATCGCTGAATTCATCCTGCCTGGAGGCAGGCATTGTCGACAAGGTGATATTTTATATCGCCCCGATGATCATCGGAGGAAAAGATTCTTTTCCTGCAGTGGGGGGTAGGATCTTCAGAGAGATCAACGAAGCATTCCGGTTAACGCGGTCTGTAGTTCGCCGCATTGGGGTTGATATTGTGGTTGAAGGATATCTTTGACGATTCTTCACGTAATCTTTATCTACTGCAAAAGAAATTTCCAACTTCGATGTTATTCTGATACAATGAACCATGGCCGATAAGACAAAAATATCGCTTACTTCGAAGGTCTACCATGAGTTCAGCAGCAACATCTCCATAGACAACGTGACATATCATGTCCAGACCGAAGACATGGGTAAGAAAACCTACAAGATCATATCGAACATTTACCTGAAGGGCCAAATCGTTAAATCTAAGAAGTCCGACTATGCTCATCTGACCAAACTGAATGACTTTGACGCACGCCTGGCAGCGATGATGGAAAGACATCATAAATCAGTTATTGACTCCTTTGTCGAGGAACAGTCGAAGAAACACAGGGCAAAATCGGATTATTTCTCTGAAATCCAGCATTTACTGCGCAGGGGTAACAGTAGGCAAGCCCTCGAAACGCTGAGAGAGGCACTTACCAAATTCCCTGCAGATCCCTTTCTCCTTTCTTATTATGGCTGTCTTCTTGCGGTCGTTGAGAATGATGTGCGTGAAGGCATCAGAATCTGCGAAGAATCAATCAAATCACTTGATACCTCTATGCCGTTCGGAAGCGAGTTCTTCTACCCCGTATTCTATCTCAATCTCGGCAGGACATATCTAAAAGGAAGAAAGAAGGTAGATGCAATTAAGGCATTTCAGGAAGGGCTGAGACACGACCCGGATAACAAGGACATCAAATGGGAAATGCAGAAACTTGGCGTCCGCAGGAAGCCACCGGTGCCCTTTCTCGACCGCAGCAATCCCATCAACAAATACATCGGCAAGCTGTTCAATAAGTCATCGTAAACGTTATAGTAATTATGCAATCCTGGAAGTTCGTCATTGGGTTACCCCGTATCCCTTTCATTCTCAAGGAAAACAAAAAGATTGCCTCCTCCATCATAATACTCAGTTATGAGAGGTAGTTTCAGTCTCTATAAATCTCTTGGACGTTGACATACAACAGTCAACGTTGTGTTATTCCATTGAAGGAGATGGACAACATATCCCTCAAATGCCCAATTACTCCTGAACAGCGACTCGGATAATAAGCTGATTATCCGGTTATGATTTCGTATATCTCTTTGTAACGGGCGATGGTCTTTTTTACGATATTATCCGGGAGCTCGGGACCGGGATAGGTCTGCTTCCAGTCAAGGGTCAGGAGATAGTCTCTTACGATCTGCTTGTCATAGCTGTCCTGCCCTTTTCCGGGCTGGTAGGTCGTCGCTGACCAGAAACGTGAGGAGTCAGGGGTCAGCACTTCGTCGATCAAGATGAGCTCGTCATTGAACATGCCGAACTCGAACTTGGTGTCAGCAATGATAATTCCTTTTTTCTCGGCTAGGTCGCGCGCCCTCGTATAAACCTGTAGGCTCACGTCCCTGAGCCTCTCCCCAATCTCCTTGCCGACGATATGGACCATCTCTTCAAAAGAAATATTGATGTCATGTCCTTCATCAGCCTTTGTGCTTGGCGTAAAGATCGGCTCCGGTAGTTTTGAGGACTCTACAAACCCGTCAGCAAGCTTCATGTTGCATACCGTGCCGCTATTTTTATATTCTTTCCAGCCCGATCCCGACAGGTAACCCCGCACAATACATTCCACCGAGATGGGCTTTGCCCTCTTCACGAGCATACTTCGGCCATCTAGCTGGTCTGCATATTTGTGGCAGATTGCAGGATAATCCCTGACTTCGGTCGCAATAATATGGTTCTTAATAATATCCTCCATCTGGCGGAACCAGTAGAGCGATATCTGCGTCAGCACCCTGCCTTTTCCAGGAATCCCGTTTGGCAGGACTACATCAAAGGCAGATATCCGGTCTGATGCGACCAGAAGGAGGTTATTATCAACCTCGTATATGTCGCGAACCTTTCCCTTTCTCAGGAACCTGATATCTGGCATGTCAGTCTGCAACAGGACGTCTTTCATCATATTCACCTCACGTCGTTTTTGGACATTCATTTTACCTCAAGGGTCATTTTTTTTCGCCTCAACAGCTTTTCTAACTCAACAGCAACAAACACCACTGACGAAAGCAGGAACGTAAGGAGTAGCTCATTTAGGGTCAGCGGCTCTGTCTTGAATATCGGGTTCAGCGCCGGCACATAAACCGTTGCCATCTGCAGGACAAAGGTCAATACCACCGCACCGAGCAAATATTTATTCGAAAATATTCCTAATGCAAAAAATGACTCTTTTTCCGACCTCAAGGCCAGAACATTTCCCATCTGGCTCAGGCATAACACGGTGAAAACCATCGTCTGCCAGTGCGCATGGCCGGTTTTTAAAGCCCATGCCTGAGTGAACAGGGAAACAGCCCCCATAAGAAGGCCTACCCAGATTATGTCGATTCCGAGGCTCTGGGCAAATATACTCTCCTGCGGATGTCGTGGTGGTCGGTTCATGATCCCTTTCTCCGCAGGCTCTGCAGCAAGTGCAAGCCCCGGGAGTCCATCCGTGACGAGATTGATCCAGAGTATATGGATAGGCAGCAGGGGGATAGGAAGTCCAAGAAACGGGGCGAGAAATATCGTCCATATCTCTCCGGAGTTGCTCGTCATCGTGTATTTGATAAACTTGCGGATATTATCAAAAATCCGCCTTCCCTCTCTAACAGCCTTTACGATCGTAGCAAAATTATCATCGAGGAGTATCATATGAGCAGCTTCCTTCGAGACATCCGTACCGGTAATGCCCATCGCAACACCGATGTCCGCCCGCTTCAACGCCGGGGCATCGTTCACGCCGTCGCCTGTCATGGCAACAAACTGCCCTTTGTCCTGAAGAGCCTTCACGATCTTCAGCTTTTGTTCAGGGGTGACCCTTGCATAGACTCTGACAAAGCCGACCCTCTCTTCAAATTCCTCAAGGCTGAGTTTCTCAAGCTCACGACCGGTCATCACCGTCCTTACGTCATCCTGAACAATGCCGAGTCGTCTGGCTATCGCCTTCGCTGTGATCGGATGATCACCGGTAATCATTACGGGATGTATGCCGGCCGTTGTGCAGAGCGATACCGCTTCTCTGGCTTCTTCTCTCGGAGGGTCTAACAACCCCACGAGACCGAGGATGGTGATCCCCGTTTCAGTGCGTTCGGGGTTCATGTCTTCCGGCATCGTCGTCCACTTTCTCATGGCTAAGCAAATAACCCTCAGGCCGTCAGCAGCCATTCTTTCATTTGTCTGCTGGATCTCGGCAGGATCAATTTTTCTTAACCCTTCACTGGTCAATACATTTACCGCCTTGTCGATTAGCACGTCAATTGCGCCTTTGGTGAACGAAACATAACCAGAGCTCCATGCATGAAAGGTGGTCATGCACTTTCTGTCGGAATCAAAGGGGATCTCTGATACACGTGAGTATTTTTTTTCAAGCTCATTTTTGCCAAAGCCCTTTTTCCCTGATATGTTGTACAGCGCAACTTCCGTGGGATCGCCGATCACGTTGCCGGAGGCGTCCAACTCCGAATCATTGCTTATCGCCAAGGCAGTAAAGAGCAGGGAGAGAGGCTGAAAATCCGCAGGCTGGCCCGGCTCGGCAGTCGCTTCCTCCAAATCTCTTGCGTTAAAGATTCTGCCGTCTGCATATATCTCCTCAACAGTCATCCTGTTCACGGTGAGCGTACCTGTCTTATCAGAGCAGATATATGTTACGGAACCGAGCGTTTCTACAGCCGGCAGTTTCCGTATCAGGGCATTTTGTTTTACGAGCTTCTTTGCTCCAAGGGCCAGGGAGATGGTTATCACTGCAGGAAGCGCCTCCGGTATGGCTGCCACAGCCAGTGAAATGGCTGTCAGCAGCATCAGCAGGGGGGCTTCTCCCCGTATGACGCCGATAACAAAGACAATGACACATATTGCCAGAACGGCAGCAGCAAGCTTCTGGCCGAAGCTTGCGAGTCTTTTCTGGAGGGGTGTCTTGACTTCCTCCTCTTCCTGGAGCATCGTAGCAATTTTCCCAAGTTCTGTCTCCATACCGGTCGCAATCACGAGTCCCCTGCCCCGCCCATACGTGGCAAACGTTCCCTTGTACGCCATATTCTTTCTGTCGCCGATCGGTAGATGTTCGTCATGCAGAGGTGCGGTATTTTTTTCAACGGGGACTGATTCTCCCGTAAGGGCTGCCTCTTCTACCCGCAGTTGTGCAGACTCCAGAAGTCTCATGTCTGCAGGGACAACATTTCCAGCCTCAAGAATGACGATATCTCCAGGCACCAGCTCAGAGGCCGCAATGACCGAAGGCATGCCGTTCCTCATGACTGTTGTAGATGGAGCCGACATCTTTTTAAGGGCTGCCATGGCCTTTTCTGCACGGTATTCCTGGACGAAACCGATGACTGCATTGAGGACGACTATCACGATGATGGCAATGGTATCAGAAAGTTCGCCAAGGAAACCTGCGATAATGGCAGCGGCGATAAGGACAAGAATCATGAAATCCTTGAACTGATCAAGGAATATCATGAACGGCGTCTTCTTCTTTTTCTCTTTTAATTCATTAGGACCATATTCCAGCAGACGTCTCTGTGCATCGTCTGAAGACAGTCCCTTTACCGAAGATTGCAGTGCATTTACAACATCTTTAACCGTTTTCTGATGCCAATGCATGTATTCCTCTTTGTCGGTCTGGGCAATATGCAACTGTCGTTCCACTGCAAATGACCGGTCTTCAATCCTGCCTTCTGAATATGTCGAACAGCCCGTCGAGCCCTGTCTTTTCCACTTTGTTACGGCATAAAGCTCTGCGGTCTCCGCGCAGATCTCTTCACATTCCGAGGACTCGTAAACTTATCTTATCGTTGATTCCTACGAGTTCCATGCTGCATTTCAGACATCTCGCGTTTCGTCGTATCTTCAATCACTTCTTCTCTTCCACGACGAGTTTTCGATGCCTCTCCTCCTCAAGCTTTTTTCGTACTCGATCACTGAAATATACCCTTCATTAGGCAATTTCCTTGAACTCGTAGGCACGACGGCCTCCTTAAGTACGATTTTCCGTCGAAGCGAAAAGACCTTTACTACAACTAACAGCCCATGTACACATTAATTGCAGTAAAGGTCTTGCTTATCATGTTATCTGACCAGCGAAGCCGGTCCACCTCAGACAGACGTATTGATGACCGTCACTGTCCAGCTACTCCCCGTCTACATCCAAAGCACGCTATCATCTCAATGAAGCAATGTTAGTGACGAAGCAACTGAGAACTTATTACCAGCCCGCAAGGCAAGAGGCCAGGGTGAAGTATCATCGCTTCTGATTGTTAAATACTGTTTATCCTCATGGACTGGAGTCTCGCAATTCTTTCCTCGACCGGTGGATGCGTACTGAACAGCTTCATCATCGACCCTCCTGAAAGCGGATTCACGATCATCATATGCGATGTTGCAGGAGTAGCATGCATGGGAATCGCCTTTGAACCGCTGTGCAGTTTTTTGAGCGCACTGGCAAGGGCCAGAGGGTTGCCTTGGAGTTTGGCCCCCCCTGCATCGGCAGCATATTCGCGGGAGCGCGAAATAGCCATCTGTATCAGCATGGCCGCTATTGGAGCGAGAATCATCATCAGGAGCGCGACGAAAGGATTACTTCCCTCGTCATCGTCACTTCTTCCCCCGAAGAAGAACGCCATCTGTGCTAGATAGCTGATAGCACCGGCGATAGTTGCGGCAATCGTTCCGACAAGAATATCCCTATGCTGTACATGTGCCAGCTCATGAGCCATGACTCCGGCAAGTTCTTCTTCACTTAAAATCCGCATGATCCCCTGCGTTGCAGCAACAGCTGCATGCTTCGGGCTCCTTCCTGTTGCAAAGGCATTTGGCGATTCATCCGGAATAATATAGACCTTCGGCATGGGCATGCCAGCCTTCTGGGTTAGCCTTTTGACGATTCGATACAATACTGGCGCATCCGCCTCTGTCACCTCCTGAGCCCGGTACATCCTCAGGACGATCTTGTCACTGAAGAAATAGGTGATGAAGTTCATGGCAAAAGCCATCATGAGTGCATAAGTCATCCCTCGTTGTCCGCCGATCGCTGCACCGCCAAAGACAAGAAGAAGCGTGAGTAACATCATCAGCATGAACGTTTTCACGGTATTCATAGTTTCCTCCTTTTAACCGCCGTCAAAAAAACCTTTACCCCGGCCGCATGAAACTACTGCTTTCACCGACGAGGATAAAGGTCTTGCCTGTTATACTTCATGTTTTGTATACCTGACTGAACCGGTCTGTGGCAACAGACGTGCTGACGATCCAGCCACCCTATCTGGGTGCTACTCCCCTTTACCATTCATATTTTAAAGAATACCGAATTGCCTGGTCAATAAAAATCAGTCCACTATGCTGATGGTGATTTCCTGCACATTGCCCCCGACGATCGTGAACGCCCTGGTTTCGCCGATGATATCCTCGGAAAGTCCTACAATCATGTAAAAAGCATCCTCATAGAAAGCAAGATGCACATCCTTTGCTGAAGGATATGCCGGCGACTGGGGATGGGAATGGAAGATCGCAACCATTTCTTCTTTTCTCTCTCTCATCCGCTTCTGAATTTGCAACTGTTCACTCGGGTCCATGAAATAGCTGACGGGAGAGGGGTCAATATTCTTCACAGGATATACCCTAGCCACTCTCCCTTCTATTCCTGCCAGGATGCCGCACGCTTCATGCGGGAAAACAGAAGAACAATATTCAAGAACCTCATTAAAGAGGTCTCTCGGAATGATCAGGTCAGGCATGCGGAGTTACTGCAGGGTGCAGTAGCCCTCGTTATAGTCCACGAGTTCTGTAATCGTAGGGCTCTCACTACAAACGGGGCAGGCAGGGTTTCTCGGAACCCGTACCTTTCTGAAAGAAGAATTGAGGGCGTTATACATAAGGAGTTCTCCCATGAGCGGCTCGCCCTTGCCAAGAATAAGTTTCAGGACCTCCGTAGCCTGAAGACCGCCGATGACGCCGGGGAGAACACCAAGGACGCCTGCTTCCTGGCATGATGGCACAAGTCCCGGAGGAGGAGGCTCTTCGAAAAGACAACGGTAACAGTGTCCTTTGCCAGGAATGATTGTCGTGACCTGCCCTTCAAATCTCAGTATCGCTCCGCTGACGAGCGGCTTCCCCGCCATCACGCATGCATCGTTCACAAGATAACGCGTAGGAAAATTATCACTGCCGTCAACCACGATATCGTAATCCCGGATAAGATCCAGAATATTATCCTTAGAAATCCTGACTTTGAGCGGTACAACCTTGACGTCAGGGTTGAGAGCGGTAAAGGTCTTTTGTGCCGATTCTACCTTGGGTAATCCTATGGTATGCACGTTGTGTGCGATCTGTCTCTGAAGGTTGCTCAGCTCAACCGTGTCGTTATCAATAAGAGCCAGGGTTCCCACCCCTGCAGCAGCCAGGTAAAATCCCACGGGGCAGCCGAGGCCGCCTGCTCCTACCATGATCACTTTTGCATCTGCTATCTTTGCCTGTCCCCTGCCTCCAACCTCAGGAAGAATGATATGTCTGCTGTAACGCTGCAGCTGTTCATCCGTAAAATTCATTATTCTTTATCCTTGCGTATGTATAGCAGCCAGTCCGAATCATTGATCTTTTCCAAATGCAGGACCTTTTGTCCATGATCTTCCATCGATCTCGGAATGCTTCGAGATGCTTCTTCATGATCCAAAACAATTTCCAAGATCTGTCCTAGCTCCATGGACTCAATTGCGAGTTTCGCCTTAACAAATGTATAGGGGCACACAAGCCCCTTGATGTCTATTTTTTTGTCAGAAGAAATGCGACTCATGATAGTCCCGCTTTTAACAATATCAACGTAATTTCTATTATAAAATAATCAGACACGTATTCAGAAAGATATTACGTCCTTTCCTTGTTTTCCACGCGGATATATACAGCCCTGCCCGCAACTGTCTGCAGTCTGTTAATCTCCTTGACAGCTCTCATGACGTCTTTTTCACGCGCACGGTGAGTAAGAACAACAAGAGGGACAGCCTTTCCTTCGTGCCGGTCCTTCTGGATGACCGATGCGATGCTGATATTGTGTTTGCCAAGAATTCCTGATATCTTCGAAAGAACGCCGGGCTTGTCGATCGCGGAAAACCGGAAGTAATACATCGAGGTAACATCTTCCATCTTCATAAGCGGCAACGGTTTGGCAGTTTTGAAGAATGCTGAAAACCTTCCGGCAGAGCCTGACATGATATGGCGGGAGATGTCGACGATATCGCTTACCACGGCACTCCCTGTCGGAAGATCCCCTGCGCCTCGTCCATAGTAGAGCGTTGAACCAACAGCATCACCCTCAACGTAAACCGCATTGAAAACGCCGTCAACTTTTGATATCAAGAAATCTGCGGGGAGCAAGGTTGGGTGCACCCGCAACTCTACCTTGCCATCGGTCTCCTTGGTGATGCCGAGAAGCTTCAGGGTATATCCCAGCTCATGCGCAAACTCGATATCCATAGGTGATATCCAGGATATCCCCTCACGGTGGACATCTTTCAGCGAATACTGGACACCAAAAGCGAGAGAGGCAAGGATGGCAAGCTTGTGTGCAGAATCCACCCCCTCGACATCATATGTTGGGTCCGCTTCAGCATAGCCGAGCTTCTGTGCCTCCTTCAGCACATCTGAATATTCGGCTTTTTCCGCTGTCATCTTGGTGAGGATGTAGTTCGTCGTACCGTTGATGATCCCATATACTGCCTTTATCCGGTTCGCTACGAGCCCTTCCCTGAGCACTTTAATGATCGGTATGCCGCCAGCAACAGATGCTTCAAATCCTATTTCAACGCCCGCCTTTTCTGCAGCCCTGATTATTTCGATGCCGTGTGTAGCAAGGAGTGCCTTATTCGCCGTGACCACATGCTTTCCATTGCGTATCGCCCTGAGGATAAAATCCTTTGCAACGGTTGTCCCACCGATCAATTCAACGACAATATGAATGTCAGGATCTGAAATAAGTTCATCGGCTCGTGTCGTCAGTATACCCTTCGGTACCTTAATTCCGCGGTCCCGGGTAATATCAAGGTCCGCAATCTTCTTGAGATTGATATCGACACCGCTCCGTTCGTTCAGGAGTTGCCGATTCCTCAAAAGGATCTGCGCCGTGCCGCTGCCCACGGTACCGAAACCAAGAATGCCGACATTTATCATATATTCAACACCTTCTTTATCCCTTTTGTCGCCTGTCTAATCCGGTGCTCATTCTCCACAAGTGCAAACCTGACATAGTTGTCGCCTCCCTCTCCAAAGCCGATGCCAGGAGAGACCGCTACGCCGGCCTCCTTGATGAGCTTCTTACAGAACTCAAGAGAGCCCATCTTCCTGAACGGCTCAGGTATCTCTGCCCAAGCGAACATTGTTGCCTTGGGCGGGTCAATAATCCATCCGGCCTGCCTCAGCCCCTTTACCAGAACATTTCTTCTTCTCTCGCAGAGCAACCTGATCTCTTCAACACAGTTCTGGTCACCCCTGAGCGCAATGACACTGGCGATCTGAATAGGATTGAACATTCCGTAATCAAGATAACTCTTTATCTTGATGAGAGCGCCGACTATTTCCTTGTTTCCGACACAAAAGCCCACTCTCCATCCTGCCATGTTGTAGCTCTTGGTCAGGGAGAAGAATTCTACTCCCACATCTTTTGCTCCTGGCACCTCAAGGAAACTGGGTGGTTTGTACCCATCAAATGTAAGGTCAGCGTAGGCAAAATCATGAATGACGATGATATTGTTTTCTTTTGCAAAATCAACCACTTTTTTGAAGAAGGAGAGTCCGTCAAGAACCTGTGTCGTAGGGTTATGCGGAAAGTTCATGATTAGCATTTTTGGTCTTGGCCAAGTGGTCTTGTATGCCTTTTCCATCTCGTCAAAGAAGTCGATACCGGGGCCGATCGGGATATGACGCACCTCTCCACCGGCAATAATAACGCTGTATGGATGTATGGGATATGCAGGTGTAGGAGTCATGACGACATCGCCAGGAGTAACGGTTGCAAGCACAAGGTGTGAGAGCCCTTCCTTTGATCCAATGGTCGCGCAGGCTTCTGACTCGGGGTCGATGTCCACATCAAACCGTCTTTTGTACCATTCACTGATAGCCATCCTGAGATTGCTGATCCCCTTTGAGGCAGAATAGCGGTGGTTCTTCGGTTTACGCGCTGCTTCAACGAGCTTTTCTATGATATGTTTAGGTGTCGGGCCGTCGGGGTTTCCCATGCCGAGGTCAATGATGTCCTCCCCTTTTCTCCGTGCCTCCATCTTAAGATTATTGACGATAGCAAATACATAAGGCGGCAGCCTTTTAATTCTGTTAAATTCGAACATTACTCCTCCTCTTTCCGTTCCGGAACACCACTCATCCCACACACGCAGCCCATTCTATGAACGTGCATCATCATACATTTCCTGGGCATGCATGGAACTGCGCACCAGCGGTCCGGATGCGACAAACCTGAATCCCATGCCAAGAGCTCTTTTCCTGAGCGCTGCAAAGGTTTCAGGCCGGATATATTCTACCACAGGAGGATTTTTCTTGGTCGGCTGCAAATATTGACCAATAGTAAGAAGATCGCATCCGTTGTTCCGCAGGTCGCTGAGGAGTTCCATAACCTCCTCGATCGTCTCTCCAAGACCCAGCATGAAACCTGACTTGGTAAGAATATCAGGAGCGCTGCATTTGGCATTGGCAAGCAGAGAGAGCGACCGACCATAATAAGCCTTTGGCCTAACCTTGCTGTAGATCCGCGCAACTGTCTCCATATTATGGTTCAGTACATCCGGCTTCGCTTCAAGGACAACATCGAGTGCCGCGGTATTGCCATTGAAGTCGGGAATCAGCACCTCGATCCGAGCTTTCGGCAGTGCAGCTCTCACCGCCGCTACGGTCTTTGCAAAATGTCCTGCACCGCCATCGGGCAAATCATCCCGGGTAACCGAGGTGATGACAATATACCCGAGATTCATTTCCGAAGCAGCCGCAGCAACCTGCTCCGGTTCATTATGATCTACCGTACGGGGAACGCCTGCATCTACAGAACAAAAAGCACATGATCGTGTACACTGCGGGCCGAGAATAAGGAAAGCAGCTGTGGGCTTCGAAAAGCACTCCCCTCTGTTCGGACAGCGAGCCTCTTCACAGACTGTCGAAAGCCTGTGTCTTCTCAAGAGGTGCATCGTGTCATGCATCCCTGAACGGCGGGATGTCTTGATCCATTCCGGAAGTCTCATGTGCATGGAGTATGTTCAGTCTGAGCCGAAGAAGGCGATGGCATCCTTCACTCGGAAGAGGTCGACCCGGGTATTGAAGCAGGGACCAAAAGGACGTTCGTTCGGAATACCTAAGACAGGGAGAGGATAGGTATCGACAAGGCCGCTCGACAAATCGCGTTCACAAGCAACAGCAATAATAGCTTCGGGCGCAGTTTCTTTCACGATCTTCCGGGCAAGTGTCCCCCCGGTAGCCACAAAGAGGTTTAGCCGATATTGTTCGGTAATCTCAATGAGATCCTTGATCTCACACCGGCCGCATCGCTTGCAATTATAGATATTATGGGTAAGCCGTATCGAACAGTCATCGATCTGAAGACAGTGGGGAAGGAGGATGAGGATCCGCTTCGTTTTTGTCTTCTCTGCCCTCACCAATTTGTTGTTCATGCTGATGATCGCGTACTGGAACGTTTCCTTCTTGCCCTTCCAGAATGCGGAAACAAGCATCAGTACAGGGTAGAAGACCTTCAGCACAACACCTCGGGAAAACCTACTCAAGCTCAAAACCCATCCCTTCCTTCAGATGACGTCCGCGGGCAAATGCAGCCCCGCTCATCGTTTGTCTGCCCTCCGGCTTCATTTCACTAATCGACAGCACTCCCATTCCAGTTGCTACCAGCAGTTCATTCCTCAATATCTTTTCTATTACACCCGGAGCTCCTGTTGCTCCATCACTCGTAACCTTCGTTTTGATCAAGGTGACCTTTTCACGCTGAAAAAAACAGAACGCCCCGGGCCAGGGGAGCATACCCCTTGCCAGATTAAAAATTTCGGGTGCCGATTTATTCCAGTCGATCTTGCCGTCATCTTTTCGGATGATCGGCGCATACGATGGTTCGCCCGCCTGAGGGAGAGGCCTAACGGAACCCTCTTTGATGCGATCAATGGTTTCAAGAAGAAGGTGGCTTCCCATTAAAGATAGTCTGGCACTCAGTGTAGGTGTAGTATCTTCAGGCAAAATCTCCGTTGTTGCCTTAAGAAACGTATCTCCGGTATCCAATCCCTCGTCCATAAGCATGGTCGTCACCCCCGTAGTTTTCTCGCCACGTACGATTGCCCACTGAATCGGGGCTGCACCGCGGTATTTCGGGAGTATCGAGGCGTGAAGATTAATGCATCCTTTCGGTGGAAGCCCCAGTATCACTGCCGGGAGTATCTTTCCGTATGCAACGACAACGACCATGTCAGGCGCTAAACTAGATATATTGTCATAGAAATCTGCGGCACGCAATCCGGAAGGCTGAAGGATGGGGATTCCGTGTGCTGTTGCAAATTCCTTCACCGGGGGGCAAGAAAGCACATGTCCCCTTCCCTTAGCTCTGTCAGGCTGCGTAACGACTGTCACGACGTCCTCGCGCGAATTTACCAGTGCCTTGAGCGATGGAATGGCAAAGTCAGGGGTACCAAAGAAAATTATACGCATGTACCGTTATTTCTCGGACTTCTGAGCTTTCTTGAAGCGCTTTTTGAAAAACTCCCTTTTAAGGGGGCTTATTCTGTCAATAAGAAGAAGGCCTTCAAGATGATCTATCTCGTGCTGCAAGGCAATCGCGAGAAGACCACCTGCGTCGATTTCGAACTCTCTCCCTTCCCGGTCATGCGCACGAACAATTAGATTTTCAGATCGCCTGACCTTCGCCGTATATTCCGGAATACTGAGACAACCTTCTTCAAACTCGATCTCGCCGTCCGTTCTTACAATGCAAGGATTTATGAGGACGATGAGAGGGTATTTTTCATCCCGTGAACTTATATCTATCACGGCAAGACTCTTAGAAACGCCCACCTGAGGTGCGGCAAGACCCACACCGGGAGCAGCATACATGGTCTCTACCATGTCATCGATGAGCTTCTGCAGATTTTCATCGAAAACAGATACCGGGGCAGTCTTCTTTTTCAGCACAGGTGCCGGAAATTTCTGTATTTCACGCAATGCCATGTTCTATTATAAATCATTTGCCGGGCCATGGTCGATACAACCCGCATATTTCATTGAATTTTCATTGCTTGCATGTCATGATGTAGGAGATTTTTCATGAACAATTCCATGCGAAAAATGAATACGATCCCTAGCCTCTTGTTTAATCTTTTGATCGCCGACTGTTCTTTCTCGAGTGAGCCGCTCACCTCTGCACGGCCGCACCTGGCAACGGCGTGACAGAATCGCGGGTTTCTGCCATTGCATGCCTTAACGATATCCTGAAAAAGAAAGGCAAACCTAAGCATTTCCTTGACCAATTTGCTCAAACCCTTGACCGGAGAGACCGTGCATTTGTCATGGAGATCGTATATGGTGTTCTGCGTCATCTTTATGTCCTGGACCGGGTTATTGGCATGTTCGTCAAGGATATCAATCCGCTCAGGGTTAACACGGTCAACAATCTCCGCATCGCTTTTTATCAGATGCTCTTTATGCGCGTTCCGGATTTTGCCGTGGTCCATGAAGCAGTAGAAATAGAAAAAAAGAACGGAAAGCCTTCCTTGGTGAATGCAGTATTGAGAAGCGCTATTCGGAGAAGGGAAACGATCAAATTCCCCATCGTTCTTAATGATCCTGCAAAAGACATCTCAATCAACACGTCTCACCCCGAATGGATGGTCAGGCGCTGGATACAATTATATGGTATCGACGAGACACGCACCCTCGCTGAAACGAATAACAACATGCCCCCGTTGACTCTCAGGGCAAACACGCTCAGGATATCAAGAAACGATCTCCTTGAAGTGTTTAGACAGGAGAACATTCCGTCAAATCCGACAAAATTCTCCCCCGATGGCATCGTCGTAGGCAATAGTGTGTCATACCAGGACATAGCTGGCTTCCACGGGATGTTTGCTGTCCAGGATGAGGCATCTCAACTGATCAGCCATCTCCTTTCTCCCTGTCAGGGGGAACGGGTGCTTGATGCATGCGCTGCCCCAGGTGGAAAGACCACGCATATTGCCCAACTTATGAAGGACCAGGGTGATATCGTTGCTGTTGAAAAAGATCCACTTCGCACTTTCATGATTGAAGAGAATATTCGTTCACTTGGCATACGATCGGTGCAGCTTCTGCAGTCTGACGTAACTGAAATACAGATTACCGAAAGGTTTGATCGTATTCTTCTCGATGCTCCCTGCTCTTCTACCGGCGTGATCAGGAGACACCCTGATGTCAGATACCGACATACGGAAAAAGACATGGTCACATTCGCCAATAAGCAGATTCATCTGCTGTCCGCGGTTGCTCAGTTTCTGAAAAAAAACGGCAGACTTGTCTACTCCGTCTGTTCGACGGACCCGCTTGAAGGTGAAAATGTGATACGGGACTTCTTGAAGACAGCGGGAGAATTCCGTATTATAAAAGCCAAACAGGAGTTCCTGACTCCATTCGTCAAAAACGGCTTTTTTAGGACATATCCTCATAAGCACGCGATGGACGGTTTTTTCGGAGTGATATTATGCAAAAAGACATGAACAGTTTTGTAAGGGCATCGCTCTTTTTCGGGCTTTTTGTCCTGCTCGGTCTTACGTTTGGAATCCTCACTTTCAAGATCCTGAGCTTCAGCAGGACTGTCGAGGTGCCTTCCGTTGTGAATATGACAGTCATTGAGGCTGACAAGACATTGGGCAACGCCGGTCTTACCCTCAAGATAGAAGGCGAAGATTTTGACTCGATCATCCCTTCGGGGAAGATAATCAGGCAGGACGTCCCTCCCGGGAAAACCGTTAAGGAAAAGCGAGCGATCAAAGTTATTATGAGCAAGGGACCCAAGGTTTCATCCATTCCCCTTCTTGTGAATGAGACGCTGCTGGACGCTGATGCTGCACTCATGCAAAAGGGACTCAGGATTGGCAAGGTCATCTCTGTTCATGCCGACTCGGCAGAGAAAGGCATCATCATCGCACAAAATCCCGAACCCGATGATAAAATCGCTGATCTTATTACGGTTTTGGTGAGCGCGGGACCTGATGATCATGCATACACCTGCCCTGACTTCCTCGGAAAGTCCTTGGACCATGCACAGGAGACAGCCAAGAAATTGCTTCTCCTCGTTGAAACAGAGGGTGGTGGGTCCGTTATCACAGCGCAAAAACCGAAACCGGGCTCTCTTGTCCGGAGCGGAAGCACGATATATCTTGAAATGAAAGAGGTGACGAAACCATGACCAAGATTGCGCCATCAATCCTCTCTGCAGATTTCATGCATCTGGGAGATGAGATACGGGCAGCTGAGGAGGCAGGAGCACATATGCTCCATATTGACATCATGGACGGTCATTTTGTGCCAAACATCACCATCGGTTATTCCATAGTTGCAGAGATCAAAAAGATCGCAAAGCTCCCCCTTGACGTGCATCTCATGATCGAGGATCCGGACAAATATATCCCCAGCTTTTCGAAAGCCGGGGCCGATTTTCTTACCGTCCACAGTGAAGCGTCTACTCACCTGCATAGAGCCGTACAATTAATACGTGAACAGGGAAGCAAGCCCGGCGTTTCAATAAATCCTGCAACACCGGTATGCCTTCTTGAGCATATCATAAGAGATGTGGATCTCGTGCTTCTCATGTCTGTGAACCCGGGCTTCGGCGGTCAGAAATTCATACCCGTGACCCTTGAGAAGATCAGAAGCATGAAAAAGATGCTTAATGCGGCGGGTCTCTCAGCTCTTATTGAAGTCGACGGCGGTGTAAAGATTGAAAATGCAAAACAGATAGCAGAGGCAGGCGCGGATATCCTTGTCATGGGTTCTGCTTTTTTCGAGTCAGCAGATTATCGTAAGGTCATGGAGAAATTGAATGAACTCCTCGGAAATTAGCAGACTGTTTGCTCAGGCGGAACTTCTCAGACAGAAAAGCAGTTATAATGATGCCTTGCAGACGTTCAGGATCGCCCTGAAAAAAAGCTTCGCAGCGAGGGATAGGCATGCAGCTGTCGCTTGTCTTCTGTCAATCGGAGATGTCTGCCGCATGACAGGCGATTTTGTCAATGCAGAGAAAGCATATGTTAAGGCAGTAACAGAAGCCCGAAAGATCGCTGATGCAGAGGCTGCTGCCGATGCACATGCAGGCTGGGGTCTCTCACGCAGAGGGAGAGGCGACTGGAGGCTTGGCATAGTCCTGCTTAAGAAAGCATTGCAGTTTTACCGGAAAAAGAGAGATAAGGAAGGAACCGCTTTTACCCTCTGGTCAATAGCCGGAGCACTGAGGATTAAAGGTGACATCCCGCTGGCTTTGGAAATGTATCAGGAAGCACTCAAGGTTTTTCAGTCCTTTCGCTCTCATGCCGGAGTAGGATATTGTCTCTGTGGTCTCGGCGGCGCGTCTCGCATCGCCGGCAGATTCAGGGATTCGCTTGCCTATTATCAATCTGCCAATACCTTTTTCCGGAAACTCAACGATACCTTCGGCACAGCTTATTCCTATTGCGGAATCGGTAACGCATATCGCATGACCGGCGACTACCGAAAAGCGCTTACTTCCTTTTCGAAGGCATCTCGCCTCTACCGGAAGATCGGCGACAGGGTTAGCTATGCATATACACTCTGGAGTATCGGCACAACCCACAAAATGCTGCTCGACTTTCTATCAGCGCGATCATATTTCAATGAGGCCAAGGAGCTTTTCAAGAAAACTAAAGATCCTCGAGGTCTCATCTATTGTCAGCTTGCTTACGGCGAAATAGCAATGCTCAAAGGTTATGTGAAAAAGGCTGAAAAATATTTCCGTGACTCACTGGAACAGGCAATAAGATATGGATTTAGGGTTGAAAAATGCCATGCGACAATGCTTATCTCCTATCTTGCTGGAAAAAAGAAACCAGTTTGCTATAATACTCTTGGGGTGAGACTGAGATTTACTGAAGCGCCGTTTAATATTCCCTGAACCATTGCAGCATGTCCTTATCTCATGTAACGATTACCGGGAGAACTGTTTCTTGAGAATTATTAATTTGCCTAATGCGTTGACCGTTGCCCGCATCATTCTTATCCCCATTTTTATCACGGCCGTCATTTATAAAAAGCACCCGCATGCCTTTTTTCTTTTTGTCTTGGCTGCCATTACCGACCTTCTTGACGGCTATATCGCAAGGGTGACTGATCAGAAGACCGCCCTCGGTACGTTTCTTGATCCGCTGGCCGACAAGTTACTTCTCATGTCCTCATTCATTCTCTTTTCGTTTCAAGCATGGATCCCTCTCTGGCTAACGATCATCGTTATTAGCAGGGATATCATTGTGGTCATCGGATGGTTCCTGCTCTATATGATCACTCACGAGGTGCGGATAGAACCTGTCATGCTCGGTAAGACTGCGATAGCCTTTCAGCTTGTTACGCTTGCCCTTGTACTGCTCAGCGTGAATATGCGGGCCATCACCATCCCTAAGGAGTTCCTTTTCCTTGTCACCGCAGCTTTAACTGCTTTGTCCGGACTCCAATATGTCTATAAAGGCTTACGGATTGCTGATGCTCGCTAACAAAGGCATAACAATTGAAAGCATCGTTCCTGGTAGTGTTTCGGACGCTGCTGGACTTAAGCCTGGTGATGTAATCACTGGTATCAATGCCATGCCGTTACGTGACGTTATTGACTTCATGTACTACAAGGACAGTGATCTGCTAGATATCGAATATATGAGGGATAGAACGAAAAAGAGCGTGCGTATCTTCTCGGAAAACTGTACGGACCTTGGGATAACCTTCAGGCCGCTGAAAGTCAAAACCTGTAAAAACAATTGCATTTTTTGTTTTGTGAAACAGCTCCCGAAGGGTTTGAGAAAACCTCTGTATGTCAAGGATGAAGATTATCGTCTTTCTTTTTTGTACGGCAATTATACAACGCTTTCCAACATAACAGATGAAGAACGCCGGAGGATTGTCGAACAGCGGCTGAGTCCTCTGTATCTGTCCGTGCACGCCACCAACAAGGCCCTGCGAAACAGGATGCTGGGCAACCCGAAAGCAACTGACATCAATAGGGAGCTGAAGTTTTTCGCAGGCCATAAAATCAGGATGCATGTTCAGATTGTCTTATGTCCTGGCATTAACGACGGAAAGGAACTGCAGAATACTATCCAGGACATCTATAAGTTCCACCCCTATGCTGCGTCAATTGCCGTTGTCCCTGTAGGATTGACTAAGCATCGAAAAATACAGCTTGCTGCGGTTACGAAAGACGATGCGCGTAGGGCCATAGCGACTGTTGATACGTTCCAGAAACGTTTCAGAAAAAAACATGGGGAGTCGATTGTGTACTGCGCTGACGAAATGTTCATAACGGCAGAAACATCGTTTCCGCCGTTATCTGCGTATGGGGAACTCCCACAGATCGAAAACGGCGTCGGTATGATACCCCTTTTCACAAGTCAGGCGAGAAAAGTGAAAGTGTCACACTCGTTGCACCAGAAAAGAAAATATCTGACCTTCACCGGTATTTCCTTTTATCCCTTTCTGAAGAAATATCTCGGGAGACTTGCGGAAAGAGAGCGGATTTCAGTCGATGTTGTCCCGGTGGAAAACAGGTTCTTTGGGAAAGCGGTAACGGTTACCGGCCTGCTCACCGGAAGAGATATGATTTCCACGCTTCATGACAATGCTGACCATCATGATTTTCTCCTCATTCCTGAGGTTGTTTTCAGAGAGGGGGATTCTCTTATGCTCGATAATGTGTCCATCCCCGATATCGAAGAGGCTTTAGGCCTTAAGGTACTGGTGATCGACGGTACCCCTCAAGGTCTTGTCGACACAATCCTCATGGCAGAAAACCTGGGCTGATTACATGCAGATTACGGGAAAGACAAAGATTGCAGGTCTCTTTGGCTGGCCCGTTGAGCATACGCTCTCACCGTATATGCAGAATGCCGCTTTTCTGCACTGTGGCCTCGATTATTGCTATGTACCCTTTCCCGTAAGTCCCGGCCGCCTCGAAAATGCCATTGAGGCGATACGTTCATTGAATCTGTGCGGCGTTAACCTTACAATACCGCATAAAGAAGCTTCCCTGCCCTTTTTGGATGAAGCAGATGAAGAGGCTTTGGCAATCGGTGCGGTGAACACGATCACCAACGCTGATGGCATGCTTACCGGACATAATACGGATGGCAGAGGCTTTGCCGCAGCCCTTCAGGAGCAGAGAATTATCGTTGAAGGTAGCCGAGTCCTCATCATCGGAGCAGGAGGGGCATCCCGGGCCATTGGATATTACCTCAGCAGGACTGCCAAAAGCCTTCATATCTATAATCGAACCCATGAAAAAGCTGTTGCCCTAGCATCATTCCTCTCGCGAATGAGCGGAAACACTGACATCGTGCAGGACCTTTCATCTTTATCCGAATATGACATCATCATTAATGCCACCCCTCTCGGACTGAAAGAAGATGACCCTCTTCCCCTTGACGTCAATCTCTTGCGTCCTTTCCAGACCGTCTGTGATCTTATTTACCGCAAAACCCCTCTCCTCAGGAAAGTCGAGCAAAAGGGATGCCGAACAACAGATGGCCTTGGCATGCTTCTTTGGCAGGGAGCATATGCTTTTGAGCTTTGGACTGGTATGCATCCTCCGATCGAAGTCATGAGAACAGCTCTCTTAAGCGTTATCAAGTAATTTCTGGCATACTTTTTGCCTTTACTTAACTTCATGTGTGTGATACAATTTTTTCAGTGAAAAAAAAACTCATTTTTCTTGTATTAATAGTCATTTCTTTTGCCATCCTTTTCTATCTTCGTTCAGAAAAAGTGGCACGGCTAAATGTTCAGCTTGCGGGCGATTCCTTCTTTGAAGGCCTTAAAATCATCAACAAAAAAGACGGTGTTACGGAATGGTTGCTTACCGCAAAACGAGCTGATCTGTCAAAGGATGGGAAGGAAGCCCTTTTGAGCGGCATCGAGATGAAGTTGGAGAAACAGGGCATGATAGTCCAGGCGGAAAAAGGTCTTTACAACATGGAGACAAAAAATGTCGCTATTGACGGGATTATAACAGCACATAACGAGAATTATGTTATCACGACAAGTCAGGCTCTCATTGACAGCGGAGGAGGAATACTCGAAACCGAAGGTGCAGTAACAGTCGCAGGCAAGAGTTTCAATCTTGAAGGCAAAGGCATGCAAGCTGACAATAACGAGCAAAAAGTGAGGATATTAAATGATGTTAAGGCTACTTTTCACCGTTAATGTCTTTCTTCTTATCCTGTCAGCCTGGGTAGCGGCGGAAGAGCCCAAGGAAAAAATAAAGGGGCCAATAACCGTTACGTCGGAAACACTCACTGCCGATAACAAGCAGCATACCGCTCTTTTTGAAAAGAAGGTGATTGCCAAGACGTCAGATATGACAATCCACGCTGACTGGATGCTTGTTTATTACAATGAGCAAGGCGGTGATGTGACCAAGATCGAGGCGAAGGGAAACGTCAAGGTCTACCGTGACGCCAAAGTGATCACATCAAAAGAAGCCACATATTTTGCTGACGAGGAGAAGGTTGTTTTCACGGGCAGCCCCCGCGCTGTTGACGGAGAAAACGTCGTGACCGGGACTAAAATTATTTATTTCACTAAGGATGACCGCTCCTTCGTCGAAAACAGCAAGGTTATCCTCAAGAACAAACAGGATTGATGATGCATACGCTGGTAGTTGCCGGGCTGCGCAAACAATACGGCAAGAAGGTCGTGATAAAACACATTGATCTTTCCGTTTCCACGTCCGAGATTGTCGGACTTCTCGGCCCGAACGGGGCTGGCAAAACGACAACTTTTTACAGCATACTCGGACTCGTGCGTCCGGAACGAGGAAGTATCCTGCTTGACGGCAAGGAGATCAATGACCTGCCTATGTATCAGCGGGCGCTCAGCGGCATCAGCTACCTTCCCCAGGAACCCTCTATCTTTAGAAAACTCACGGTCGAAGATAACCTCCGGGCAGTGCTCGAAATAAAGGGTCGTTCCAGGAGTGAGATCGATGCGGAGGTGGAAACGCTGCTCAGAGAATTTCATCTCGAAGAATTTTCAACAAGAGAGGGGTACAAGCTTTCCGGGGGAGAAAGAAGACGCACGGAGATTGCCCGAGCTCTTGCGACGCGTCCTACCTTTATGCTGTTCGACGAACCCTTTGCCGGAATTGACCCCCTTGCGATCATAGAACTGAAGAAGATGATGACCTATCTCAAAGGAAAAGGACTTGGCATAATCATTACCGACCATAATGTCCGGGATACCCTTTCGATTACTGACCGGGCATATATCATCAGTAACGGTGAGATTCTCGATGAGGGCATTCCTGAAAAACTCATCGCTAGTCCTAAAGTCAAAGAAGCCTATCTTGGTGAGGAGTTTAGACTCTGATGGCGCTTGAAAGTCGGCTTGAGCTAAAGCTGTCACAAAAACTGGTCCTTACGCCGCAGCTCCAAATGGCCATCAAACTGCTTCAGATGCCGCAGCTGGAACTGTCACAGACCCTTACACAGGAGCTTACGGAGAATCCGTTTTTAGAAGAAACGACAGACATCATTTCTGATGCCGACCTCTCATTCGAGGATAAGGAGTCGCTTGAACAGACCGAGGACTACCGAGATGACGCGGAGGTTCCGCTCGAAGGCCTGAGCACGTTCACTGCCGATGACTATTTTGATGAGCGCAGCTCTGACGGCAGGGATCTCGGCTATTTTACGTCTGGCAGTGTGACCCATCCGTCCTTCGAGCAGTTTCTCAGCAGCTCTCCCGACCTTTATGATCATCTTATCTTGCAACTGCGCCTCTGTCATGAGGAAGACGATGTGCGGCGTGTTGCTGAACTGATCATCGGCAACATTGATGAAAACGGCTACCTCATCGCAACAAATGACGAAATCGAGCGGATATCTCAGTCTTCACCGGAATTAGTCGAGGAGGCGGTCATCCTTGTCCAGGGGTTCGATCCGCCGGGCATTGCAGCACGGAGCCTTAAGGAGTGTCTCCTCCTGCAACTCAGACCGCTTAATGTCCGCGGCACGCTCGTGGAGACCCTTATCTCTGACCATCTTGACCTGGTTGGCAAGAAGAAGTATCAGAATATCGCCCGTCTGTGCAATGTTTCCGCAGACGATGTTATTGCTGCAGTAAAGGTGATTGAAGGTCTTGATCCCAAGCCAGCCCGCAATTTCAGTGCCGCCTCATCGAATTATATCAACCCCGACGTCTTCATTATAAAAGCCGATTCAGGCTATCAGATCCTGCTGAACGATGAAGGGCTGCCAAAACTCAGGATAAACAGCTTTTATCACCGCCTGCTTACCCAGAAGAACCTTGTCTCAAAGGAAGAACGGCAGTTCCTTGAGGATAAGCTCCGCTCGGCAGTGTGGCTCATCAAGAGCCTTGATCAAAGAAACAAAACGATCTACCGGGTAACGGAAAGTATTCTTACATACCAACATGATTTTTTTGACGGAGATGTAAGCAATTTGAAGCCCCTGAATCTGAAAGATATCGCGACAGAGCTGAGTCTTCACGAAAGCACAATCAGCAGGGTGACATCCAATAAGTACCTTGCCTGCCCCCATGGCATATTCAGTTTCAAATACTTCTTCAGCAATGCGATACCGAGCGATTCCGGTGAATTATCGTCCACATCGGTGAAGGAGATGATCCGGAAGATAATATCTGAAGAGGATTCTTCATCTCCTCTCAGCGACATGAAAATAGGAGATATTTTCAGGAGCCAGAATATTATCATAGCAAGGAGAACGATAGCCAAGTATCGCGAAGAATTGAAGATTCCTTCACAAAGTCAGAGAAGACGATAGCGATTACGATCACTGCAGAGAATTTATCGAAGGAAGGAGAACATATGAACATTGTGGTAAACGGAAGACATCTTGAGGTAACCCCTGCATTACGGAATTACTCTGAAGACAAGATACGGAAATTCGCGAAGTATCTGCCCGATGCATCAGAGGCAATTGTGACCCTGAGTATTGAGAAATATCGACATAAGGCCGAGGTACTGCTTAAGACAAATGGAGTTCTTATCCAGGCAGAAAGCGTTACCGGAGAGATTTACTCGTCCATCGATGAGGTTTCTGAAAAGCTTGATCGACAGGTCAAGAAATATAAGGAGAAACATACCTCCTACAGAAAAGGAGCGGCAAAACCTGCTGAGCCGCAAGAAAAGGGAATGTCTTTGCAGGAGGGAGGAAGGATTATCAAAAATAAGCGGTTTGACCTTAAGCCTATGAGTCCTGATGAGGCATCAATGCAGATGGAACTTCTTGATAAGGATTTTTTTGTTTTCATTAACGATAAGAGCAGTGATATCAACGTTATCTATCGCAGAAAGGACGGCAATTTCGGCCTCATAGAACCCGCGAAATAGCCTACTCATGGCACAGGCAAAAAGGAACGCATCGCAAGGATCTGCAGCGGCAAACAAGAGCAACCGTTCGCAGATCCTTATTGTCAGCGGTCTTTCCGGCTCCGGAAAGACCGTAGCCCTCCGTGCAGTAGAAGATGCAGGATTTTATTGTGTAGACAATATACCCGTCTCTCTTATTCGCGCTTTGATCGAAAAGATATCGCCCCAGCAGAGTGCCGCACATATCGCCATCGGTATCGACATCCGTGAAAAGGAGTTCCTCGGTGATCTTAAATTGACGCTTACTGAGCTCAGGAAAGTTTTCCCTCTCCATATACTCTTTCTTGAAGCAGAGCCGACAGTTCTTGTCCGGCGCTTCAAGGAGACACGGAGGCCGCATCCGCTCGGCGGCACTATCGATCAGGCCATAGGAGATGAAAAAAAGGCACTTTCCGTATTAAAAAATAATGCTGACAGGGTGATTGATACCTCAGCGCTCTCTCCACATGAACTGCGAAGACTTGTTGCCGCCTTCTACGCCCCCCCCTCAGGACATAAGGATCTCGCGGTAAGCCTTATATCCTTTGGATTCAAGTATGGCATTCCCCAGAACATTGACCTGCTCTTTGATGTGCGCTTCCTGCCAAATCCGTATTTTATTCCTGCCTTTAAAGAACTGAGCGGAACAGACAAGAAGGTGTCTGACTATGTCTTTTCCCATGCGGCCACGAGGAAGTTCATGAGAAAAATAAACGACCTTCTTACCTTTCTGATCCCTCATTATATCCATGAAGGAAAAACATACATCTCGATCGCGTTCGGCTGTACAGGTGGGCAGCACCGTTCGCCTGCCATCGTTGAGGAAATCGCCAAATCTCTTTCCGGAGACACCATCGACATGCATATCATCCACCGCGATATATCCTGACATGCCGCAGAAGACTGCACATGCCTCCATCGCCCTGAGATTGTCGCTATGGTTTCCTGTCCGACCTGAGAACCAGAGAACACTTCGGCAACCGAGTGAGAAAGCCGGTGTCACGCGTGGCATCTGTACGTAAGGCTTTCGAACGAAGGCCATTAGACCATTCTTCTATCGGGCCCGAAGATATATTTATGCAGCTGCAAATTGAGCCTGACAGGCAGCCTGTCTGCAATGATCCATTCCACCAACTTCCGCGGCTCCAGATATCCAAAGGCGGGAGCAAAGAGTACTTCACAGCGGCTTGGCAGCCCCTCCTCCAGAACAATCCTTCTTGCCCATATATAATCTTTTTTATTGCAGAGAACAAACTTGACTTCATCCGATCTTTTGAGATGCTGAAAGTTGGTAAAATTATTTTTCAGGCTCATACCGCTTGCTGGTGTCTTCACATCCATGATCCTGATCACTCTGCTGTCAACCTCTCCGATCGGGAGCGTTCCATTCGTTTCCATCAGTACGGTGTATCCTGAATCAAGCAGCTGCACGGTAAGTCCTGCGACTTCATCTTTTTGAAGGAGTGGCTCACCTCCCGTAATCTCAACAAGCCGGATTGCTGCTTTATCTACTAGTGCGTATACGTATTCGACAGAAAGATCAGTCCCTTCATCATAAGAGTATTTTGTATCGCAGTATGAGCACCTGAGGTTGCAGCCGCTCATACGGATAAAGGTACAGGGTCGTCCTGCGTGCGTCGACTCACCCTGGATACTGGTAAATATTTCACAGACTTTCATGAGGTTGCCTCGTGTTTTCCCCTGATCGTAAGATAGCCCGAAAAAAGTATCAGCATGCCACCATACAGGGAACGAATGCCCGGCATCTCATGGAGGAAGAACATTGCGAGTAAAATTGCACAGAGAGGTTCAAGATAGCCGAGCACTGCCGTCCTGGTTGCAGTAACATCACGCAGCCCACGGTAGTACAGCACCGGAGCTATCGTCGAATGGACAACACCCATGAACAGGTAGCTCCAAACCGCATGTCGAGGGAATTCCCGGATGAATGGCGCCAGAAGCATGATGATCGTCGTATTGACGAGAAACGTCAGCACTACAGGGTGATACTGCCGTGAATACAGGCGGCCAAGTATCACGATGAGCGCATAGGCAACTCCCGAGACGGTCCCGGCGACGATACCAGCAGACTGTTCCTCCCCCAGCGAGAGACCGTTCAGCATGATCCAAAGACCTGCAGAGGCAAGAAGCATGGCAGACATGAGAAGCCAAGACACCTTCTCTTTCAAGAAAACTACGGCAAGAACAGCCACGATTACCGGGGCAGTATAATGCGCCAGAACAGCATTGGCGACCGTCGTTGCCTTAAATGCAAAGTAATAAGTCAACATGTTTACCGCTGAGACGACGCCAAGAATCAACGGATACTTTATTTTTGGCACGGCAGCAATCTCGCGATAAAGCCCCCTTGCAATAATGTATGTTCCCTGAAGCACGCCGGATATTATCAACGCATAAAATATGAGGATATGAACGGGAACCGCGGCCAGTCTGATAACGATACCCAGAGAACTCCAGAGAAATATGGCAAGCAGAATGTAAAATTGAGTCATGAATCCGTACTACTGAGCCCGGAACTTCTTTCGCAATGCACGTTCAACATGGGGTGGCACGAGACCATTGACCGTTCCCCCAAGAGATGATATCTCCTTGACAATCGTTGCGGTGAGATATGAATATTCCTCGCTCGGCATCATGAATACAGTCTCAATATCCGATGAAAGCCGCCTGTTCATCAAAGCCAGCTGCAGTTCATATTCGAAATCAGATACAGCCCGCAACCCCCTGACAATTGCTATCCCTTTTTTTTCCCTCACATAGTCCACAAGGAGGCCGTCGAACATTTCCATGCTGACTCTTTTATAACCCTTGAGCGTTTCACGGATAAGTGCCAGGCGCTCATCAACGGTAAATAATGGATTCTTCTTTGGACTCGGAGCAACAGCAACAATCAGATGATCAAAGATCCTGAGACCCCTTCGGACAAGATCAAGATGACCGTTTGTAAACGGATCGAACGTACCGGGATAAATAGCAGTCCGTTTTTTCATTCTTCTTTCCTGTACAGCGCAAGCATGGTATCGCCATACCGGTATTGCCTCCTACATGCTAAGGTACCCATTTTTTCCGGCACCTTTTTCTTTTTGGAATGTTCACAAACAATGACGCCCCGTGCATCTAAGATACCATATTCTTCGATCAATGGCAGGATTTTCTCGATTTCTCCCGAATCATAGGGAGGATCTGCAAAAATGATGTCATATTGTTCGCCTGACCCCGATATCCTCTTCAGAAATGTCTCAGCCTGCTCGCAATAAATTTCTGCCCTGTCTCTGCACCCGATCTTCTCGATGTCCTCCTGAATGGCCTTGGCACGGAAGCGCACCATTTCAACAAATACGATTCTGCCAGCTCCCCTAGATGCCGCTTCAATTCCGATAGTCCCGCTTCCTGCATACAGATCGAGAAAGGATGAGCCTTCCAGTTCACCTCTGAGAATATCAAATAAGGCTTCCCGCACTTTTGCCGGTGTGGGTCGCAGTTCAGCTCCTTCCTTCTGCTTTCCAAAGAGCTTTTTTTTCCCTATTGCTCGCCCCTTGAATGATCCTGAAGATACCCTCATACCCAATCAAACCTTATGAACACTATCTTACCCTCCCAGTATCAGCAGAGACAGCAGTAGAAGGCAATGTATTTCTTGCCACGCTGTCATGTTTTTAGCATTATATCCGCTTCTAAGGACCGCAGCAAGGGATTTATGTTAGCCCGAGTAGGCTATGAATGAGATTTACCGCAGCATTATCGCTAAACCTTATCGCGAGATGTTACTACCCCAGAAGAGACAGTAACAAGCCCAGTCGCAAAGACTCATTTAGGCTATCGCGTGCCATACCAGAAGCCGGAAGTCCGCCGTTACAATAATGAGGTTCTTCTTTAAGTTTATCGCCTAATTACCTGTAAAAATGAGTTTTTGAAATATTTCTTTTTCCTCTTCTGAGAGATTTTTCCAGAATCTGGACTGCTTAAGATGTTGCATCCTTTCATGTGCCGGCATTTCCCTGTCCCTAGCATACCTCTTTTGGGCTTGCACCCTGCTGTCCGCAGGGAGAGAATCTATCCTGTCAAGCCTCCTTTTCACTCTATCCCGTCCCGCTGGTTCGAGACTCCTATACTGACGGTAACGTTCTTTGAGCCTCTGCTGATCCTCCAAAGAAAGTCCATGAAACTCTCTATAATTCCGTCTTATTCGCTCTTTCCTTTCAGGCGTGCTGGACTTCCATTCGCAATAGTTTTGGATGACCCTCTTTTTTTCCTCTGCGGACATAGACTCCCATAAAACCTTATTCCTGCTCATTCTCGTATCGTCAGCAACGGCATAATCTCCCTGCAGAAGGACAAAAGAAAACATCAATAAAATCAGTATGCTCCACTTCATGTCAGCGCCGCATCCAGGGAACTTCTTTGTCTATCCCTCTCCATCTGTTTAGGGTCATCAATAAGAGGCAGATAATCGATATTTACAAGCTCCTCCATCGTATCGTAGAACTCCTCATCCCGAAGAACATGCAGATTTGCGATTAGTTCGTCTTCATTGAAATCGAGATGCTGAGCAGTGAGCTGCATTGGAAGTGCAGGCAATGGCATCTGGTTTTGTTTCTCATGCTGCAATCCCGCAAACCTGAATACCAGGCTTACAACAATGACAATCGCAGCAGCAGCAACAGGAATAACAAACTTTGCCCAGCGCATTTTTCGCTGCGTGGCTATATGGGAAAGAACCTCCATCCTTATTTTTCCTGGCGGATCAATATCTTCCCACATCTCAAGTATATGCCATGCATCGTTGAGTTCCAAGTCCCCTTTTCTGCATAGATGGCAGATAGTTGCATGTTCCTCAATATTTCTCACTACTTCGTCTGCCAGCTCCCCGTCATGGTATGCAGTCAGCATTTCCCGGATTACCTTACATTCCACGATCTCCTCCTCTATATTTAACCCTAGTAACGCTTTTCAGGTTTCTTGCTTCAGTCCGCTCAATTCTTTTGCGAGAATGTTTTTTGCCCGGTAGATTCTCAGTTTTACCGCAGTGACTGTGCAGCCCATAATAGCGGCGATCTCATCGTATGGTAGACCATGATATTTGCTCAGAATGACCGCCATCTTCATATTTTCTGGCAGACAGTTTATTGCCCTGATCACAATCTCTCTCGTCTCTTGTCTAGCGATACGTTCTGCGGGATGCTCTTCCTTTGCCGGTAATTCCGGCATGAATTCGTTATGCATAGAGACGATCTCCGCTGATTTTCTGGCTCGCAACACGTTAAAACACAGGTTTTTCACGATCGTATACAACCAGGTAGTAAACTTGGCATCGGGTGTATAGGTCTGTGACGCCCTATAAATACGGATAAAAACATCCTGTGTAATATCCACGGCATCATCCGAATTATTGAGAAAGCGAAGTGCGAGATTATAGACGGATCTCTGATGGCGCGCTAAAAGCAGCTCGAAGGCCTTCTCATCGCCCTTCTTGATGCGGGCCATCAAGGCGATGTCCGTATCTTCCATGCTTAACCGGAGATTTGAGGGCTTACGAGAGAGCTGTTATCCGGGTTATGATCGTGAATTTTAACTTTCCTCCCAACTACTTCAAGTCTATTCTCGGCAAACAACCTGATGGCTTCCGGAAATATCTTGTGCTCCAGTGTCAGGATCCGCTCAGAGAGGGCATCTTCGGTATCCTCGAAAAAAGTAGGGACTGCCGCCTGTATGATGATAGGGCCGGTATCTATTCCCTCATCGACAAAATGAACCGTACATCCCGAAATCTTAACACCATAATCTACTGCCTGGCCCTGGCCATGAAGGCCGGGAAACGACGGCAGAAGCGCAGGATGAATGTTCATGATCCTGAAACGAAAGGCATCTACCAGAGGTTTCCCCACCACCCGCATAAACCCGGCAAGCACGACCAACCCGACCTCCCGGATCTTCAGTTCGTGGGAAATCTTTTTATAGTAATCGGTTCGAGATGCAGAGAGCTTCGGGATGAGGATAAGAGTTTCTATGCCATGCTTCCGCGCTCTCTCTATTGCGTAAGCGTTCGGATTGTCCGTGATAAGGAGAACGATTTTTGCTCTGAGGTAGCCTGAATCAATGGCATCAATAATTGACTGAAAATTAGATCCCCGCCCTGAAGCAAGGACGCCGATGGAAAGCGACTCCATTCATTTCTCCTCATACCATATTTCTGTAATTATGATAAGTAATTGATACAGCTACAGCCTGATATCAATGAATGCTCTCTCGCGAAGCGATTTGATCCACGCATTATAGCGCTCCGTAAAGAGCTTGTTGTTAAGTGCATTTTTTGCGTCATCCCGACTTTCCAGAGGAGATTTTTTCCCTACCTTCTCCTCAAGCTTGATAATGTGAATGCCGGCATCTGTCCAAAAAGGCTTGCTCACATCGCCTACCCTCATTTCTGACAGTGCCGTACTGAACTCCTTGGCCAGACTCCCTTTTTCAATGAAGCCCAGATCGCCGCCCGTATTCTTATTCGGACCCTCCGAGTATTCTCTCACTAAAGCATCGAAGTCTTGACCCTGCATGATCTTGTCATAAACAGCCCGAGAAAGTTCATCGATCCTGGCCCGGTCGGCCGCATCCGCGGGTTTTTTGAAAAAAATCTGACGAATGCGATATCTTTCCCCTGATCCTTCGAAGTTCTTATTATCGCGGATAAAAGCATCGATATCCTGATCAGTCACCAAGACTTTGTTCCGCACCTGCTGGTTCACAAGCTTGCTGATAATAATCTGCTCCCGCAAACGCTTCTTATATTCATCAAAGGAATATCCTTCTGCTTTAAGTGATTCCTGAAACTGTATTTCAGACATCTTATATTTATTCTTGATGTTGTCTATGGCTTCTTTTAATTCAGCGTCTGACACCTTGATTCCATATTCCTTTGCCTCCTGAAGTTGAAGCTTGACATTAATAAGGCTCTCAAGAAAACCTGTCTCATTCTCCTTAAAAACTTTCATTCTCTCTTCCTCGCTGAGTGTCCTGACCCCGGGCATAGCATCCGTCTCCATAGATCGGTAGAGTTCGCTCCATGTTATCACTTCCTGGTTCACAATCGCCACAACGCGGTCCAGAAGGTAGGCAGCAGAGGCAGGGGAAAAAAACAATACGCAGAATAGGCAAGAAACAATGAACTTCTTTATAACCATGTCAACCTCCGAATTTTATACTATATACCATGTATTTTCGGAAAATCTATGCTTCTTTATATTATAAATCTATTAGTTTTTTTTATATTGAAGATTATTTCGAAGTATTGCTATAATCACGGGGCCGGATGCGAATTTATCGGGAAAAGACGTCATAATCAGCTCAGAATGCAGCCCGGCGCGGATCCTACGTCCGAAAAAAATTCTAATTTAGGAGGTTTTTATGCCGTATGATGCAACAAAGTTAGCTGACTGGCAGATTTCCGAAGAAGCTGAAAAGAATATGCCGACCCCCGAGGAATGGCGCGAGAAACTTGGCCTTCAGAAGGACGAGATGCTTCCCATGGGCCGCCTGTCGAAGATCGACTTCCTGAAGGTCATCGAGCGCCTCAAGGGGAGGCCTGACGGCAAATATATTGAGGTTACGGCCATTACCCCCACCCCGCTGGGCGAAGGCAAGAGCACTACGTCGTGCGGCCTTATGGAGGGCTTGGGCAAGCGGGGTGTCAACGTCGGAGGTGCCCTGCGCCAGCCTTCCGGCGGCCCTACCATGAACGTGAAGGGCACGGCGGCAGGCGGCGGCAATTCTCTGCTGATCCCTATGACTGAGTTCTCCCTCGGTCTCACCGGCGACATCAACGACATCATGAACGCCCACAACCTGGCCATGGTAGCTATGACCTCCAGGATGCAGCACGAAAGAAACTACAACGACGAGCAGCTGGCGAGGCTGACTAAGATGAGGAGGCTCAACATCGATCCCACTCGCGTGGAGATGGGCTGGATCATGGACTTCTGCGCCCAGAGCCTTCGCAACATCATCATCGGCATCGGCGGCAAGAGCGACGGCTTCATGATGCAGTCGAAGTTCGGCATCGCCGTGGGCTCAGAGTGCATGGCCATTCTGTCCATCGCCAACGACCTCGCGGACCTGAAGCAGCGCCTCAACAAGATCACCGTCGCCTTCGACAAGAGCGGCAAGCCGGTCACCACCGGAGACCTTGAGGTGGGCAACGCCATGGCGGCCTTCATGCGCAATACCATCAACCCCACGCTCATGTGCACAGCTGAATACAACCCCTGTTTCGTCCATGCGGGGCCCTTCGCCAACATCGCGGTCGGACAGTCTTCCATCATCGCCGACCGGGTCGGCCTGAAGCTCTTCGATTACCATGTGACGGAGTCCGGGTTTGCCGCCGACATCGGGTTCGAGAAGTTCTGGAACGTCAAGTCCCGCTTCAGCGGCCTGAAGCCCCATGTTTCGGTGCTCACGTCTACGGTTCGGGCGCTGAAGATGCACGGCGGAGGACCCAAGGTCGTGGCCGGAAAGGCCCTGCCCGATGAGTACACCAAGGAAAACATTGCCTTGGTCGAAAAAGGCTGCGCCAACATGGTCCACATGATCAATGTCATCCGCAAGTCGGGCATCAACCCGGTAGTCTGCATCAACCGGTTCTACACCGATACCGACGCCGAAGTCGCCGTGGTCAAGAAGGCTGCCGAGGCCGCAGGCGCCCGCTGCGCAGAGTCCCAGCACTGGCTCAAGGGCGGCGAGGGAGCATTGGAACTGGCCGATGCGGTCATCGACGCCTGTAAGGACAATAACAACTTCAAGTTCCTCTACCCGCTTGAGATGAAACTGCGCGACCGCGTCGCCATCATTGCCAAGGAGGTCTATGGCGCAGACGGCGTCTCCTGGCTTCCAGAGGCTGAAGCAAAGGCCAAGATGCTGGAAGAGGATCCGCAGTACGCCGACTATGCAACCATGATGGTCAAGACCCACCTGAGCCTCAGCCACGAGCCCTCGCTCAAGGGAGTGCCGAAGGGCTGGACCCTTCCCATCAGGGACGTGCTGATCTATTCGGGGGCCAAGTTCCTTTGCCCTATGGCCGGGACGATCAGTCTCATGCCAGGGACGAGCTCGAACCCTGCATTCAGAAGGGTCGACGTGGATGTCAACACCGGAAAGGTGAGCGGACTGTTCTAACCACCTATTTTCCTCATCGCCGCAATAAAGAACCCCCCTGAATTCTGCAGGGGGGTTCTTTATTGGGAAATGGCCAATTCCCTTGAGATTGAGAAGCTGTCATGCCATAAAGACTCTCAAGCTGGATATCAGATCACTGTTCTCACAGGGTATAGTCAATTCATTCTACATAAAATCTAGAGTCTACACGCATTCCTAACTCGTCTTGAAACACCTACCTATCGACCTCCTCGAGAATAGTCCGAGAGAAATTAGACAGATACGTCGCCATTCTTAATGTTTTCTTTTCGTGTCAGCGTGGTAAACTTATCCTATGAAAAAAGTCGGATTCGTTTACGATGATGTTTTTCTTCTGCACGAAATGCCTCCCGGCCACCCGGAATCAAAAGACCGCCTGATCGCCATTAACAATGCATTACAGCAGTCACCCCATTGGAAGACGATGCGTCATCTTAAACCGCAAAAAGCAGACGAGGAAGATATCCTCGCCGTGCATACGGCATCATATTTTTCTAAGATCCTTCATTTTACCGGCTATTTTGATCCTGATACCTATGTTTCAGTCCGCTCAGTGGAGGCTGCACTTTTTGCGGCAGGTGCGGTTATCAGCTCGGTGGACGGATGTAAGGCTGGCGAGATAGAACGGGCCTTCTGCGCTGTAAGGCCGCCCGGGCATCACGCCGAAGCAGACCGTGCTATGGGCTTTTGCATATTCAATAATATCGCGATAGGGGCCCGTCATGCTCAGAGGAACGGATACCGAAAGGTGTTCATCATTGATTTCGACGTTCATCATGGCAATGGTACGCAACATATCTTTGAGGAGGATAATTCCGTCTTTTACTTCAGCACCCATCAGTATCCGCATTATCCCGGCACAGGAAGCGACAGAGAGAGGGGAAAAGGAGCAGGACAGGGTTTCACCTACAATATTCCCATGCACCACGGAGCTGGAGACAAGGACTACTTTCACGCATACCAGGACATCCTGCCGGGGTTAATCACGCGTTTTGATCCTGATATCGTGTTGGTATCTGCGGGCTATGACCTTCATGCTGGCGATCCACTGGCCGGTATACGGGTAACGGACGAGGGAATAACAAATATCGTGAGGGCAATTGTAACTTCAAAGAAGGGAATTCCCTATATCTTCTGCCTTGAGGGAGGCTACAACCTCTCCTCCCTCAGTACGTCGGTACTCATCACGGTCAACGAATTGCTGTCTGCAGCGTAGACTCGTTTTTCCAGTCTAGTCCGGCTCGCCACCCTCGTCCTGATTATGCATATGAATATCAGCCTGGCCGAGTTTCTTCTTCCTCTCCTCGATTTTTCTCCGAACGTCCTTAATCCTGTTCTTATATTCTTCAGTCAGCTGATCAGCCTCTTCCTTGTTACCGACCACATGAGGCGTAATCAGGAGAATAAGCTCCCGCTTTATGATTGAATCGGTCGTCACTCCAAAGAGATATCCCAGAACAGGAATATCGCTCAGAAAGGGAAGACCTGACCGAAGCTGGGCATTGGTCTCCTGGATAATCCCGCCGATTACCAGAGTATGACCATCCTGGACAATAGCGGTTGTATTTGCCTTTCGTGTCTTAAAGCCCTGATAGTCTTGCCCTCCGATCTTTACAGAATCACCAATCTCACTGACCTCCTGCGATACCTTCATCGTAACCTGCTTTTTTTCGTTGATCTGAGGGGTAACCGTCAAAATGGTGCCAACAGACTTGAACTGGACCTGGGATGTCGTATTCCCGACAAGGGTCGCATCCACGCCGGCCTGCGTGACTGAGGTTGCAACAGGGACCTCGTCACCGATCTCGATCTTCGCTTCCTTATTGTCAAGTGCCAAAATATGTGGGCTTGCTAACACATTGACATTATTCTTCAACGCTTCAGCAGATATCAGCGCTGCATAGTGTTTAGGATCTATTACGGCAGCGAATCCTCCTACCGGTAAATTTTGTATAATACCATCCCCGTTCACTGGAAGCTCAAACCCCCTTCTCTTTGCCAGGAACGGCAGTATATCGCGACTCCTAAATCCCGCTACCACATCAGCATCATCAACAGATGCCTTCAGCAGCCACTCGATGCCAAGTTTTGTCGAATCATTCAGGGATATTTCGGCCACAAGAACCTCGATCAGAACCTGCTTTGGCTGGACATCCAGTCTCTTGATGGTCTCCATAAGGGCAAGATAAGCACGTGGCGTGGACTTTATGATCAGGGCATTAATATCGTCATAGGCCTCTATCACTACATCTCCCTCTATCTCCCCGGCGACACCTTCGAGGACTGCAGCAGAGCTCCCCGTTGCCGGCGCAGGGGTCCGCGGAAAAGTTCGCTGCGGCTGGCCAGGTCTTACCGGAGGCTGTGCGGCGGGGGCAGGAGCGACCTGCTGCACCGCAGGAGTAGCAGTCCCTCCCGCACCTTTTTTGATATAGATGCTTTTCAGGATCTCGGCAAGCTTCTTGGCTTCACCGTTTTCCACGCTGTAAACAAAGGTCCTGACCGAATCCCTCTCCGTAGACGGAATATCAATGGCATCAAGCAGTTTTATGAATTTCAGGATGCCCGCCGGAGGGGCTGTCACGATCAGCATATTTGATGGTTCATATACAATGATATCCGTCCCTCTGGGCATGAGGTTCTTGACAATGTTTGCAACGTCGTTGGCCTTTACATACTCCAGAGGAATCTCCTGTGTCACAAAGCTTGCATCCAATGGAAGTTCGGCACTCTTGCCCAGCTGTACCGGCACGGGCTGCTGCTTCGCCGTGTCAATGGGAATGATTCGGTAAAAACTTCCCTCCTTTACCGCAGTAAAACCATTAAACTCCAGGACCGTCTGAAACGTTGAAAAGAGCTCACTCATCGGGATCTTGCTGCGGGACTGGATGGTAATTTTCCCGGTAACGCCAGGGGCCAGGATATAATTGATCTGGAGCATGTCTGAGATGGTCGAAATTACAGTCTCTATATCCGCATTTTCGAAGTTGAGCATGACGTATTTCTCTTCCTGCTTCGTTTCGGCCGGCTGTTCAGGCATTTTTTCCGCCTTTACTTCTTTGGGAGGCGCAGGCATCTCCGGCACGGTAAGATCACTGGGCGGCTGAACGGCAACGGGCGGTTCTTCCGGTTTTACCGCCTGCTTTGGAGCGCAGGAGCTGACACAGAGCACAAGAAGTGCTGCGACAAGAAAGGTATTGTTCATCTTCCTGTCCTTGGAATATTGGATATGGTCTTCACTTTTTCGATGCTCATCGCTATGGTTTCGTTGTTCCATTGTAACACAACTTTCTTTTCTGATATATCGGATACTTCGATCTCTTCAACTTTATCACCTTTCCTCAGAGGAACAGCCCTTGCCTGGTTAATCTCCAGATAAGCGACAAAATCCCCGAAGTTGTCTAGGACGATCCCCTTGAGAGCAAGCGCCGGGCGCTGGGGAGGAGGAACTGTCACCGCGACAGGAACAGGCTTTGGCTCCAGATAGGTGCGCGAAGGACTAAAAAGATTCTTCTCGAATATCTCTTTGTCCCAGGCAGGGGCATAAGCAGATTTTGCAACGACGGTTTCTTTAATCGACGCGTGCTTTACTGCATCCCTGTCAAGCGGATCGTATGCGATGGCGTTTACATAGAATTTCCAAGCTGTCACAATAGCCAGACATGCCATAAGGAACAAAACCGCCTGTCTCCGTATCATCATATCCTTGTCAGCCCGGAAATCTGAATTTTAAATCTCAGCTCCTTTGGATTCTGCATGTTGGTTACATTGTAGCTCATCTTATCAATCTTGAGCATTATGGGGCTCTTTTCGCTTGCTGAAAGAAAATCACTTATCTGTTTTATATTGGCACTTCCCTCAAAATAAACCGGAACCACGAGGAAGCTCCCGTCCTTCACCGCATTGATCGGACGGATGGTAAGGACGTTCAGACCGGCCTTTCCTGCAAGTTCCGATACGATGCGCTGCATGCTGGCAGATGACAGAAATTCCGATTTCTCGGGTATCAGCCTCTCTTCCAGCTTTTTCATGTCAGCAATTGCAGCCTGGATCTCTTTGTCGGTTATCCCGGAGCCCTTTAGATAGGCTTCATACTTCTGCAGCGTTCCATATGCTGACTGGATTTCTTCATGCATCGCCTCAGATCTGGGAGCGAGATAATAGTTTTGAAACATAAGAGCAGTCACAATCAGTAATAGGCCCAGCAAAATAATTTTACGTTGTTTCATTTTTCCTTGACCTCAAGCTTCAAGGAAAAACGTTCCTCACCTTCACGGGATATGATCGGGGCAGAGAAGGAAATAGATTTGAAGAGCCCCGATTTTTCAAGTATAAGGACCACGTCAGACGTTTTACGGGAAAAACCTTCCAGCTCAACTCCTCCTTTATCATCAAGCGTCAGGTTTATGATCCATGAATCAACAGGTATTGTCCGCGAGAGGTCGTTCATAGCTTTTATCGCAATGTTCGATCTATCGAGAAAGTCAACAAGCGCTCTCCGCTCACTCTGCACAGCATCCAACTTTTTCCTTGTCTCAATGACCCCCGATGCCCTGGTTTGTATCGCCTTGATCTGAGATTCTATAGTATTCAGCGTATAGACATCTTTGAGATAGGTAACAAACCCGGTCAGCAGAAAAAAAACTACCGCTGCGCCAGCCAACCCTGCAACTGCATAGGGATAATAGTCTTTCTTCTCCCTGACGAGTTCGGGGGGGATGAATTCAAGTACGAACTTTTTCCTTTTTGCATATGATGAAAGCAGGGCATAGGGCGGATAAACCTGTGCCTTCCGGGGTGCAAATCGCTCTAGGGTGAGTTGTTCAAACTCTCCTGATGCGTAGACCTTGCCGGGAAACTGCTGCAGAGCATGATCCAGTTCTTCTGCCAGATCGCTATCTTTCGGTATTCTCTTCATAAATACTACGCCGTCGTCCTCGATGGCGGCCATCTCGTAATCGTCGTCAGAAGCATTGATGAAAATTCCCTTGATCCTTTTTTCATCACCAATCTCCGCCATGTTGTTGAGCAGGTCAATGGTTCTGGAACGGATCGAAACAAGCTCCATTCCCGCATCCGTTACGGCTTTGTGCAGGGCATTGACAACATCCTTTTTGATCGAGAAAACAAGGGTACGGACGTCATTCAGTCCTTTTGCCATAAGAAAGTCGAATACATATTCATCAACCGGTAGAGGGAGGTGTTTTTCGAGTTCAAAGTGAAGTGCGCGGCGAAGGTCATCTTTTGCCATAAGCGGCATTTGAATAAGTCTGCTGGAAAAATAATGAAGAGGAAGTCCAATGACTACCCCGTCAGGAGAAAACTCCTCTTTCCATTGACGAAGCGCTTGGGTAAGCTCGCCTAGCCATTCTTTCTTATCTTCTCCCAAAAGGACCTCTCCGGATTTCAGGTGGCGCACTGTCCTGAACCGAAGTTCTGCAGCAGCCATGCGGAGTTTTCTGCTGTCTAGGTCAACCCCTAACAGTCTCGGCACGTTCTCTCCAATAGATCGTCTTGAATTTAACGCCTTCCGCAGAAGGCTGTCTATACAGCACCCCGATAACCCTCGTCGCGATCGGGCTGTCATGCATCTTTGCAAAAACCTCGATTCTAAAATTCTGCGTTGCAATAGTGTTCAATCCCTTTACGGAAAACTGCTGGGGAATGAACCTGAATCCTCCAAAGTCCTTGTTGCGCTGTTTGAGGATAGTCTCTATCTCCACGGGATTCAGCCCGAGAAGTTCCATGACCTCCTTCGAGACCGTATTGATATTCACCAGATTTCTGCCGAATGTGGTAATAAGCGGCAGCACCCCCGTGCCGCCCTCCCCGGTCCCATACAGATAGGCAAGCGTCATGCCTTTAACCAGAGCAAGCTCTTCCGGCACATCAAAAAGGCCGTTTTTTGCCTTATAGGGCTCCTGAAGTCCTTCATAATAGTCATCTTCCGCACCGGAAAGGTGATGCTCCGTATCCAGATCTTTCCAGTCTAAGATCGAATCGACGATATCGTTCATATCCTCCTGTTTCACCCCGCAATAGGAAAAGAGGCGTGTCAGGCGGTCCTGGTTAGCAAAGTTGATATTGATCTTGGCGTTCTCATCAGATATCGTTATCTCATAAGACCCCTCCGCCGTAGAATGTTTTCCGGTAACTGGCGGTGTTTTATCATCAATCCAGAAGTTGCCTTCGCTGTCAAGGAAATCTATTGTAAGATCCTTATCAGAGGCAAGATAGTTTATTGCCTCCTGATATCCTGACAGCGCAAGATAATAGCTCTGAGCATCTTCTTTGAAGTTCCTGACGCCGGCAGAACCCCATCTCGTCGAGGCCAGAAAGCTCATTGATATGATGCTGAGAAGCACCAGAACCCACAAGACCATCATCAGTGCGACACCGCGCATATCAGGAAAAGGCGTCTTGGCGACTCTTACTGGGGGCATAATCCCGTACATTACATCTCCACCTGCGTCACGCGCAGGACTTCGTCAATCGTAGTGACCCCTTTTATTATCTTCTCAATGCCGTCTTCCCTGAGCGTTCGCATGCCGAGTTCAATGGCCTTGTCTTTCATTTCCTTGATGGTCGCCCGTTTCATGATAAGCTCCCGTATCGGTCCTGAAACGGGTAAGACCTCAAATATACCAATTCTGCCCTTATATCCCGTGCCGGAACATGCATCGCAGCCTTTGCCTGTCCACACCTCTCTGATATCCGCACTGATCTTTTTCAGTACATCTGCGGGCAGATCCTCACGGGTCTTACAGAACGGGCATATCCGCCTGACCAGTCTTTGTGCCATGACACATATCAGGGTCGATGCAACGAGATAATTTTCTATGCCCATATCCATAAGCCGGGTGATGGCTCCGGGGGCATCGTTCGTGTGAAGCGTGCTGAAAAGCAGGTGGCCGGTCAGGGCAGCGTGAATGGCGATACTGGCGGTTTCCATGTCACGGATCTCACCAACCATGATGATGTCGGGGTCCTGCCGTACAATGTGCCGGAGACCGCTCGCAAAGGTCAGCCCTATCTTCGGCCTTACCTGTATCTGATTAATGCCGGGCATAAGATATTCCACGGGCTCTTCAACGGTGATGATCTTCTTTTCCGCCGAATTGATCACGGCAAGGGAAGCATAAAGGGTTGTTGATTTTCCGCTTCCAGTCGGACCGGTGATCAGGATCATGCCGTAGGGCTTCTTGATGACGTCCTCGTAGATATCAAGAATTGTCCTGTCAAATCCGATGTCTTCGAGTGTAATGAAGGACGCCTCTTTGTCCAGCAGTCGCATCACTACGCTCTCTCCGTAAACGGTCGGGATCGTCGATACTCTGATGTCGATATTCCTGCCAGAGGACGCAACCTTTATCCTGCCGTCCTGGGGCAGTCTTCTTTCCGCAATATTCATCTGAGACAGAAGCTTGATTCTCGAGGAAACAGCAGAATACATTCTCGCAGGAAGCGTTTCCTTTTCGTACAACACGCCGTCAATGCGGTAGCGAACACGGACATTGAATTCTCCCGGCTCCACATGGATGTCACTAGCTCTGTCCCTCACAGCATTCTCAATGATAAGGTTCACCACCTGTATTATGCCTTTTTCCTGCGCCAGATCTCTGAGGTGGCTTATCTCTCCGGTCAAATCGGCGCTGGCAATGTCCTCTTCTGCAGTCCCTTCAATGAGTCTCTGCATTACCGCACTCCGGGACCCCTGAAGCATCTCAAGTTGCTGAAGGATCTCGGTCTTTCTGGCAAGGACGACTTTCAGTTCATATTCGAAGGATGATCTCAGTGAATCGATCCCTTCAGAATTTACCGGGTCCCCCGTTGCCACAGTGAGGACACCGCTGTCAAGAGCTACAGGAAGTAGCAGGTTCTTCTCAAGAAAAGCAAATGATACCTTGTCCAGGGGGATCTGCTCCGGGAACTCCGCCGCATCAAGAAGCGGCAGATGGAACTGGACGGACAGAGCCCGGTAGATCTCGCCTTCGGGAACGCCCTGCTCCATCAGAAGCTCACCAAAACGTCGGGCATTGCCCTCGTTAGCCTGGGTTTCAAGAACCCGCTGTATCTGCTCCTCCGTCACCATGCCGGTTCCAAGGAGTATCTGCCCGATCTTTTTATGCATGGCTCATCTCGTTGAAATCCCCGGCACTGTTGCATGCAGGTACGTGAAGTCTTCATCTTTATACATCTTCCGCAACGTCATAAAGTGCACCCAGGGATTCGGTCTGTACCCTCCGTTACGTATATACGTTTTGTAATGCCGTATAAATACGCTGCCGAAATTATCGATAATTCCGATCATGAAACGTATTCCCTCCGCGACCTACTTCCCAGCGACGTCAATACCTCATAGGGAATCGTGCCGCTCCTGCGGGACAATTCGGTTGCGGTGATCACCTGTCCCTTCTGTGCGCCGAGAATTACTACCTCATCACCCACTGATACGCGACCTGCATCAGTAACATCAAGCATGGTCAGATCCATACAGACCCTGCCGACGACAGGGACTCTGTAACCGCCCACGAGCATCTCCGCGTTATTTGAAAAAAGCCTGTTATATCCGTCAGCATATCCGAGAGAAACCACGGCAATCCTGCTCTCCCGTTTTGTTACAAAGGTTCTTCCATAACTGACCGGTACGCCTGTCGGGAGGTTCCTGACTGCTAGGACCTGTGTTTTGATTTTCATGACCGGTTCAAGGCCAAAACTGTTGTCAGCGGATAAATACCCATAAAGGGCAATTCCCGGCCGCACGGCATCAAGCATTGCATCAGGCAGACAGAAAACGGCAGCACTATTCGCCATATGGCGGATAAGTCTTCCTGCAGTCTTCTTTGCGATTTCCGCGTGAATCTCCCTGAAATGAGTGAGCTGATGAACAGCAAAAGACCGATCAGCAAGATCTGCCTCAGAAAAATGACTGAGCAATCCTTCAAGGACAAGGCCCTCAAGACCTGCAATCTCAACGGCATCGGCTACAGCAGATCCTTCCCCCAGCCCCATCCTTCCCATGCCGGTATCAACCTTGATATGTACCGGCAAAGCCCTGTTCCGCTTCCTCGCTTCATTGCTAAAAGCAACTGCAGCCCCCTTGTCATGAATGACAGGGATGAGGTCAAGATCAAAAAATGCTGAGATGTCTGTCTGGTCAAAAAGAACGAGGATCTTAGCCTCGATACCAGCACTTCTAAGCTGCTTTGCCTCCTCCACAAAAGCAACCGCAAGAAAGTCAGCACCCTGATTAACAAGAGTGCGAGCAACCTCAACTGAACCGTGGCCGTAAGCATCAGCCTTAACGACAGCTATAACCGGTTTATACCCCGATTTTGCCTGTATCGTATGCAGATTATGCAGAAGGGCCGATCGGTCTATCTCTGCAACAGCTCCCCTATGCACCTTTTCCTTTTTCTTCTGCTCCCTTTTCTGAGTCCGGTTCCGCACCCTTTTTGGGTGTCACATCTATTTCGTCAAGCTCAGTAGAAGCTTTTTTGAAGTTTTTTATCGCTTTTCCCATACCGCTCGCCAGTTCAGGCAACCTCTTGGCTCCGAAAAGCACCAGAATGATGATAAGAATGATGACCAATTCCTGCATCCCGAGACCAAACATATATATAACCTCCTTTGACAGCCTTGTCAGCAACCAATCGTCGCTGCTTCTCAGATATGTATAACGAGATTTCTATACTCTTCAACCGTGTTAATATTGACAAAGGATTTTCCTTCTGGGTCTACACGTAACACCTCCTCTTCCGGAATAAACTGCACGGTTATGTCCTGTAGCAGGTCCCACATCGCCTTCTTGTTCTGTCGTATCCTCTCCGCTAGCTGCGGTACTAAGCGCTGGGAATAGATGCCGAGAAGCGGTTGGGGAAACCCTTTGTGCATGGGCAGAACAGCGTCCTGTCCCTGAAACTTCTTCTTGATTAATGCTATGACTTCCGGTTTGATGAACGGCATATCGCAAGCCATGAAAAACAGTTCCGGTGCGCCGGTGCTGATAAAGGAAGAATATATCCCGCTGATGGGACCCCGTTGCTCCACGATATCTCCGATGAGCGGCAGACCGAGATAGAAAAAAAGCTCAGGGGTATTCGTGCTTATTAATACGGCCGCGAAGTGCTTCGTGAGCAACTCAGCCGTCGCCTCAATAATCCTCTTGCCCTTAATTTCGGCAAGAGCCTTGTGAGACTGAAAACGACGATTTTCTCCGCCAGCCAGTATAATAGCTTTCATAAAGATATATTTTTATAGTTTATTAAAAAATTCCTTCCAATACAAGGAAAAAACTCTTTCTTATGAAAGAATTTTTCCTTGCTCAAACTGATGAGATTTGTTTAAATAGAGCATATCGGGTATGAGTTACCTGCCCTGCAGGTGATATGTGAAAAAGTTGATCCGGCAAATTAGATCTTTCGGGAGCCTGTGTAATGCACTGGTGTGCATATTGGCCATGTGCCAAAAGCCTGAAGGTGCATTTAAGGCACCCACCTATATTTTAGGCGGATCTGATTCTTCACATACACGGCAGGGCGGGTTTCTGATTATCCTTATTACAAAGCTGTTGTCTGTGGTCAAGGCGCTTTTGGCTGGTAGCATAGAGAGGTCTCATAGAGAAAACAAGGGATGTCGACCTGCTAAGACAGGTTTTTTTATACATTCGTCTGTAAATATTCATCATTACCTTCCCCTTCTCTCTTTGCCAAAAGACCTCGCGAGACCATAGTCCAGCTGAAAGCTGGGGAATTTGGATCTATTCAGGAACGAAAAAAGAGCGGCGCCGCTCGCGTGGAGAATGCAACCCGAGGATTTTGATGAATTCCTTGGCCAGCCGCATCTTCTTGAGCAGCAGAAACCGCTCAGGCGCCTTATAGAAGAAGACAAAATCGTTTCGGTAATATTCTTTGGCCCCCCCGGAACAGGAAAGACTGCCCTTGCTCATATTATCGCCAGAAAGACAAAAGCCCGATTTATCGCTATCAATGCAGTTACTGCGGGAATCAAGGACATTCGGGAGGCGGTTGAATCGTCTCGAGGTGAGCGCTCGATTCTTTTTGTGGACGAAATCCATCGCTTCAACAAGACGCAGCAGGATGCCCTTCTTCCCCACGTTGAACAGGGAGAGATCATCCTTGTGGGAGCATCAACCCAGAATCCGTATTTCTCCCTCGTCCCGGCTCTTTCCTCCCGTTCTCTCATTTTTTCCTTCAGACCGATTCCGGCACCAGATTTAAGAACGCTCATCTCCCGGGCAGTGTCCGACAAGAAAGGGCTGGGAACGTACAAGGTGACCCTTCATCCGGACGCTGCCGAATATATCGCTTCGATCAGTGAGGGAGATGCCCGAAGGGCATTAAACATTCTTGAACTTTCATTTCTCTCTTTGCTCCGGGGAGGAAGTGACGGCATTGACATTACCCTTGAACAGGTGAAAGAAGTTACCCAGAACCGGTCTATCTACTACGATGAGGACGACCATTATAACACGGCATCTGCCTTCATCAAGAGCATGCGTGGTTCTGATCCCGATGCAACTGTTTACTGGATGGCGAAGATGCTGGAGGCCGGAGAAGACCCCCTGTTTATTGCACGGAGAATCATTATATGTGCTGCAGAGGACATCGGGAATGCTGACCCTCAGGCGCTGGCAACGGCGGTCTCCGCACTTCACGCGCTTGAGAAGATCGGCATGCCGGAGGGAAGGATTCCCCTTGCCATGGCTGCACTCTATATTGCCGTTGCACCGAAAAGCAACGCTGCATATCTGGCCATTGACAAGGCAATCGAGGCCATAAAAAATGAGCCTCTCCAGGACGTGCCTGATCACCTTAAGGATGCCAGCTACGCAAGTGCGAAAAAGCTGGGATCCGGGATAGGATATCTCTATCCTCACGATTTTGTTCAGCATATTGCCAAACAGGCATACATGCCGGAATCAAGATCTTTTTATAACCCATCTGACGAGGGCTTTGAGAAAGTAATACAAAAGAGACTGCAGAAAAGGAGGGAAATACAGGATGGATAGCATGACATATATTGCCATTGCTGCTTTCGTGGGAATCGCCGTTGGTCTCCTGATGAGCCTCATTTATAGGAGCGCCCTGAAAGGACAGAAGAGCTCCATTGAGGCAGAAAGAAACAAGATTGTTGAGAACGCAGGAAAAGAAGCTGAGAATATCAAGAAAGAGGCGACGCTGGAGGCTAAAGACATTGTCTATCAGGCCAAAAATGATGCTGAAAAGGAACTGCGCGAACGGCGTTCCGATGTAAATCAGCTCGAGAAACGCCTTCGCCAGAAAGAAGAGACCCTTGACCGAAAATTCGACCAGATCGAGAAACGCGAACATGAATTGAGCAAGCGCGAGCGGGAATATAGCGCAAAAGAACGGTCTGTCCAGGAAAAGGAGGCGACATATTTTCAACTCGTAAGGGAACAAACGGAAGCGCTTGAAAAGATCTCCGGGATATCTGTCGAAGAGGCAAAACAGGAGATCCTCAGAAGAACCGAAGAAGATTCCCGCCTCGAAATTGCCAAGCTCATTAAGAAGATCGAGGATGAGGCCAAGGAGAATGCAGAGAAGAAGTCTAAAGAGATACTCGGCTTTGCCATCCAGCGCTACGCAAGCGATTATGTTGCTGATGCGACCGTAAGTGCGGTAAGCCTTCCCGGTGACGAGATGAAGGGCAGGATCATCGGGAGAGAAGGAAGAAACATCAGGGCTCTCGAGGCTGCGACCGGTGTAGATCTCATTGTGGACGATACTCCTGAGATGGTCACGCTTTCAGGATTCGACCCGGTGCGTCGTGAGATCGCAAAGCTCTCGCTGGAACGTCTCATTGCTGACGGCCGTATTCATCCCACCCGGATCGAAGAAGTTGTCGAAAAGGTCAGGAAGGAGGTGGATGCCAATATCCGGGAAGAGGGAGAAAAAGCTGTCTTTGATCTTGGTTTGTCAGGTATTCACCCCGAACTGATCAAGACGCTCGGCAGATTGAAATATCGGACCTCATACGGACAGAACATGCTACAACATTCCCGTGAAGTAGCCTACCTTGCAGGCATGATGGCTGGAGAACTCGGCGTTGATACGAAGCTGGCCAAGCGCGCAGGGCTTCTGCACGATCTCGGCAAGGCTATTGACCATGAGACAGAAGGATCTCACCAGGAGATTGGCTCCAATCTTGCAAAAAAATTCGGAGAAAACTATAAGGTCGTGAATGCCATTTATTCCCATCACGGTGATGCAGATCCGTTGACCGTTGAGGCGGCACTCGTCGCTGCTGCTGATGCACTTTCTGCCGCTAGGCCCGGTGTCAGAAGGGAAAGCATAGAACACTATCTGAAACGTCTGGAGGAGCTCGAGAAACTCGCATTGTCATTCAAAGGTGTTGAAAAATGCTATGCCATACAGGCTGGCCGGGAAATCAGAATTATCGTAAAACCCGAAGAAGTAAATGATGAGCTCTCTGCGATGATTGCCCGTGATCTCTCAAAAAAAATCGAGGCGGAAATGTCCTATCCGGGTCAGATCAAGGTCACGGTCATTCGGGAATCGCGTCATGTCGAATATGCAAAATAGACCGCTGCCCTATTCTGCAGATACGGACAACGGAAAATGAAGTTGCTCTTTATCGGCGACATTGTCGGCAAGGTGGGAAGGAACGCGGTCCGGGCGTCCCTTCCCGGTCTTGTGGACAAGTATAAGCTTGACATGGTAATTGCCAATGGAGAGAATATTGCCGGCGGTTTTGGCCTGACTGTGAATCTGGTAAACGACCTTTATGCCATGGGTGTCCATGTCATAACGACCGGCAACCACGTTTGGGATAAGAAGGACTTTGTAAGCTATATCTCAAAGGACAACCGCGTTCTCCGGCCTGCCAACTTTGCTCCGGGGGTCCCCGGTTATGGAAGCATTATCTACAGGATTCCTGACGGCACCAAGGTCGCGGTCCTGAACCTTTCGGGCAGGGTCTTCATGTCCAATATGGACTGTCCGTTTCGTAAGGCCATGTCAGAGATTGAAGCTTTGGCAGATGAGACAAACATCATTATCATAGATTTTCATGCAGAGGCAACCTCCGAAAAGATTGCTTTCGGTTATTTTGTTGACGGTAAGGCCAGCGCCGTCATCGGCACGCATACACATGTCCAGACAGCTGATGAAAAGATCCTTCAGCACGGGACGGCATATATCACCGATGTCGGCATGACCGGTCCTGCCTACTCGGTTATCGGAATTGAAGTGGACCAGATCATACAGAGATTCCTCACGGGAATGCCGGACAGGTTTGAAACTGCACAGGGCGACGGGATATTATCTGCAGTTGTGGTAGATATTAATGCTGTGACCGGAAAGGCTACGGCGATACAGCGAATACAGCTCAGCTATCCGTAGGACTGCCGGCCGTCTGCTTCTGCATTCCCCATTTCTTTTGATACATCTTCGATGATTGCGGTTATTACTTTCAGGGCTTCCTGTGCAGCTGTTTCATCAACCTTTTGGATGGCAAATCCGGCATGGACGAGCACATACTCGCCAATCTTGACCTCCTCAGGCAGCAGCATGAGGTTTATCTCTCTGCGGGCACCGTACACGTCTACAATAGCCCTGAATTGATCCTTCTCGATGATCTTCGATGGTATTGCAAGGCACATGACGTTAATCTAAACCTTTCCCCAGATGCTCTGTTTCTGCGAAATCTCATGCTGTTCAAGCTTTTCCACTTTACAGCCTATCCCTCTTAGATCTTCCACGACGACTTCCAGCAGGTGGTCAAGTCCGCTTTTTACTTCCCGGGAAAGACCGATTCCCAGGACAATATTTTTGGGCTCGATGCCAAAAAGAACAAGTCGTTTCGGCAGCTCATCAGTCAACGTAGCGGCGGCAAGAAGGTCAGAGATGCCAAGCTGATGAGGAGAGATTCTCGTTCTGAACTGCGCCGGAACGTCCTCTCCCTCCACTTTGAGTACCGTGCCCGGCTGATTGCCGCTTTTGATCGCATCGACAATGATGAGGTAATCCCTGCCCGAAATATAGGAGAGGAGTTCGATTCCCGAAGTACCGCCGTCGAGCAGTTCAACGTTATCCGGGAACAGATATCTCCTCTGCAGTTCCTCTACCGCCCTAATGCCGATACCTTCATCTGTCATCAGGATGCTGCCGACGCCCATAACGAGGACATTGGGCAGCTCTCCTGCTGACGACAATGGTGACATGCTCATTATACTGCTTTTACCTTTACGATCTCGTTCTGGTTTCTGTCAAACACATGTATCGCACATGCAAGACAGGGATCAAAGGAATGCACCGTACGCAGGATCTCAAGAGGTCTTTCCGGGTCCTGCACCGGGTTGCCGACCAACGAAGCCTCATAGGGACCGGGAGCATCCTGACTGTTCCTGGGGCCCGCATTCCATGTCGAAGGCACAACTGCCTGATAATTCTTGATCTTGCCGTTCTCTATTACAATCCAGTGTGACAAAATGCCTCGCGGCGCCTCATGGAACCCGTATCCCTTTTGTACGCCAGACGGAAAGGTCGGAGGGCTGAAGGTTGTCACATCACCCTTTGCGATATTTTCTACAAGAGCGTTCCACTGGGATTTCAGTGTGTCATAGAGAACCGCGCACCGGATCGAGCGCGCCCCAATCCGGCCGATCGTTGAATGGAGCGCGTCAATGCCCACCTTGGCACCTGCAAGTGAGCTGATGGTATCAAGCATCGTTGCAGCATATTTCTTCGTTGGCGCATGTCCTGCGGCGAACATGCAGAGCACGTTTGCAAGCGGACCCACCTGCGCAGGTCTGCCCTTGAATGTCGGAGACTTTACCCAAGAATATTTCTTGTTGTCCTGGAAATCGGTATAATTCGGGACGGTTTCTTCGTCCCAGGGATGCTTATCCCAGTCGCCGTCATACCAGGAATGTTTAATGCTCTCTTTCACATTCTCACCGAAGAACGGGTCAGTGTAGCTCTTGATCGGCTGGAACTTCGTGACATCACCATCCGGGATATACCCGCCGGGCAGCGCAAAGGTCGTTCCCTTGGTGTCCATCGGCATGTCCGGAGCAGAGAGGTAGTTCGTCACGCCTTTGCCAACCTGCGTCCAGTCGGCGTAGAATGCTGCAACAGCTGCTGTGTCAACAAGGAGGACGTTCTCTACAAAATCGCCGACCTTATCGATGAGGGTCTTGATGTAATAGAGCCGCTCCATGTTCAGGGTCGACTGACTGTCAAGGTTGATAGGATTGGCGACACCGCCTACCGCCAGATTCTGAATATGCGGCGTCTTTGAACCGAGGATGGCCACTACCTTATTGATCTCCCGCTGATACTCAAGCGCCTGCAGGTAGTGATGCGCTGCGAGCATATTTACCTCGGGGGAAAGCTTCATGGCAGGATGGCCCCAATAGCCGCTGCCATAAATCCCCAGCTGCCCTGAACCTACAAACGTCTTGAGCCTCTCCTGGGAAGCTTTAACTGCATCATAACTATTGCCTGGCCACGGAGAAAGCTTCTGCCCGAGGTTTGCCGTCGCCCGTGCGTCTGCCTTGAGAGCCGAAACGATATCCACCCAGTCAAGAGCTCCGAGATGATAGAAATGAACGATATGATCATGTGTAGCATGAGCCCCCATCATCAGGTTCCTGATATACTGTGCATTGAGCGGAATTTCAAGCTGAAGAGCATTTTCTACCGAACGCACTGAAGCCAGTGCGTGAACAGTCGTTCAAACTCCGCAGAAGCGTTGGGTAAAAATCCATGCATCCCGCGGGTCACGTCCCCTGAGGATTGTTTCGATACCCCGCCACATCTGACCGGACGACCACGCCTTCGTGACCTTGCCCCCGTCGATCTCGCAGTCAATTCTGAGGTGCCCCTCGATCCTCGTGATGGGGTCGATCGTAATTCTCTTAGACATATCTTCCTCCTCTAGATATATATTCTTCTTTTACAGTCGTCATTCTTTTCATGGTCTCAGTGCTCCGTCTCCGGGAACAGGTTGAGGTACTTCGCCGAGACCTTGAACCCGAAAAAGGCAAACGCAATGAACGCCGCTGTCAAGATCAGCTCCATAAGCGACGGGAAATAATCCACGCCGAATCTGCTGGCGTATTCTGCCAGTCCGAAGATACCGACATTCATCCGGTTAATCAGGACACCGACAATCACCAGAAGATTGACGCTGAAGATGCTGTTGATCCCGGTCCGGTACTTCGGCATCGCCAACAACACCAGCGGCAGCATGACACCGATGACCATCTCTAGGAGATACATATTCGACGTAAAGCTTCCAGCAAACGCGGCTCCGATTCCCGGGCCAGCTACCAGATCCCATACTTTCAGAATAAAATAGAATCCGGCAACAATCAGGGATCCCCGTGCAAGGCCTCGCAGGATATCGACCGGTAACGGGTGATTGAACAGACGGGAACTCAGGATAGTCTCGAAGCTAACCATGGAAAGCCCCATGAAAACAGCAGAAACGAGAAACAGATACGGAAGCTTGCTGCTGTACCAGAGCGGCGAAAGCTTTGATGGAATGATCAGATAAACCGCGCCGAGCGAGGACTGGTGAAGCGTCGACAGAAGCACGCCGAACAGTACAATCGGCACCATGATCGCATTCATGAACCGGTATGCACCCATCATCCTCAGACGCTCGAAGAGCATCGGGCTGGATTCGGCCCCAAGAGTCGTCGTGTACAGCACCACGTGAATGGCAACAATGAACATGATCGAATTAACCTGCCACATGACGACCGGATGCCAGATTCGAAATGACTGACCCAAGTCAAAGAATATGGCGGTAGCAGCAAGAACATACCCAAAGAAGGCATTCAGAATTGCCGGCCGCACGATCGGTTTGTATTTCTTCCAGTTGAGAATATAGACAGCGCCCGCGATGACGAACCCCCCTGCTGCCATCGCAACACCGCCCAGGACGTCCATGCCGATCCAGAATCCCCACGGCCACAGGTTGTTCAGGTTGGTCGCCGCGCCGAGCCCCCTGAATAACCGATACACGGCAACGAAGGCACCGGCCGCCATAACCACAATCAGACCGATCGTGGTGGGGGTCATCATCTTGATGTCATGCTGTTTCATGGTCCTATTCCTCCTTATCCTTGTTTCTTCCCCGGGTAACTGCCCAGGTGGCCGCTCCGCCGATCAGCACGGTCGCAATGACCGCCGGTATCTTTGATATATAGGCCCAAGTAAGATCAGGGAGAACCTGTTCACTGATGTTTTTATCAAACCCAAGCATTTCAAATGGCACGCCGGCAAGGAGCAGGTACTGGGTTCCTCCCGCCTCTTTCATGCCATAAAGGTGATTGATGTATTTTGAGACAAGGCGCCTGCTTTTTTCCTTCGAGCCCACGGTCTGAACAGGGAAGGAGTATTCTTCACCCGGTTTGAGAGTTAACCTCTTTGCCGCCTCCTTGCGGAGATCAGTAACCTTGCCGAATATGGACGCGCCGGTAGGGCAATACTCACAACACGCAGAATACTTGCCTTCGTCATAGCGATGCCTGCAGAGCTGGCACTTCCTGACCCGCGGACTGGCGCTTTCGTATTCGTAGCGAGGGATCCTGAATGGACATGCCAGCATGCAATATCTGCAGCCGATACAGCGGTCTTCGACGTAGTATACAACGCCATTTTTCGGGTCTTTCCTGAGCGCACTGACAGGACAGACCGATACGCAGGCCGGCGATATGCAGTGCATGCAATGCTGCTTGACCAGAGAGAAGCCGTTCTCCGTCTCGTCCTTGTGCTCTCCGGTTCCGTTCTTGCAAACCTTAATGATGTTGACGGTCTTACTCGACAGGTCCCGCGCATCATCCCAGATATTGTCAGGAGATGAAAAATCATAGGGCAGTCCCTTGCGGTCAGGCAGATAGAGCGCACCGCCGGGAACGCTGTTCTGGATCTTGCAGTTGACCATGCACGACTTGCAGCCGATGCAGAGTGTCGCATCGTACAGAATCCCTACTGCCTCAGGAGGGAGTTCGCGCGGCATTGATGCGCCGGCAGACACGGCCTGCGAGGCCAATATGGCACCACCGCCCACAGCAGCCGCTTTAAGAAAGTCTCGCCTGTTCATGCTCATGGCTATTCCTCCTTGTTGCCGGAATCTCCATCCTTTTTGCCAAGACCGGAGACCAGTGCGGCGGCGGCAGCGCCTATTGCAGCTCCGGAAACGCCTGCGGCGAGGGCCTTTGTACCGGAAGATACACCTTCTTTATGAGGGAAGACCTCGGTAAAAAGTGAAGGAGGAGTGATATACTTAGGACGTGCCGGCGAATGAAGAGGCAGAGTAAATCCGACTCCTTTTTCTGAACACCCGAAACACGGATGACCAGTCCCTACCGGCCATGCACCTGAACCGACATCATTGAAGAGCTGTATCGGACAGTTGTTAAAGGTCTCCGGCCCCTTGCATCCAAGCTTATACAGACAATAGCCTTTTCTGTGCCCATCGTCGCCGAACTGGATTGCAAACCTTCCCGCATCAAAGTGAGGACGGCGCTCGCAGTTCTCATGGATAATCCTGCCATAAGCAAACTTCGGTCGCGCTTGATCATCGAGTTCGGGCAGTTTTTTGAACGTCAGGAAATAGAGCACCGTTGAAAGAAAGTTATAGGGATTTGGCGGGCAGCCGGGAATATTTACAACAGGGGTCTTGATACCTTTGCTCTTCAGAACCTCGTGGGCAGGTGATGCACCCGTAGGGTTAGGATCAGCTGAAGGGATACCACCCCATGATGCGCAGGACCCAATGGCGATTACGGCGGCTGCATCCTGTGCCATCTCACCGAGAAGGGAAAGGGCCGTCTTGCCGGCGATCTTGCAGTAGATCCCGTTATCCTTTACTGGTATTGACCCGTCAACAACGAGGATGTACTTTCCCTTGTATTCCTTCATTGATTTTTCTCGCCACTGCTCAGCCTGTTTGCCGGCGCCGACCAGAAGAGTCTCGTGATATTCGAGCGAGATCAGTTCCAGAATAAGTTTATCAAGCGTGGGATGATTCGTTCTCAGCAGCGTTTCCGTACACCCCGTGCATTCCTGGGCTGATAGCCACAGGACAGGAGGCCGCTTCTGTGTCGTAACTGCCTCTGCGATCTTGGCCCCCGTGCCGAGCGGAAGTCCCATTCCTACTGCCATGGTACTGCAGAACTTCAGAAAATCCCTGCGGGAGAATCCACATATCGTCTCCTCTTCCATGCTGTGCTCAACTTTCTTCATAGCCCTCTCCCTTCTTCTCTTCAGGCTTATGCAAACCTGTAGTATTGGACAGTTGTCTTTAGTATATTATCTCTCTCCTCAATTTAATGATAATGCTGATAAACAGAATTTATAAATTGATAAGCACAATTGATAAGATTATAATAACCTTATAAGTAGCAAATTTGTATTTTTTTTTACATAATGTTGCAGGGTTTCTTTCTTGCTTAATTACGTCTCGGCGAACGTGATAGATCATAAAATTAATAACATCTTTAACAATGTAATATATCGACAAAGCGGGGTAAGGTATGTAATAAATTATCTGTACGCGCCCAATAATATACTCTCATGAGAGAGCTTAAGAATAAGGAGGAGTACTATGGTAAAGGCGAATGTCAAATATACAGGAGGGATGCAGTTTGTGGCATCATCTGACTCAGGACACGCGGTGGTTATGGATGCCGGGCCGGAGGTCGGCGGCAGTAATACCGGATCCCGTCCTATGGAACTGCTCCTCATGGGTATAGGTGGCTGCTCCGGTATGGACATTATCTCGATCCTCAAGAAAAAGAAACAGAACGTAACCGGTCTTGAAGCAAACGTAACCGGCACCATGTCTGATGACTATCCCCAAAAGTATACCGAGATTACCATTGAATATATCGTTCGCGGCAGGGGAGTCACGGAGGAGGCGGTGAAACGGGCGGTGCAATTGTCAATGGATAAATACTGCTCCGTAAAGGCTACGCTCGAAGGCGCTGCACAGATTCGATTTTCATACCGGATTGTCGAAGACTAATCTCTAGCACTTGCTGTATGCAGAGGCCATCATTCGCTACCATGATTACAGAGAAGAGACGCGGTCTTAGAGCCGCGTCTCTTCTCTGCATATGACAGTTAATTCTTCTTTGCGTACCCCGCTATCGTCAATGCTCCCTCTATTTGACCAAGTGTGGGAGGATCATTAATCGTTGATGGTATGGCATATGCTTCTCCATCCGCTATCGCTGCCCCGCAGGATCTTTCCGGAGCGTGTTTTCGGAAGCGTCTTGACGACACAGGTCTCTTTAAATGTCTATTTCATTTTTTCCCAGCTCTGCCATGCTTTGCAGGAATATATCATGAGCAGGCGAGATGAAGGAAATCTATCTGCGGTTCCTGAAAAATCTCTGAAGAAGCGCAGCGCACTCCTCTTCGAGGACCCCTGAAACCACCTCTACCTGGTGGTTGAGTCGGCTGTCTGAGAGGATCCGATAGAGACTTACGGCTCCTCCGGCCTTTGTATCATTACATCCATATACGACGCGGGAAATGCGGGCATGAATGATTGCACCAGAACACATAATGCAGGGCTCCTTCGTTACATAGAGCGTTCCACCACTCAGCCGCCACGAATCAGAGGCTGACGCAGCCGTACGAAGGGCGAGAATCTCGGCATGGGCAGATGGATCTTTTGTCGCTTCACGGAGATTGTGCGCCTTACTTAGGATCACACCATCCCTTACCATTACCGCACCGACAGGGACTTCACCTTCCTGAAACGCACAGACGGCCTCTTGCAGGGCAATGTTCATAAAAACTGCGTCCGTCAATCCCGTACTGATGACCTCACACAGCATTATAAAAAGGGTAGGAGCGTATTGCTCCCACCCCTCTCATGTGATCGCTTTGCAAGTGGCGCGCCCTGAGGGATTCGAACCCCCGGCCTGCAGATTCGTAGTCTGACGCTCTATCCAGCTGAGCTAAGGGCGCAAATACCAGCAAAAAACTGTTACTTCTTAACGCCGTCCTTCAGCATAAGGGAATACTTCGGATGTTCGAACGGATGGATTGCGGGGAACTTGGAATAGAGCCATCCTTTAAACACTTCCTTATCATTTTCAAATATCTTCACATTGACCGCAGGATTGTTCGGTTCATTCGAGGACGAGGTAATATTCAGACCGTCCATCTTGAAATCGGGAAGATACTCGCCAACACTTATCTTAAGGTCAGAACCCGGCACCTTGAAATCAGTGTTCAGGTTGATGGTGTATTCATTCTTCTTCTTTGCAGCCTTGTCCTCAACAACGATCATCACGGCCTTCCATTTGCCTTTGACACTGTCAGGAACTGTGATTGCTGTCTGACCTTTGGGCATTGCCACCTGTCCCTGAGGTCCGCCCGGATGTCCGGAAGGAAGCTGTTGCTCCTGCCCCGGAGCTCCGGTCTGCGGCATCGCCGGTTTTTCTTCCTTCTTCTTGCACGCGCCAAAAACCAATACCAGAGAAAGACTACATACTGCTACCAACATTTGCTTTTTCATCTTATCCTCCTTATGAATAAGTACTCCATCTTCACGGTAACGTGGCGGAGAGGCAGGGATTCGAACCCTGGGTGGGGTGTTACCCCCACAACCGCTTAGCAGGCGGCTGCCTTCGACCACTCGGCCACCTCTCCAAAGCAGCGTATTCTAACAGCTCGGTTTCTTCTTTGTAAAGGAAGCCCCATATGCACCGAATACATCAGATAACCACTTGCCGGACAGCGTTCCGGAGAACTTCCGAAACCGGCTTTCAGCCATGCATTACTGCTTCTGTTTTGACCGATAGTCCTCTATGGCCTTTTTTAACGCATCCGCTCCCAGGTTCGAACAGTGCATTTTTTGCGGGGGCAGCCCCCCCAGCTCATTAGCCACGGTCTCCTTGGAAATAGCCAGTGCCTCGTCAAGCGTCTTGCCCTTTACCATTTCAGTAACCATACTGCTCACGGCAATCGCAGCACCGCATCCGAAGGTCTTGAACTTGGCATCGACGATGCGATCATCCTTGACCTTGATATAGATCTTCATGGCATCACCACAGGTAGGATTCCCTTCCGTCCCTATGCCGTCGGCATCCTCCATATCCCCTACGTTCCGGGGATTGGTAAAATGGTCCATCACTTTTTCACTGTACATGATCCACCTTCCTCTCTGTCCCCCCATCCCTGAGCATAGGGAGAGATTTCTCTCAGTCTTCTGATTACTGCAGGAAACTCGTTTGAAAGATAGTCAACATCTTCAGGGGTGTTGTCCATGCCGAGGCTGAAAACAATAGATCCCTGCGCAAGGCCAGACGGTATGCCCATAGACAACAATACCGGTGACGCCTTCAACGCCTTGGACGAGCAGGCTGATCCACTCGCAGAAAAGATGCCTTTCGCTGCAAGCAGGAGGAGCATCGCCTCCCCTTCTATATACTCGACGCAAAAACTTGCGTGCCCAGGGAGCCGTGCAGTTCTGTCTCCCGTGAGATAAACGCGTTCCACATTCGCCATGGTGTCGATGATCTTGTCGCGGAGCGGCCTGAGATATTCCATTCTCTTCTGCATCTCTGCTTTTGCCAGCTCAGCCGCTTTTCCCATCCCAACAATTGCCGGCACATTTTCGGTACCCGCTCTTCTCCCTGATTCCTGGATGCCGCCATAAATGAGGGGAACAATGCGTGTACCCTGCTTCACGTAAAGGGCACCGGCTCCCTTGGGCCCGTAGAACTGATGAGCAGCCATACTCAGGAGATCGACACCAAGGTCCTGGACATCAACGGGAATGTTTCCCGTAGTTGCCACGGCATCGGTATGGACAATGATATTGTGCTCTTTTGCCACCTTCACAATCTCTTTTATCTGTTCTATCGTTCCCACTTCGCTGCTCGCATGGGTAACGGAAATGAGCGTAGTCTCCTTGGTAATCATTTTTTTCACAGTATCAGGATCAACAAAACCGCTCTTGTCCACGGGCAGATATGTGACCGTAAAGTCGCTCTTTTCCAGAAAGCGCGCAGCATTCAGAATGGAATGATGCTCCATCCTTGATACGAGAATGTGCTTGCCTTCATTCTGCCGCGCTAAGGCCATGCCACGAAGGGCAAAGTTGTTCGCTTCTGCCCCTGACGAAGTATAAATAATCTCTGCAGGCTTGGCGTGTACCAGGGCTGCGACCTTCTCACGTGCAGCCTCGATCGCATCCTTTGCCTTTATGCCGTATTCGTAAACGCTCAGGGGATTGCCGAACTCCTCCGTGAAATAAGGCATCATCGACTCAAGCACGTCAGGATGGAGGGGGTTGGTAGCAACATGGTCGAAATAGCACTTTTTCATGATCATCTCGTACCCTTCTTTATGTAGAATTTAAAAAAATCCGGAGATTCCTGTACGCCCAGAAATTCATTCCCTGTCTTTCTGCACCAGGCTGGGATGTCTTCGAATGCACCATCATAATCTGTCATGATCTCAAGGATCTGGCCGGGATCAAGTTCCTTTATCTGCTCCTCCAGCTTCAGCAGATGCATGGGGCACATCATATATACGATATCAGTTGTGACATCTGGTTTGACATTTTCAACGAACTTCATATTCACCGGCCCTGCCGCCCGGAGAAGCCTTTTTTGACCGCGCTTCCGCTCTTTGAGGCCAAAGCAACAAACTGATCGCCCTGAAGCAGATCCTGCAGTTTCATTCCATCCAGAAAACGCTTGATATTATCACCGAGCGACTTCCAAAGCAGATGCGTAACGCAGCTGTCAACGCGCACACACCCCTCCTTCGGATCGAGGCAGGAGGTGATGGCAACGGGGCCTTCAAGCTCCCTAAGTATCTCTCCGATGCTTATCAGCTTCGGATCTCTCGCCAGCATATAGCCTCCGCCAGGACCTTTGACACTTTTGATGATACCGGCCCTGCGAAGCTTGCTCAGTATCTGTTCAAGATACGCAACAGAGACGTGCTGCTCCTCCGAAATCCTTTTTATCGTCACCGGCCCCAAACCGCTGCACTTTGCGATCTCGTACATGGCCCTCACGCCATATTGCCCCTTTGTCGATAACCTGAGCATATTCTACGTTATAATAGCTGAGTATATCTGTCAAGTATTTAATAGAGGAAAATTGGGCAGGAACAGACGGGACCTAGCGAGCTAACCGTACGTCTACACGGTCACCTATCGATATATTGCAGGTCTCCGCGGCGCTGGAAAGATTTATGAACAACTCCAGATACTCAGAACTGTTTATCACGGCATAAAGAGATCTCCCCTTTCCCTCAGCATAACAGCCCTTGAGGGGAACTACTTTCTGCCTGAAAAAGACCTTCAGCAGGTAATCCTTGCCGGTTCGTGTCAGGTTATTGATGTCCGTCCGGCTGATGTTTGTGATTGCATTGCCGAATTTGTCGATATGGATAATCTCTCCTTTCAGGCCATCTTTTAGAGATTTTGGCACCCGAGGTGCCTGGATAACATAATCCGTTATCGGGTCGCCAAAGGACCGAAAATCCGTACCCAGGGATAACCATGCAGCAACCGGTGCAAATATGTCACGTCCCTGGAATGTCGAACTGTCTCTTCTGAGGAAATAATGATCAGCAGTGATATCAATCGCTGTAATCGCATGCTTTTCCTTCTCGTAAACATAAGAAAATACACCGTTGTCAGGGCCCAGAAAAAAATAACGGTCAGTAGCAACAAGAATATGTCGTCTCCGGGATCCCACACCCGGATCCACGATGACCACATGAAGCGAGCGATCCGGGAAAAAATCGTAATTCATCCCTATGACATATGCAGCTTCCCGTATATCGTGAGATGCAATGCCATGACTCAGATCAATAATGTTCGCCTGGGGATTGATGCCCAGGATAACCCCTTTCATTACTCCGGCAAAGGGATCATTAAGACCAAAATCCGAGGTCAATGTTATGAGGGTGCTAGCCTGCATGGGCAGTGCCTCTTAAGGAATTTATATCAGCAATGTGCTCCTGTGCGAGAAAAGCAGTTATCCCATCAATAATATCAACAGAGACGGTCGGATGGATGAAGTTTGCGGTCCCTACAGCAATTGCAGATGCCCCTGCAATGATGAATTCAAGTGCATCTTCCGCATTCATAATCCCTCCCATGCCTATGATCGGCACATCCACCGCCTTATAGACCTCATAGACCATGCGCAGTGCAACCGGTTTGATTGCGGGACCGGAAAGACCTCCCGTCCGATTGGCAAGCTTGGGCTTTCTCGTTCCGATGTCAATAGCCATGCCGGTAAGCGTATTGATCACCGACACTGCATCTGCACCAGCATTAGCCGCAACTTTCGCCATAAGCGCTATGTCGGTAACATTAGGTGAAAGCTTCACGATGAGCGGAAGCCTTGTCGCCTTTCTCACCGCACCGACTACCTGGGATGTCACTCCGGGGTCAGTGCCGAAGATGCACCACCCTGCCTGCTTGTTCGGGCAGGATATGTTCATCTCAAGCCCATGAATACCATCAACAGCGCTCAGTCTCTCAGCCGCCGCCACATACTCCTCGATAGAATCACCGAAGAAATTGACAATGATCTGCGTATTATAGGTCCTGAGGAATGGAAGCTTTTCAGAGATAAAGCGTTCGATACCGATATTCTGGAGACCGATAGCATTCAGCATGCCTGAGGCTGTTTCCACTATTCTCGGTGGTGGGTTGCCCTCTTTCGGCATAAGAGACAGGCCTTTTACCACCACGGCGCCAAGTCTGCTCAGGTCCAGGAACTCAGCATACTCTTCACCGTATCCGAACGTGCCTGAGGCTGTCATCACCGGGTTCTTTAGCTCCAGATTCCCTATCTTTACAGAAATATCCGCGGTCACCAGACGATCTCCGTGGCGGTCATGACAGGTCCCTCCTTGCAGACCCTTTTATAGCCATCATGAGTCTTTACCACACAGCCAAGGCAGGCGCCTATCCCGCACGCCATATGTTCTTCCATGGAGACATAGGCCCGTATTCTGAATTCTTTTGTCGTCTGGGAAAGGGCTTTCAGTAAAGGATGGGGTCCACAGGCGTAGATACAGAACTGAGTCGGTGAGGAAGCATATGAGGGAAGAAACGATCTTAACGTTTCAGCAGCCGTTCCTTTTCTGCCTGCCGAGCCGTCGTCTGTACTCACGATCACATCATGTGCATATTCCCTCACTTCATTTAGCATGAGAAGGTCATCTTGCGTGCGGGCTCCGTAAAAAACAATTGCCTTGCCTGCAAGTCGTTCTATCAGCGAGAATACCGATGCTATGCCGATACCTCCTGCTATGATCAGCGGGGTCTGGTCTTCGGAAGGTAACGGGTAGAAATTTCCCAGGGGTCCGAGCATGTCAAGAGATGCCCCCTCCTTCATGTTTCTCAGGATCCCCGTGCCTTTTCCCCTCACCCGGTAGAGGATCTGCAGACCGTCTCCTGTTTTTCTGAAAAGGCTGAAGGCACGTTTGAGAAGCGGATCGGTTCCCTTGTTCACCTCGATCATGAAGAATTGCCCTGGTTGAGGAACAGGCATGCTCCCAGGAACGGCTACGGTCAGGAGGTTATGGGCAGCATGGACGGGACGGTTTTCGCTGATTACAGCCGTAAATGATCTACTCAAAACTTATCTCTAAAATCTCATATTCAATTGTTCTGGCGGGGGCCTTGATGGTAACTGAATCACCGACATCTTTTCCGATAAGCGCTCTGCCGACCGGCGAGCTGATCGAAATCTTCCCCAACTTGACGTTAGCCTCCTCAGGACCTACAAGATTGAAGATATACTCCACATCCGCTTCGACATCAAGGACCTTGACCGTTGCGCCGAAAGCCGCGCTGGTCTGTTTTATGGTCGCCGGGTCGATCACCTGAGCCATGGCAATTTTTGCCTTGAGCTCCTGTATTCTTCCTTCGATAAAAGACTGCTGTTCTCTCGCGGCATGGTATTCCGCATTCTCGGAGAGATCACCATGGGCCCTCGCCTCGGCAATAGCCTGAATGTTCTTCGGCCTGTCCACCTTCAGCAGTCGTTCAAGTTCTTCCTGCAGCTTTTTATAACCATTCGGTGTCAGCGGCACTCTCTGCACGTTACATCACTCCTTGGGGAAAATTGATAATACTCTACCATGATATGGCCTTTTTTTAAAGTTCGGGACTGAGCGCTGTCTCTTTGCAGAGCAGAGGTCATTATCTTGACTCTCCTTTCCTAATACAGTAGGCTAAACATTACTTTTCTTGGGAGGAACGCATGCGATTTTCGAGGATGTTCATACCTACGTTGAGGGAAGCTCCATCAGATGCTGAAGCGGTGAGCCATATCCTCATGCTCCGGGCAGGCTATGTTCGACAGCTTGCCGCCGGCCTATATATATTCCTACCGCTCGGATGGAGAGTGCTGGGAAAAATCAATACGATACTCAAGGAAGAGATGGACGCCATTGGAGCACAAGAGATTTCGATGCCGGTCCTCCATCCTGCCGAGGTCTGGCAGCAGACGGGGCGCTGGGATGCCATCGGCGGTGAAATGTTTCGGTTGAAAGACCGCAACGATCGTGACTTCTGCCTTGGTATGACTCATGAGGAGATTATGACCTGGCTGGCATCAAGAGAGATACGCTCGTACCGTGACTTGCCACAGACATGGTATCAGATACAGACAAAGCTGAGAGACGAGGCAAGGCCGAAAAGCGGCGTACTCAGGACCCGGGAGTTCATCATGAAAGACAGTTATAGTTTTGACGTCGATGAAAAGGGCCTCGACAATAATTACCGCCTGCATGCAGAAGCGTATCACCGAATATATAACAGATGCGGCCTGAAATTCATGCAGGTTGAATCTGACCCGGGAATGATGGGCGGCGGCTATTCCCATGAGTTTATGGCGCCGAGTCCAGCTGGTGAAGATCAGGTAGCTCTCTGCCCGAAGTGCGGATATGCGGCCAACGTCGAGCTCGCATGCTCTGCACCGGTCGGCATAGCTGACAAGGCATGGCAGCCTGAAGAGGTGCATACCCCGGAAAAGAGGACGCTCCAGGAAGTATCGAGGTTCCTCAAGTTCACCCCAGAGTATTTCATCAAGAGCGTCCTGATGATCTCAGAGAAAGGGCCGGTGCTTGCGCTGGTGCGGGGCGATCAGGAAGTACATGAAAAAAAGCTGGCAAGAGTCATCGGCGGACATCGTCCGGCCCAAAAGAGCGAAGTGAAAGATATTCTTGGAGTAGAAGCGGGTTTCATCGGACCAATGGGGCACGAAAATATCAGGGTTATTGCAGACACCTGCCTGAAAGAGGGCACGTATATCGGCGGTGCAAACAGGCAGCATTATCACATGAAGGGCATTAAGGCTGACAGGGACTTCTCTGCGGAATGGCACGATATCCATATTGCCCGTCAGGGAGATTCCTGTACCGCCTGCGGCGCTGAACTCACCGTTGAGCGTGTCATCGAGATCGGCAATATCTTCAAGCTTGGGACGAAATATTCATCTGCATTGAGGGCGGTCTTTCTTGACGAAAGCGGCAACGAAAAACCGATTGTCATGGGCAGCTACGGCATTGGTCCTGCCCGCATCGCTGCTGCAGCCATTGAACAGAATAATGACAAGGACGGCATGATCTGGCCGAGATCCATTGCCCCATTCGATGTTGAGCTTATTCCGCTGAACATGAACGATACCATGACCAAGGAATCTGCAGAAAGGCTGTACCACGGATTGATAAATAATCGCATCGATGTGCTCCTGGATGACAGGGAAGAACGTGCCGGGGTCAAGTTTAAGGATGCTGACCTTATCGGCATTCCCACCCAGATTATTCTTGGCGAGAAAAATCTCAAGGAAGGTCTTATAGAGATAAAAGATAGAAAAACCCGCGAAACAGTAACAGTCGGCATGGAAAAGGTTCTTGATACCGTTCGGTCTCTAACGGGTAAGTGATCCTATCCATCCCCGGCTAGGTCAGCTTATTCATGCATTATGCGAAGGTTCGTCTTTTCGCTCTTAATACCATCTTAAATGTCTTACCCTACCCCTCACGCATTCACCGCGATTTTTTTGCAATTGACATGACCTGTCCGGCTCAAGAATTACGACCACAGTGATGAGCATAATGATCCTTTCCGGCAATTAATGTCTCAACAGTGAGCATCTTCCGCGCCGATACGCTCAGCGTATCTTACGCTGAATATGGTGAGAGCATCACTGTACAGTCATGCAGAAAGCACATAAGAATGCAGAGGAATAACTGTCAAATCCCTTCCCGGATCGGATCAGACAGGATTTCTTCAGCAACTGTTTCGACAGGTGCCTGCGCAGCTGTTTCTCCTTTTCGGGTACCTCTCTTTCCTCGTCGCGGCCTCCATTTTCTTCGCCGTTTCTGCTCCTGTTGTGCGGCGGGAACAATTTCTTCATCCTGTGCAGGATACTCGGAAGTTTCTTCCGTTCTCTTGGCCTCCGGCGGCATGTCCGACTTGTACTGCGGTTGCTTGTGATGGCGCTGTTCTGTCCGTGCCGGTTCCTTATCAGCAGGATGCTCAGCCGCAATCTTATACTGTCCCGGCAGAAGACCGGGATCGGCGATAAGGGTGATCGGCACGTTGAATTCTTTTTCCGTGTCAGAAATTTCCTTCCGCCAGGTGTTGACCATGTAATTCATGCTCTCCACCGGAAGCCGACACGCAATGCCCTTGACACCTTCCTTGGTCGCATGAACGTGGATCTCACGCAGTGCACTGACCGCCACCATCTCAGCGCTCTTAATAACGCCGGTCCCAGCACAAAGTTCGCATTTACGCTGAACCGATTCCTGATATGCGGGCCGCATGCGCTCCCGCGTCATTTCAATGATGCCGAATTTCGAGATTGCAGTCATCTCAAAATGGGCCTTGTCCGGATTCATCGCATCCCTCAGGCGCTGCTCGACCTCGCGCCTGTTCTTTGAAGATTCCATATCTATGAAATCGATCACAATCAGCCCCCCCAGGTCACGAAGCCTGAGCTGACGGGCTATCTCGTCAGCAGCTTCAAGGTTCGTTCTGAGGGCTGTTGCTTCGATATGTTCTTCTTTCCGGGACCTGCCCGAGTTGACATCGATGGCAGTAAGCGCTTCGGTCTTATCAATGACGATATACCCCCGCGAAGGGAGATAAACGTAATGCTCATAGACCTTGGCAATCTGCTCCTCGATGCGATCTTTCCCGAATATCGGCCTTTTATCTTTATAGAGCGTGATGTTGATCTTTCTCCAGGGAATAGTCTTTCTGAGGAATTCCTTGGTTTTCTTGAACGCATCAGGGTCGTCGATCAGCACCTCGACCACGTCAGAAGTGAGATAGTCGCGCACGGTCTTGACCGCAAAATCCTGCTCTTTATAGATCAGAGCCGGCGCATGCGCCTTCTTTGATTCAGCCTGAATCTTGCTCCAGAGCTTCGTGAGGTACTTGAGGTCGTTATCAAGGTCCTCCTCTGTCTTATCGCTCCCTGCTGTTCTCAGAATAAACCCCATCTTCTTCGGCAGCTTCAGCGAGCTGAAAATCTCCTTCAGCCTGCCCCTATCCTCCCTATCCTCGATCTTTCGTGAGACACCAACCTTCTCCTGTCCCGGCATCATCACGATATACCGTCCGGGGATGGAAATATAGGTCGTCAGGCTGGCACCTTTTGTATCACGCTCATCTTTCTCGACCTGGACGATCAATTCATGGCCCTTTGATATTACATCCTGTATCCTGGCTCGCTTACTGCTTTCGAGCCTGTGCTGATAGAACTCGGGCTTGATCTCGCGAAGCTGCAGAAACCCGTGCTTCTTCTGCCCGAAGTCGACAAAAGCAGCCTGGAGTCCCGGCTCCACCCGTGCAACTTTCGCCTTATAGATATTTCCCTTGAGATGCTCCTTGCCGGCGGTCTCTACATAGAAATCTATGAGCGTATCGCCCTCGACGATGGCAACACGCTTTTCCTCGGGATGCAACGCATTAATCAGTATTCTTTTTTTCACCTTCACCTCGTATTTCCATAGTATCTTCGGTATCCTGTGCCTCGGGTTCATGATGTACCAGTAAAATCGATTCCCGTAAAGGCATGCTGGGATACAAAACTGTCGCTTCTATGACCTCTTCCAGGGGATAATCGTGAAAGTGGCCCTCATTGAACACAATCCTCAGGAACCGCCGCTTCAGCAAAAAACAGCGCCTCATGCCTCCGTCTTCTGAGCGAAACGGAATGATCACATGTTCCAGGTCTTCATCAAGGCCGTATTTGCGAATAAGCTCCTCTATCTCATCCATGTCCGTCGTTCCCGACCAGGGCTTGCGGATCAGCAAGAATACTCTGCTTCGTCCTGAGGCGAAATCATGATCGCAGCCCAGATCGATGCAGGATCCGGATCGATTCCCTCGATCCCGTCAGGAAATGTTTGCATGAACATCTCCCTGTTTTTGAGATATCTGATGACCAGTGCGTCCTTCAGATCGATGGATATTTCACGAATGATGCCATGAGGATCTCCCGTCTCACATATCGATCGCACCACGTCATTGATCTGCACCCGGTAGGTATCGAGCAAGGCTACATTCGTCTCCTCGTCCCGGCCTCGTGCCCGTTTGATCGCCTCTGTAACGCTGTCAGGCCCCAGAAGACTTTTCATCGCTTGAACACTCGCACTCAAGATATCATCGGCCTTCATATTACGCTTTTCATTTCCCTATCCAATTGTATCAAAACATACCAATAGTACAAGCACTTGAGCCGCTACACATTGAACCTGAAATTTATTATATCGCCATCCCTGACTTCATAGGTCTTCCCTTCGAGTCTGAGCTGTCCTTTCTCCCGTGCTCCTGACATCCCTCCCTGGGCAACAAAATCGTCGTAAGAGACCACCTCGGCGCGGATAAAACCGCGTTCAATGTCAGAGTGTATTTTCCCCGCGGCAAGCTGGGCGTTCATGCCTTTGCTGATCGTCCATGCGCGGACCTCATCCTCCCCACAGGTAAGGAAAGATATGAGCCCGAGCAGATCATATGATACATGGATCAATTTGTTGAGGGCAGGCTCCTCGATGCCAAGGTCATCAAGAAACGCTCTGGCCTCTCCCGCAGAAAGCTGGGCTATTTCCATCTCGATTTTACCGCAGAGGCTTATTACCTTGACCTGTTTCCCCTGATATAAAGACTGCAGTTCTGTAATCTGTTGAGATGCTCCTTCCGTGTTCAGATCAGCCTCGGAGATATTCAGCGCAATGACCTCCGGCTTTATGGACATGAACTGAAGGTGACGCATGGATTTTTCTTCTTCCTCTGAAAATTCAATATCCCTCAGGGGCTTTTCCTGCTCAAGAGCATTCTTGCATTTGAGGAGAACCCTCTTCTCTGTTTCCTCGGGTTTCTTCCCCCGCTTCATTCCCTCATCCATTCTCTGAAGCCTCTTGTCAACGAGTTCTAGATCACCAAAGACCATTTCGAGTTCCAGAGTTTCTGCATCCCTGCGGGCATCAAGAGACTCGAGCGGGTGGACGATCTCTTCATCCGCAAATCCCCGCACCACATGAACAACTGCGTCGGCATCCTTGATGAGATCGAAGACCTTGCGGTTCTGATCCATGTCTCCCTTCGTTAGACCGATATAGTCAATGTATTCTACTGTTGCATAGGTTATCTTTTTGGGTCTATAGATCTCAGCAAGCTTGTCAATACGCACATCAGGCACTTTGACCACTCCCATATGCGCCTCAGCGTTCATGGTCGGATAGACCGTGGTCTCAAGATTCTGTCCCGTGAGTGCATTGAAGATCGTGGTTTTTCCAGTGTTGGCAAGGCCGATGATAGCTATCTTCACAAAACTTCTCCTCTGTCATACATAAATGTTTGATATTATACACAATATCTGCTGATATGTTTCTTTTCATTTCATTCGCAATAAGAAAGTCCGGAAAACCAGCGACAGTGCCTGTCCGGTGTCCGAACCATCCGTAAACATACTGTTGACATTCAGAAGAAACGGCATTTACACTGTATCTCCATGAAGAGAGATGTTGCAGCACTTTTGGTAGAGGCCCTCGATGCGCTCCATGTGTCGACGCGTCAGCCCTTTGAGATAGAGGTGCCCCGTGAGGAATCGTTCGGCGACCTTTCGACGCCCGTTGCCATGGGACTGGCAAAAGTCCTGAAAAAACCACCCAAAAAGATAGCAGAAGATATTGCCAGCAGACTGAAAAACAGCGGTATCCTCGAAAAGATCGAGATTGCAGGTCCGGGGTTCATCAACTTTACCTTTACAAAATCATACCTATACTCCTCGCTAGAGCAGCTTCTCAGAGCAGAGAAGTCATATCTGCGTGAAAATATCGGCGAAGGAAAAAGGGTTCTCGTCGAGTTTGTAAGCGCAAACCCGACCGGACCTCTTCATATCGGTCATGCACGCGGTGCAGCAGTGGGTAACGCACTGTGCAACCTCCTTGAAGAATCAGGGTTCAGGGTTGATCGCGAGTATTACCTCAACGATGCCGGAAGGCAGGTAAAACTGCTCGGACTTTCGGTTTATGCGAGGTATCAGCAGATGCTCGGCAGCGACGTGACATTTCCTGAGGATGGTTACCGCGGACAGTATATTGATGATGAAGCAGCAGCGCTCCTTGCTGAGACCGGAGAGAGGTACAAGGGGGCTCGTTTTGATGCGTGCGGTCTTGATATTACATCATGGACCTATAAAAGAATGCTTGTGCTGATCGGGAGAGATCTCAGGCGATTTGGTGTAAAGGAGTTCGACTCTTGGGTGAGTGAAAAAGAGATATTTGCGAAAGGAGCGGTCACGAGTGCAATCGACGCCCTTAAACAGAAAGGATTCATCTATGAGCACGACCACGCTGTCTGGTTCCGCTCAACAGCGTTCAAGGATGACAAGGACAGGGTCGTCATCAAACGTGATGGGGAATATACCTATTTTGCGTCAGATATCGCCTATCACAAAAACAAGCTGGACAGGGGGTATGACATCATTATCGATGTCTGGGGTGCAGACCACCATGGTTATATATCCAGGATCGAATCGGTAATGCAGGCCTTCGGCTACGATATTACGAAGTTCAAGGTTATCCTTGTCCAGATGGTCAATCTCTTGAAGCATGGAGAACCATTTCAGATGTCAAAACGGGCAGGCACCTTTGTCACACTGAGCGACATGATCAACCTCGTTGGTGCAGACACCACCAAGTTCATCTTTCTCACCAGAAAAGCCGACAGCCATCTGGACTTTGATCTGGACGTCGTGACCGCGACCTCTGCGGAAAATCCCGTCTTTTACGTACAATATGCTAACGCACGGATCAGCAGCATACTTGCCAATGCTCCGGGACAAGGGATCGAGGCGGGGCATGGAACAGATCTGTCACAGCTCACAGCACCTGCGGAACTTAGCTTGATAAAGAAACTTCTCACATACCCCATGGTCCTGGAAAACGCGGCCCGCTCTTTTGAACCCCACCGGATAACATTCTATCTGCAGGAACTGGCGGGAATGTTCCATACCTATTACCATAACCACAGGGTCATTGGTGACGACCCTGTTCTGTCTCGTGCGCGTCTTTCTCTTTGCAGAGGCGTAAAAATTGTATTGAGCGACGCGTTGGGCATTCTGGGTGTCAGCGCTCCCGAAAAAATGTAATTATCCGGTTAATTATGAGTTGACAGCATACTATCTGTCCTGTTTAAATAATCTCCAATGATTCAGAAGTGTGATAAAATCTGGATGGATGGGAAGCTCGTTGACTGGGACAGGGCAACGGTTCATATCCTTACACATACCTTGCACTATGGCCTTGGCGTGTTCGAGGGCATTCGTTGCTACAAAACTGAAAAAGGCTCTGCCATCTTCCGCCTTGACGAGCATATTGACAGGCTTTTCTCCTCATCACATATTTTTAACATTGCGATCCCATATTCAAAAGAAGAAATTCGCAAGGCTATTATCAATACCGTTCATGCGAATAAACTCAGAGAGTGCTATATCAGGCCGCTTGTATACATCGGCTGCGGCGCCATGGGGCTCTATCCCAAGGGTAACCCGATCAGTGTAGCAATCGCCGTATGGCCCTGGGGTGCTTACCTCGGTGATGAAGGGCTGGAGAAAGGCATAAAGATAAAAGTTTCGTCCTTCACCAGGAATCACGTGAACTCATCAATGACACGTGCCAAGGTCTGTGGCTACTACGTCAATTCACAGATAGCAAAGATAGAGGCTATTTCCTGCGGTTATGATGAAGCCCTGTTCCTGGACCCGGAAGGATATGTTTCCGAGGGAAGCGGGGAGAACATTTTCATCGTGCGAAACAACAGGATAAAGACGACTCCCGTTACGACAATCCTTGAAGGTATCACCAGGGACAGTATCATCACGGTCGCCCGGGACAACAAGATACCAGTGCTTGAGGAACGTTTCACCCGGGATGAGATCTATATTGCGGATGAGGCCTTTCTTACGGGTACCGCTGCGGAAGTTACCCCGATCAGGGAGATTGACGGCAGACGGATCGGTATTGGCAGCCGCGGCAAGATCACAAAAAAACTTCAGTCGATATTCTTTGACATCGTAAAGGGGCGAAACAAGAAGTATGATTCCTGGCTGAGCAGAATTTAGCATTCAGCTCCACTTCGCGCAAAAAAAAAGCCCCCTGATTCTTCAGGGGGCTTTTTTTAAGACCAAATAAAGATTATTTCTTGTGGCATTTGCCGCAATTCGCCGCATCGCTGCTCTTGAATGCCTTGGTGCCGTTGTGGCACTCGCCGCAATTCTTGCCTGCGTTCATGTCAGCCATGGTGAAGGTACCACCCTTCTTCATCGGGAAGATCTTGGTATGGCAGTCATTGCACTTCAGACCTTTGTCTGCATGAGCCTTGCCGTCAAACACGACTTTGCCTGCGCTGCCACCCGCGAACTCTACCGTCTTTCCGGGAGGCACTGCCAGAGCGCTTCCTACAAATGCTACGATAACAAGCAATGCAATAAATAATACTGTCTTCTTCATCTTTTCACCCCCTTTCTCTTTTTAAGATTCTGCTTGCTGACAGGGAAAAAGTTGTCTTCTGTTGCCGGCGTCATTATAGCAATAACCGGGGATTTCTGCAAAGCCCTTTTTGCTGCCTGTCATGTCCCCCATTGTCCGGAGAATGGCCGACGTAAAAGTATATCCCACCGGTATTTAGATAAGTCAAGTGATTTTTTGGGTGTTTGCTTTCTCAAATCTCAGCATGGTAAAATTTTGGAAAATATCCAGGAGATTTCCATGTCTGATAAGATCAAATCCGGCCTTACCTTTGATGATGTATTGCTGCTCCCGGCAAAATCCGAAGTGCAGCCCAAGGATGTTGACATCCATACGAACCTCACCAGAAAGATTCGATTGAACGTGCCTCTCCTCACCTCAGCCATGGACACGGTCACCGAAGCCTCAATGGCGATAGCGATCGCCCGCGAAGGCGGCATTGGTATTGTTCACCGGGCCATGACTCCAGAAAGACAAGCCCTGGAGATCGATAAGGTGAAGAAATCGGAAAGTGGCATGATCATAGACCCGATCACGGTTGGTCCGGACGCACCGGTATCTGATGCGACTGCGCTCATGGAACACTATAAGATCTCCGGAGTTCCGGTAACCGTGAACGGCAAACTCGTCGGGATTCTGACGAACAGGGATCTCAGATTCGAGAAAAAGCAGCACAAGAAGGTATCTGAAATCATGACCAAGGAGCGGCTTATCACTGCTGGCATTGGCACAACGTTGGAAGAGGCAAAAGACCTTCTGAACAAATACAAAATCGAAAAGCTTCCTATTGTTGATAAGGAATACCGTCTCAAGGGACTGATCACGATCAAGGACATCGAGAAGCGCAAAAAGTATCCTAACTCATGCAAGGACAGTCATGGCAGGCTTATGGTTGGAGCGGCAATTGGCACCGGGGAAGATACCACGGAAAGGGCGAAGCTTCTGATCAGTGCAGGCGTCGATGTCCTTGTTATTGACACGGCGCATGGTCACTCAAAAGGGGTTTTGTCGACGCTGAAGATGATAAAAAAGAAATACGACATCGAGGTGATCGCCGGCAATGTGGCCACCGCAGAGGGAACAGCCGACCTTATCAAGGCCGGTGCAGACGCAATTAAGATCGGCATTGGCCCCGGTTCGATCTGCACCACGCGGATTGTTGCCGGCGCTGGAGTTCCGCAGCTTACCGCGATCATGGACTGCTACGCAGTTGCGGGCAGGCTTAATATACCGCTAATCGCCGATGGCGGCATAAAATATTCCGGGGATATAGCAAAAGCACTCGCGGCAGGAGCAAGTTCCGTCATGATCGGCAGTCTCTTCGCTGGTACGGATGAATCACCCGGTGAGATCGTCCTCTTCCAGGGAAGAAGTTATAAGGTCTACCGCGGCATGGGATCTATCGGTGCCATGGCACAGGGAGCGAAGGACCGTTACCAGCAGGAAGGCGTTGAACCCCAGAAGCTTGTGCCTGAGGGAGTGGAAGGCAGGGTTCCGCACAAGGGCTCTCTTGCCCAGACCGCTCACCAGCTTCTCGGCGGTCTCCGCTCAGGCATGGGTTACTGCGGCGCTAAGGACCTTGTTTCTTTCCGTAAAAAGGCGCATTTCGTTCAGATTACGAATGCCGGCCTCAGGGAAAGTCATGTCCATGACGTCATTATTACCAAGGAAGCCCCCAACTACAGGCCTGAGTGGTAACGGTCTGCCCTTACCCCAAGAAAGAGATTAGCCATGCTTACCGATAAAATATTGGTCCTTGATTTTGGCTCACAATACACACAGCTTATCGCGCGGAGGATTCGCGAGGGCAAAGTCTATTCTGAAATATTCCCGTTCAATGCTCCCATGGAGAAGATCCGGGCATTCAACCCGAAAGGCATAGTCCTTTCCGGTGGTCCTTCTAGTGTTTATGACAAAGGAGCTCCTGCTCCTGACCTTGCGGTATTTAAACTCGGGATTCCGGTCCTTGGAATCTGTTATGGCATGCAGTTGATGGCACATCATCTGTCTGGTAAAGTTGCCCGCTCAAGCAAACGAGAATACGGCAGCGCTGAGCTGATCGTCGATGATGACGCGGACTTCCTCTGGGGCATATCCCAGAAGTCCAAGGTCTGGATGAGTCACGGTGACAGGATAGAAAAACTCCCGAAAGGTTTTTCCGTTATCGCTCGTACGGCCAATTCGCCGGTTGCCGCAATGGCTGATGCCCAAAGACATTTTTACGCCCTTCAGTTTCATCCTGAAGTCGTACATACTGACGAAGGTACCCGCATCCTGCACAATTTCGTTTATACTATCTGCGGGTGCAGACCTACATGGGAGATGTCGTCGTTCGTCGAGTGGTCTACCACAGCTATTCGCCAAATGGTAGGCAGGAAAAAGGTGGTTTGCGCACTGAGTGGTGGTGTTGACTCCTCAGTGGTTGCACTTCTGGTGCATAAGGCTATCGGCGAAAAACTTACCTGCATATTCGTAGACAATGGTCTGCTGCGGAAAGGCGAGGCCGAAAAAGTAAAGAAGACCTTCGAAGGTCACTTTCGTTTGAAGCTCATCCATATCGATGCCCGGAAACGTTTTCTGCATAAGCTCAAGGGAATCACGGACCCCGAGAAGAAACGAAAAATAATCGGCAATGAGTTCATAGCGGTTTTTGAGGAGGAGGCGAGGAAAATACGAGGTGCGGAATTTCTTGCCCAGGGAACGCTCTATCCTGATGTTATTGAGAGTGTCTCGTTCAAGGGCCCTTCTGCGGTGATCAAGAGCCACCACAATGTCGGGGGACTCCCGGAGGTGATGCAACTCCAGCTCATTGAGCCGCTGAGGGAGCTATTTAAGGATGAGGTAAGAGTTCTCGGAGAAGAGCTCGGGCTTTCCGAAGAGATCTGCTGGCGGCATCCGTTCCCTGGCCCCGGGCTGGCCATCCGCTGCATCAGTGATATAACAGAGAACAAGCTGAACATACTTAGGGAAGCTGATGCAATCGTGTTGGAGGAGATAAAGGCGGCTGGTCTGTATCGTGAGATATGGCAGGCCTTTGCCGTCATTCTTCCGATCAAGAGTGTCGGGGTCATGGGTGACGAACGCACCTATGAGAATGTGGTCTCTGTCAGGGCAGTAACAAGCCTTGACGGCATGACTGCCGACTGGGCGAAGCTGCCCTACGAGGTAATGGGAAGCATCTCGAACAGGATCATCAATGAAGTCAAAGGCGTAAACAGGGTCGTCTTCGACATTACCTCAAAACCCCCCGGGACAATCGAATGGGAATGAATAAAAGCATACCAGCGACACGCAGCTAACGATGTGTTTCTGACCTGGCGCGTTCCAGAAAAACTATGGATATCAAGAAATATCTTCACGAAAAGCGGGACCTCGTAGACACATTCTTGAAAGAATACTACAGAAATCCGCATACGCCTCCTGTCCTGCAGGAAGCAATGCGCTATTCTCTCTTTGCTGGTGGCAAACGCGTCCGTCCCGTCCTTGCCCTCGCCGCCTATGAGACCTGCGGAGGCGACCCTGCCGATATCGTACCCTATGCGTCGACACTCGAGCTGATCCACACCTATTCACTCATCCATGATGACCTGCCTTCCATGGATAACGATGACCTGCGTCGAGGCAAACCCACAAATCACAAGGTATTCGGAGAGGCAATCGCCATTCTCGCGGGAGACGCACTGCTTACCGATGCGTTTGCCATCCTGTCGGATCCCTCCCTCTCATCCAGGATCACGCCGCTCAGACTGTTGCTTGCACTGAGAGAGGTCGCCCTTGCCTCGGGGCTCGATGGCATGGTAGCGGGACAGGTTCAGGATATTCTCTCTGAAAAAAAGGAGCCCGATACGGAAACGCTGCATTTCATCCATACCCGTAAGACCGGTGCCCTGCTCAGGGCATCCGTTCGCATGGGACCCATCCTGTTCGGCAGCGATCAAGAGATCCTCGAAGCATTGAGCATGTATGGCGAGCATGTCGGCCTTGCCTTCCAGGTGATCGATGATATCCTGGATATCGAAGGCGTCACCGAGGAACTCGGGAAGATGGTAGGGGGAGACGAAAAGATTAAGAAAATGACATACCCGCGTCTGTATGGCTTGCACAAATCAAAGGAAATAGCGGAAAATCTTATTGCCAATGCACATGCAGCGCTTTCGCTCTTCTCTTCTGAGGCTGACACGCTCAGAAAGATAGCGGATTATGTTCTTACAAGGAGGAGCTGATGGTCCTTGACAGAATTTCTTCTCCCGACGACCTGAAAACCCTTACTGCCGACGAACTCACCGCGCTTGCCCAGGAACTCAGGACCCTGATCATACGAACTGTTTCTGCGAATGGCGGACATCTTGCATCAAACCTCGGCATTGTCGAAATAACCATCGCGCTCCATTATGTTTTTCATTCGCCTGAGGACAAGATCGTCTGGGATGTTGGCCATCAGTCATATGCCCATAAGGTCCTCACCGGAAGAAAGAATCTTTTTTCATCCATCAGAAAATATCAAGGGATCTCGGGGTTTCCGAAAATATCAGAATCACTTCATGATCCTTTTGGAACTGGCCACAGCTCAACTTCTATTTCTGCTGCTTTGGGCATCCTCGAGGCTAGGGACAGAAACCATAAAGATTGCAAGGTGATCGCCGTGATTGGTGACGGTGCGCTTTCAGGCGGATTGGCCTTTGAAGGGTTGAACAACGCAGGACATTTAAAAAAAGACCTCATTGTCGTCCTGAATGACAACGAAATGTCTATATCGCCGAACGTGGGGGCACTGTCATCATACATGAACAGAATACTCACGGACGAACGGTACCGGAGGTTCAAGAAAGAGACAAAATCTTTCCTTGAAAGCATACCTCGCCTTGGCGGTCAGGTTGCGAAAATAGCGCAGAAGGCAGAGGAGACCTTGAAAGGCATACTGCTTCCCGGCATGCTTTTTGAGGAGCTTGGCTTCGACTATATCGGTCCTATTGACGGCCACGACATCGAACAGCTTATCGAAACCCTGAAGAGGATAAAATCATCCACCTCGCCTACCCTAGTCCATGTCATTACGAAAAAAGGCAAGGGATACGAGTTTTCTGAAAAAGATCCGTGCGTGTTCCATGGCGTCGGTCCTTTTGAGGTGGAAACAGGATCCCCGATAAGCATAGGGGCTGTCAGCTACAGTGCAGCCTTTGGCAGGTGTCTGTCCACGCTTGCCGAAAAAGACTCCCGCATTATCGCCATTACTGCAGCGATGAAAGAAGGAACCGGGCTTGATTGTTTTGCTGAACAGTTTCCCAATCGGATCTATGATGTCGGCATCGCAGAACAGCATGCTGTCACCTTTGCCGCCGGACTGGCATCAGGAGGTCTCAGGCCTGTTGTTGCTGTCTACTCGACCTTCCTTCAGCGCGCGTATGATCAGATCGTCCATGATGTTTGTCTGCAGAAGCTCCCGGTTGTCTTTGCCATTGACCGCTGCGGCTTCGTCGGGGAGGATGGGCCGACGCATCACGGGGTATTTGATATATCTTTTCTGAGACACATCCCAAACCTCATGGTTCTTGCGCCGAAGGACACCGATGAGCTGATGCTTATGCTTGCATGGGCCCTGGATCATGACGGTCCTTCAGCCATCAGATACCCGCGGGGAATAGCTCCGCATCTTGCCTCGCCAAGCGTCCCTATTTCTCTGGGCAGAGCCGAAATGCTGAGAGACGGCTCTGATGTTGTTTTCATGGCGGCAGGCAACACGGCATTTGCAGCGATCAGGGCTGCGGAACGCCTCGAGACTGTGGACATTCATGCTGCTGTTGTCAATGCACGCTTTATAAAACCGCTCGACCGTGATCTCATTCTGAACATCACTTCCCGCGTCCCCAGGATCATAACGATAGAGGAAAATGTACTACAGGGAGGCTTTGGCAGTGCTGTCATGGAATGTCTTGCTGATGCCGGAAAGTTCTCTGTTATGGTAAAAAGGGTCGGGATCCCCGATTTCTTCGTTGAACAGGGTGGCATGGAACGCTTGAGGGCCATATACGGACTTGACGAAGACGGTCTCTACGAGACAGCCCATGCCTTTACCAAAGAGCCTTTTCTGATTTCTTAATTCCCTGTCCAGAGAGGGTCTTTCCCTGCGATGTTCTCACGAAAACCTCGTTTTTCATTATAATAGAAGAAAACAGTATCTGCTCGCACACAGAGTACATGAAACAAAAAGAAAGGCTCGATAAGATAATTGTTGACAGAGGAATCGTGAAGAGCAGGGAGCGGGCAAAAGCGCTGATTATGGCCGGACATGTGCTTGTCGACAGACAGAAAGTCTCCAAGGCCGGAGCGCTCATTCCTATCGATGCAGACGTTGTCCTGCAGGAAAACGATATCCCGTATGTCAGCCGGGGCGGCATAAAGCTCGCTGCGGCACTGGAAATTTTTAACGTAAACCCTTCCGGTAAAACCGTCATGGACATCGGGTGCTCTACCGGCGGCTTCACGGATTGTGTGCTTGAGCGGGGCGCGGCAAAAGTATACGCGGTAGATGTGGGATATGGACAACTGGACTGGTCATTGAGAAACAACCGCCGGGTCATTCTCTACGAAAAAACAAATATCCGTTACCTTGAAAAAGAACGCATCCCGGAAACAGTCGATCTCATCGTGATTGACGTGTCGTTTATCTCCCTCACCAAGGTGCTTCCCCGAGTGCACGATTTTTTGCATGACAGCGGGGATGTGATTGCACTTATAAAGCCTCAGTTCGAGCTGGACAGAAAAATGGTAGAAAAAGGAGGCATCGTCAGGAATGAGACAATGCGTCTCTCTGCCGTGAACAGAATATGTGAATTCTCAGAGGCTTCAGGACTTTCCGTCATCGGTATCTGTGACTCTCCTGTTCCCGGACAGAAGGGTAATAGAGAATATTTCATTCACCTCAGGAGAAAAGATCTTGGAAGAGTCTAGGATCCTGATCGGCATTGATTTTTCCGTCGCGTCTAAAGATGTCATAGAGATACTTACCGACGATGCCTTAGACCCGTCCCTTTTTCAGGAAATCGCAAGGACGAACACCAACCGGCCCGAGATTCTCGAACTGCTCCATTCACACCCTGATACTCCCGAAGATGTGAGGAACTCGGTCTCGGCCCTCCTTCATCTTCCCACACCGACATGCTCGCCCACTGCAGCGGCGAAACCGGAACGTCCGAAGGAGATACGCACGCAGAACATCCTGCAGAAGATTCAAACATTATCTGTTTCTGAGAGATTACAGCTCGCAATGAAGGGAGGCAGGGAGATCAGGGGGATATTGATCAAGGATACGAACAAGGAAGTGATGCTCGGCGTTCTCGATAATCAGAAGATTACCGATACAGAGGTCGAGATGATAGCGCGGTCCCGATCCATAAGCGACGAAGCACTGAGAAGAATTGCCAAGAACAGGGAGTGGCTGAAAAAGTATGCCGTTGTATTTGCCCTGGTGACCAATCCCAAGACCCCCCCCGGCATATCGATCGGCCTGGTGGGCAATCTCAAGACTAAGGATCTTGTCATCCTCGAGAAGAATAAGAACGTACCCGAAGCGGTCAGAAGCGCCGGGAAACGTCTGCTCGCCGCGAGGAAGCCAAAATGACCGCCTGTCATAAGGAAATGCGATCACCCTCCTCTGCCCGCTCATTTCCATCACACCTTCTTTCAGATATCTTTCAAAATGCATGACATGGCCTTGAGCATCAAATCCCTGCTTTCCATCTGACCACGTGCAACCGCGGCGAACTTTTTATTGAATTTTTCCTGGAAATACCGTTTAATAATTGCTCACTGAGGACAAGATACAATGAAGCACCGTTTCAGAATCGAAAAATCACATTTAAAGATTACCACGAAGTCCACGATCCGGAAAACGGTCGAGTTCATCAGGAACACAGTCATCGAACCGCCATACCTTCTGGTGGACAAGGCAAGAGTTCGTCAGAAAGTCCATGATATCGGAAAGCATATCAGGCATGCCGAGGTCTTCTATGCCGTCAAGGCAAATCCGGATATCGAGGTACTGAAGCTCGTTAACAGTCTTGGCATCGGTTTTGAGATAGCATCGGAAGGGGAGCTGAACATCCTTGCTTCCATAGGGGTTTCCAGTGCAAGGATAATTACTAGTAATCCTATCAAATCCTTCCGGTTTCTCAGGATGGCAGCTGAGGCCGGCATTAAGTATTATTCCTTCGATTCGGAAGCCGAGGTCCTGAAACTTCGAGACTATGTACCGGGGACTAATGTGTACGTCAGACTTTCGGTCCCGAACGAGGGAAGCGAATGGCCCCTGAGCAAGAAGTTTGCCGTTGAAGTCGATGAAGCAGAGCAACTACTCATTCTTGCTAAGAAAAAAGGCCTGAACCCCGTCGGCATAACCTTTCATGTGGGATCACAGTGCACGAACATCTACAACTGGAACTCAGCGCTGAACAAGGCAAAAGACCTGTGGGAGAGGGCTGAAAAGGCCGGCATCAAACTTTCACTTCTGAACATCGGAGGCGGCTACCCGATTCGGTATACCAAGGACGTCGTCGGCATTTCTGCAATCGATAAAAATATCAATAAACTGATCTATGAGAAGTTTCCGAGAAAAATCCGGGTGCTTATTGAGCCTGGCAGGGCCGTCGTGGGTGATGCTGGCATTTTTGTCACGCGCGTCATCGGAAAAGCCTCCCGGGGTGATGAGGAATGGCTCTCTCTTGATGTAGGCGTATTCAACGGGCTCATGGAGAGCGTTGGCGGTATTAAATATACCTACATCGTGGAAGGCTCACGGGAAACCAGAAAATGGACACTTGCCGGCCCGAGCTGCGACAGTTTCGATGTCATAGAAAAAGACGTCATGCTCCCTGAACCTTCTGTCGGCAGCTATGTGCTCATTCTGTCCAGCGGAGCATATACGATTTCATATGCGTCTGAATTTAATGGTTTTTCCATACCGAAAACTATCCTGATTTGAGAGGTGGCCCCATGATCAGATTCTTCGAAAAAGACCCGTATGCGCCTATCCAGTATACCTACGAAGTGAGCAAGATACTTTATCATAAACGCAGCGAGTTCCAGGACATCATGGTATTTGAGAATCCGCACTTCGGAAAAATTCTGGTACTGGACGGGGTAGTTCAGATTACGGAAAAGGACGAACTCTTTTACCATGAGATGCTGACGCATGTGGTAATGTGCAGTCACCCCGAACCGAAGACGGTGGTTGTGATCGGCGGCGGTGATGGGGGAACCGTCCGAGAAGTCCTAAAGCACAAATCTGTTGAGAAGGTCTATTTTATTGAGATCGATGAAGATGTCATCAAGGTATCACAAAAGTTCTTTCCTCGCGTGGCATGCGGGATCACCGATAAACGGGTCCAGATCAAATGCATGGACGGAGCCGAGTTCGTAAAGAGAAGGACAGCGGATATTGATCTTGTAATCGTCGATTCTACGGACATCATAGGATTTGCAAAAAGTCTCTTTACAAAGAAATTCTTCCATTCTGTCAAGAACTGCCTGACCCCGGACGGCATGTACGTTTCACTCTCGGAATCACTCCATTTCCATAAAGATATTGTGATCGGGGTGCAGGAGACACTGCGATCTGTATTTCCTGTCGTCGATCTCTATACCGCACCCATAGCAACATATGCCGGAAACTGGTGGACCTTTTCGATCGGTTCCAAGCAATTAGACCCCAGAGAGATCAGGACAAAGCATAAGATAAGGTGTAGATATTACTCTGACGAAATCCACAGCAATGCATTTCTGCCAAGATCTATGTACCAGAGGCTTATGACAAGAAAACTTGATTGGTAAATCAATATAACCTATTGTTTTTTAATTATAATTGTTTGCGCTTGACACGTCTTGAGCCAACCTGTTAAATTATTAGCACTCGAAGAAGGAGAGTGCTAAACGTGCTTGACGATCGCAGCAAAAAGATTCTTCATGCGGTTATACAGCTTTACATAAGCTCGCCGGGTCCGGTAGGCTCAAGGTCCATTACGAAGAAGTTCCCCATCGGCCTTTCACCGGCCACCATCCGCAATATCATGTCTGACCTCGAGGATATGGGCTTCCTTCGTCAGCCGCATACATCGGCGGGCCGGGTACCTACAGACAGCGGTTATCGTTTTTATGTGGATGCCCTGACAGCAGAAAAGTCGGATAACGATGCAGAGCTGGCTTCTGAACTCATACGAAAGCTTGAACTTATCAGAACAGATATCAATTCATTCCTCGACAATGCGTCGCGCATGCTGTCAGAGCTCTCGCACTATATCGGGATATCTGTGTCACTGAATACTCATCAAACCATGCTGAGCAGGATTGAGCTGCTTCCTTACCGAAAAAACCAGATAGCGGTCATGCTGATCACTGACGAAGCGGTGATCAAGAACAAGATCATTTCCGTGGAGCAGGAAGTATCGCGGGAGGACCTTAACAGGCTCGCGGGATACTTAAATGAGCGCTATGCAGGACACACCTTGGAGGATATCAGAAAAACGATCGTTGCGGAAATAGCGAATGACCGCATACTCTGTGACGGACTTATAAGAGAAGCAATGGCGATCTGCAATAATATCTTTTCCGCATCCGAGAGCGATGTGTTCATATCGGGGTTGTCCGAAGTGCTAACTCTGCCTGATTTCTGTGATATCGAAAGGATCCGCAGGCTTTTCAGAACCATCGAGGACAAGCATGTAATCCTCAGCCTTCTGGAAAAGATATCTGCCACGGACGGTCCTCAGGTGCTCATCGGGTCGGAAAACCCGCTTGATGAGCTGAAACAGTTCAGTTTTGTTGCCGCACCTTACTGCGAAGGAAGCCGCCCCATCGGCGCAATAGCCATCATCGGCCCAACCAGGATGAACTACGGACAGGCTATCTATCTGGTGGATATGACAGCAAAATTTATTACCGATATCTTTTCTTACTCACGATAGGAAGGTGCATGTTGGAAGATAATGGTCTGAACAGCAAGAAAGAAGAAGATTTTAACGAAGACGATCTCGAATTGGTGGATATTGAATCCGAGGACGTAGAACAGCCGGATGCAACAACAAAGACCACGGAGACCGAAGAACTGAATAACAAGTACCTGCGCCTGTACGCAGACTTTGAAAATTATCGGAAAAGGGTCAACAAGGAAAAGGAAGACCTCATACGCTATGGGAACGAGTCACTGCTCTATGAACTCCTTCCCGCTATAGACAACCTTGAGCTGGCCATGAAACACGCCTCCGGTGATGCCAACACCGGTCTGGTCCAAGGCGTTGAGGTAACGCTCAAAGAACTTCAGCGCACGCTCGAGAAGTTCGGGCTTACGCGCATTGCCGCAAAAGGCATGCCTTTTGACCCTACGGTCCATCATGCCATGTCCCAGATAGAGCGGCAAGACATTCCTGAAAAAATGGTCGCAGAGGAGTTTAGAGCAGGATATCGGTATCGGGAAAAGGTGCTGAGACCTTCACTTGTTTCGGTCTCAGTCAAGCCTCAAAACAGCGAAAAGCAGGATGCAGATTCGGTTAAAATAAAAATTCAGGATACCATAGAGGAGGAAAGATAATATGGGAAAGGCAATTGGTATTGACCTGGGAACCACAAACTCATGCGTAGCAGTAGTTCAGGGCGGAGAGCCCGTTGTTATACCAAATCAGGAAGGAACCAGGACGACACCTTCGGTCGTCGCCATCACGGACAAGGGTGAGCGCCTTGTGGGACAGATTGCAAAACGCCAGGCTATCACCAACCCGGAAAACACCATCTTCTCGATAAAGAGGCTTATGGGCAGGAAATATGTCTCCCCCGAGGTTGATCATGCGAAGAAAAGGCTGCCGTACAAGATTGTTGAAGCGTCCAATGGAGATGCTCATGTAGAGATCTCTGGCAAGAAATACTCACCGCCTGAAGTCTCCGCCATGATTCTTCAGAAACTCAAACAGGCAGCTGAAGACTATCTCGGGGAGAAAGTAACAGAGGCGGTTATCACCGTGCCCGCCTATTTCAATGACAGCCAGAGACAGGCAACCAAGGACGCCGGAAGGATTGCAGGTCTCAACGTGCTCAGGATCATCAATGAACCGACTGCTGCGGCGCTCGCTTATGGTATGGATAAAAAGAAGGAAGAAAAGGTCGCAGTGTATGACCTTGGAGGCGGAACATTTGACATCTCGATACTTGAGATCGGCGAAGGCGTCATCGAAGTCAAATCAACGAACGGTGATACGTTTCTCGGCGGTGACGACTTTGACCTCAGGATCATCGACTGGATGGTAGAGGAATTCAAGAAAGACCAGGGCATCGATCTCAAAAATGACAAGATGGCGCTCCAGAGGCTTAAGGAAGCTGCCGAGCGTGCAAAGATCGAGCTATCGACAGCCACGGAAACCGAGATCAACCTCCCCTTCGTAACTGCTGATGCCACAGGACCGAAACACCTTCTCATGAAGATAGCCAGGGCAAAGTTCGAACAGCTCACGGCTGATCTTTTTGATAATACGATCGGCCCATGCAAGAACGCCCTTAGCGATGCCGGCCTCTCTGCCGGCAATATTGATGAAGTTCTGCTTGTCGGGGGTCAGACCAGGACACCGAAGGTACAGCAGACGGTACAGTCATTCTTTGGTAAGGAGCCCAATCGAACGGTTAACCCTGACGAGGTGGTTGCAGTCGGCGCAGCGATCCAGGCGGCGGTACTCAAGGGCGACGTTAAGGAAGTGCTGCTTCTGGATGTAACGCCCCTTTCTCTGGGAATTGAGACCCTGGGTGGCATCTTCACGAAGATCATCGAAAGGAATACGACCATACCAACAAAAAAGAGCCAGATATTCTCGACGGCTACGGACAACCAGCCTGCGGTTACGATCAAGATTTGCCAAGGAGAGCGCGAGATGGCGGCTGACAACAAACTCCTCGGCAATTTTGAACTGATCGGCATCCCTCCGGCTCCCCGGGGTGTACCGCAGATCGAGGTCTCTTTTGATATTGATGCCAACGGCATACTCCACGTCTCGGCCAAAGACCTCGGCACAAACAAAGAGCAGTCGATCCGGATAACGGCTTCGAGCGGGCTTACTGAGGAAGAAATCAAGAAAATGGTGCGCGATGCGGATGAGCACGGACAGGAGGATCATAAAAAGAAGCAGCTTGCTGAGGCAAGGAACAATGCAGACACGCTTGTTTACACGGTCGAGAAGTCACTCGCTGATTATGCAGAAAAGATTTCTCCTGACGAAAAACGCGATATCGAAGAAGCACTTGAACACTGTAAGAAACTGAAGGAGTCGAGCTCGGATCCTGCGGAAATCAAGACAGCGACAGACAAACTGACGCAGGTGTCACACAAGCTTGCCGAACATCTCTATAAGTCAACCGGTGCCCAGACACAGCAGGGCGGCCCCACAGACGGATCGGGCCAAAGCACCAAACCTGCCGAGGAAGAAGTTGTCGAAGCAGAGTTTGAGGACGTTGACAAGGATAAGAAGTAACGGTCAGACTCAACACAAGAGGGGTTCAGGGGTATGTGTGCAGCAGCACATGTACCCTTGGGCCTCTTTTTCATATATACTTCAACAATTACCCTGACAAGGAACTATTGATGTGAAAGATTATTACGATATACTCGGCGTCCCGCGGGATGCCTCTCAGGAAGAAATAAAGAAAATGTTCAGGCAGATGGCCCTGAAGCACCATCCTGATCGTAATGCAGGAGACAAGGCATCAGAAGACAGGTTCAAGGAGATCAACGAGGCCTATTCTTGTCTCAGCGATCCGGAAAAACGGGCACACTATGACCGCTTCGGAACAGCTGACGGGTTCGGCTCCGGGCAAGGTCCCTTCTCCAGTGGAGCTGGATTCGGAGACATCTTCGAGGATATCTTCGGGGATCTGTTTGGCGCCGGATTCGGCAGTCAGCGCCGACAGCGGCCGACAAGAGGCAATGATCTCAGATATGACCTTGATCTGACACTCGAAGAAGCCGTCTTCGGCACGGAGAAGGTGATCACGTTCCCAAGGCTTCAGAAGTGCGATACATGCAATGGAAGCGGCTCAGAACCCGGCAAGCAACCCGAAGTTTGCAGTTCGTGCCGTGGTTCGGGCCAGATGAGATATCAGCAGGGATTTTTCAGCGTTTCAAAGACCTGCGGGAAATGCTCTGGCAGTGGCAAGATCATCACACATCCGTGCAAACAGTGCAAAGGCCATGGTTTCATAAGAGAACAGAAATCCGTCAATCTCAGGATTCCGCCCGGCGTTGACTCAGGATCAAGGCTGAAGATCTCGGGAGAAGGTGAGCCAGGCCACTTCAATGGTCCTCCCGGCGACCTGTATGTCGTACTCACTGTCGAGGAACATCCTTTCTTCAAGAGAGAAGGCACAGAGCTTTTCTGCGACTTCCCGGTCTCCTTCACAACTGCAGCGCTGGGAGCCGAGATAGAGGTGCCCACCCTTGATGGCTCAGCAAAACTGAAAATTCCTCCAGGAACATCTTCAGGCAAGATATTTACGCTGAAAGGAAAAGGTGTACCCCGTGTCGGCAGCTCTCATAGGGGGAATCAGCTCATCAGGGTCTATATCGACGTTCCCAAGAAACTGACGCAACGACAGAAAGAACTTCTGGAGGAATTCGCATCCATCAGCACTGATGAAACGGGAAAAAGCTTCAAGGACCGCCTGAAGGACCTCTTTACCGGGGTTGAGAATTAACGTCGTCATCGCCCTCCATTAGCTCTACATGACCAGGATATTTATCGAAAGTACCATCAGGGAGAGGACTTCGATCGAACTTACCGGCGACAAAGCGCACTATCTCGCAACAGTTCTCAGATGCACTCCCGGGAGCAAGCTTAGCGTTATCGACAACTCAGGTTCAGCGTACTTGGCATGCATTGTCTCAGTTTCAAAGAAAAACGCCATACTCCAAATTGGGGAAAGATGCGAACCGGCACCCGAATCTCTCCTGGATATTACTCTTATGCAAGGTCTGCTGAAAGGCGAAAAAATGGAATTCGTCATCCAGAAGGCATCTGAACTGGGGGTAAGGCAGTTGTTTCCGGTTATCACCGAGCGGAGCCAGATACGAGAGACGCGTAAGCTCCAGCGCTGGAAGAAGATTGCGGAAGAGGCTTCGCGCCAGTGCGGCAGGGCTGCGGTCACCAGGGTCCTTGAGCCCCAGGAGCTCGAAGTTGTCATACATTCCCTTGATAATTCCATTACTGCGGGAATTATCTTCTGGGAGCATGCCAGCCTACCCTTCTCTTCTTCTCTCGAAAAGTGCAGAGGGAATAAACAGGTAATTCTTCTCACCGGCCCGGAGGGAGGATTCTCTGAAAATGAAGTCAGGAGGGCTGCAGAAAAAGGTTTTCACGTCACCTCTATGGGAAAGCGGATTCTCCGTGCAGAGACAGCGGCAATCGCTGCTGTCTCTGTCACCCAGTACGTGCTCGGCGATCTTTCCTGCCGTTCGTAGCTTTACATATCTTGAGACTCTAGAATAAATATCCTATGCCGCTGGTTCTTCCGTCTGCAGGATGACGGTGACGTTGGCGGTGGATCCAATGGACTCAGTTCAGCAACGAGACAGCCAGGTTCGACCATGAGATCGCTTTGACGTCGGGAGGCGGCGGACCGAAGAGATTGCTTGCAAAGATAATGAAAAGAGACAAGACAAGCAGCAAGAGACACTGTGAACCGGAGTAGTCGTCAGCACGTGTACTGCAGAG
>QKDO01000054.1 GCA_003252075.1 Nitrospirota bacterium
ATTATTTCCCTCTCAAGCCCTTGGGCTAACTCATTGAAATGGTTCTATAATATTATAAATTATAGTATAAATTAATGTTATGAACAGCAACCACTATAGAAAAACCCCTGCCCCTGACGACCTTGAGCGGGCTGAAAGGCTCCGGGAGGTAATGGATGCTCTCTGTGAACTTAACAATCACGTGCCGATAATCGTTGAAGGGAAGAAAGACGCTTTAGCCCTCAGAAAACTCGGCTTAGCGGGAGAGATCATAGCGCTCCATGGCGGCAAAGGGCTTTATGAGTTCTCTGAAGAAATTGCTGAGCAGTTCCCCACGATTGTCTTGCTGCTTGACTGGGATGCGAAAGGGGAAGCCCTGTTCAAGTCCCTTTCTGCCAATCTGCGTACACACTGGGAAGAATTTTCAGCCTGCAGAGAACTGCTCAAAATGATCTGTCAGAAGGACATTAAGGATGTTGAAAGCATCCCCTCTTTGCTCATGAGGCTGGAAGGGAGATGATGACACCATGAAAAATCTGGGGAAAAAAGGAGAAGAATTCGCCGCAGCCCTTTGTTCTGATAGGGGACTCTTGATCCTTGAGATGAACCACCGCACGCCATCGGGTGAAATTGATATCATTGCAAAAGATGGAGATGTGCTTGTTTTTATTGAAGTAAAGACGAGGACAGGAGATGTCTATGGTGCTCCCTTTGAGGCGGTTACCAGAAGAAAGCGGGCGAAGATACGAACGGTCGCCTTGAGTTATATGAAGAGGTTCAGGAAAGAAGTACCGGTTCGTTTCGACGTCATTAGCGTTTCAATGCAGGGTGGCATACCGTCCCTTGAGTATATTCAGGACGCGTTCGAGGTTTGAGGCTTTCTTTTGTTTGACTCGCGTTCACCAAATTTTATAAAATGTTTGTGAAGACTGGTTACCCGCCAAACTGTTAATCCAAAAGTATACAGTACGGGCATACATCCTAAATCACATTGAGAGGTTACGCACGCATGAACACAGAAGCAGCAGAAAATATTCCCTCAGACAATAATGATGCTACCTCTTCCGGTTCTCCGGCGGAGAGCTTTGCCGAATTATTCGAGAAGAGCAACAAGCAGGTGGTCAGATTTTCCCCTGGTCAAAAGATAAAAGCAAGGATTGTCAGCATCTCCGGGGACCTCGCGTTCATAGACCTTGGAGACAAAAGTGAAGGCGCTATCAGCGTGAGTGAATTCAGGGATAAAGAAGGCAATGCGCAAGTAAAGCTGGGCGACGAGTTTGAAGCATTTTTTGTCTCTGTCGAAAACGGCATCCGGAAGTTCACAACACTGATACGCGGCTACTCTGCGATAAGCCTCAAGAACATCCGGGATGCTTTCGAGGCTGAGATCCCTGTCCAGGGCGAGATAAAACGTGAAGTAAAAGGTGGCTTTGAGGTACTTGTAGGCGATGTGCGCTGCTTCTGCCCTTTTTCCCAGATAGACCTTAAAGGCGGTCGCGAAGGAGGTATTTACCTCGGCAGGACCTTCCCGTTCAAGGTGCTTGAATTTGAGGAAAATGGCAAGAATATTATCCTGTCCCGCCGCTCACTCCTGGAACAGGAAAAGGCGGAAAAAGTAGAGAAGCTGAAAGCGTCGCTTCAAACAGGCATGGATGTCACCGGAACTGTCCGCTCTGTCCTGAATTTCGGTGCATTCGTAGACCTGGGAGGCATTGATGGTCTGATACCGGCGAGCGAGATTTCCTGGGCGCGTAACGAACGTCCTTCAGATATCCTTGCCCTCGGACAGCAGGTCACCGCGAGAATCCTTTCTCTTGACTGGGGGAACAACAAGCTTAGCCTGAGCCTCAAGGCAATGCAACCTGATCCTTGGTCAACTGTTGCGGCCACCTATGCTGAGGGAAGCCGTGTGAGCGGCAAAGTCGTCCGTCTTACACCATTCGGGGCCTTCGTAAACCTTGAGCCAGGCATTGATGGTCTGATCCATATTTCCAACCTCGGCACAGGTAGAAGGATCAATCACCCGAAAGAGGTGGTAGAGGTGGGCCAGACCCTGGAAGCCTATGTCCTCTCTGTTGACACGGATAACCGAAAGATATCTCTCTCCATCAACCCCAAGGTAGAGCCTGAGAAGATTACGCTTCCCGGCGTTGGTGAGATCCTTGAAGGCAAGGTCGAGAAGATCATGCCGTTCGGGGTCTTCGTAAAACTTAAGAACGGTCTTACAGGTCTTGTCCCGAACAGTGAGATGGCTACGGCACAGGGATCTGATCATAAAAAAATGTTTCCCGAGGGGGCCGACATAAAGGTTGCGGTCATCGAGATCGACTCTGACAACAATAAGGTCAAGTTGAGCAGAAAGGCTGCAATGGACATGGCAGTAAAGCAGGAGTATGAGGAATACCTTACTGAGTCCCGGCAGGCTGACGGCTCATCCGGCGGCCTAGGAACGCTGGGTGACCTCCTCAAGGCAAAAATGGAGGGGAAAAAATAGGTTTCTGTTCCAGGTGCAGGGTTCCCTGTGATGTCGCTGAGTTGCCGGCTACGAATGCCTTACCCCAACTTCGAGCATCTTCTTTCTGAGATCCCGGAGCCTGTCTCGGATGGCCGCTGCCCGTTCAAAATCTAGGTTCCTAGCGGCCTCTTTCATCTCAGCTTCAATGCGTTTCAGCGTTTCGTCATCAGCAGCATAGATAGTCTCTTCCTCTGCCGCAAGAGGTGCATTCCAGTAGTCCGCCTCATAAATCGAGCTCACGATATCCTTAATGCTGCTCTTTATCGTTTCAGGGGTGATCCCCCTTTCCTTGTTGTATTCCTCTTGTATTTTCCGCCGCCGGTTTGTCTCATCAACGGCTTTTTTGAGAGAACCGGTCATGGTGTCGGCATAGAATATGACCTCTCCGTTAGCGTTTCTCGCAGCTCTGCCGGTCGTCTGAATGAGCGATCGCTCCGACCTGAGAAACCCCTCCTTGTCAGCATCGAGTATCGCAACAAGGGATACTTCAGGAAGGTCAAGGCCCTCCCTGAGCAGATTCACGCCAACAAGAACGTCGAACTTTCCCTGTCTCAGATCACGGATGATCTCCACCCGCTCAAGAGTATCGATATCAGAATGAAGGTACCGCGTTTTGACGCCGAGTTCGAGGTAATAATCCGTAAGGTCCTCAGCCATCTTTTTGGTGAGCGTGGTAACGAGCACGCGCTCATTTCTCCCTGTTCTTTTTCGTATCTCGCCCAGCAGGTCCTCGACCTGCCCCGCTACAGGCCTGATAGCAGGCTTCGGGTCTATCAGGCCTGTAGGCCGGATGATCTGTTCTACTAACCTCCCTCCCGATTTCTCGATCTCGTACGGTGCAGGGGTCGCAGAAACATAGATTGCCCGGAGAACCCTCCGGCTGAATTCATCGAACTTCAGCGGACGATTATCAAGCGCAGAAGGAAGCCGAAATCCAAAATCTATGAGTGTCTTCTTTCTCGACCGGTCGCCTTCATACATTCCCCGTATCTGGGGGATGGTAGCATGCGACTCATCAAGCACAACAAGAAAATCCTCGGGGAAATAATCTACCAGCGTATACGGGGGATCTCCTGCAGCCCTTCCGCTCAGGTGACGCGAATAGTTCTCTATGCCATGGCAGTAATTAAATTCTTTCAGCATCTCCATGTCAAAAAGCGTCCTCTCTTCTATCCTTCGCGCCTCGACGATCTTTCCCATCTGCAGAAAACGTTCGACCGCCTCCTTCATCTCCTCTTCAATGCTCCTGAGCGCAGTTTCGAGCCTGTCGCGGGGCGTCAACCAGTGGCTGTTCGGAAAAAGAGCGATCCTGTCGAGCCTTCGGATGCGATTTCCGGTAAGCGGGTCGATCTCGTAAAGCGCCTCGATGCTGTCCCCGAAAAATTCAATTCTGATCGCCCTGTCGAGTGCAAAGGGCGGATAGATCTCGACAACGTCACCCCGGACCCTGAAAGAACCCCGCTTGAACTCGGTATCCGTTCTGTTGTACTGGATCTCTACAAGCCGCTCCAACACAGTATCCCTCTCTGAGCGCATGTTCTCCTCCAGCTGAAGATGCATATCCATATAATCTTGCGGCGAGCCTATGCCATAGATGCAGGAAACCGACGCTACAACGATCACATCCCTGCGCTCGAGCACTGCGCGCGTTGCCGAGTGCCTGAGCCGGTCGATGTCATCATTGATAAGTGCGTCCTTTTCGATATAGGTATCCGTTGTCGGCAGATATGCCTCGGGCTGGTAATAGTCATAATAGCTCACAAAAAACTCCACGGCATTTTCAGGGAAAAGCTCCTTGAACTCACCGTAGAGCTGTGCAGCAAGAGTCTTGTTGTGGGCAATGACAAGGGTGGGTCTTTGTACCTTTGCAATGACATTCGCAATCGTAAAGGTCTTCCCGGAGCCCGTAACACCGAGAAGAACCTGATGTCTCCTGCCCTTGCTGAGACCCTCGGTCAGCTGTTTGATCGCGTCCGGCTGGTCACCGCCGGGCACAAAGTCCGAAACGAGGCGAAATGTGGAATCCGCTTTATGCACCGGGCCGGGCCGTGGGGGAAGCAATTCTGAAGCGTATGACGCAAGGCTCCTGATCGCTCTGACGGCTCATATATGCATGGTGGAAGGAGGCAGCATAGCAGACCGCTTGGCTGAGCGTACCGTATTTTCGAGTAGCATGGCTACCGTGACCGGCCCTACGCCTCCAGGCACAGGTGTTATAAGAGATGCTTTCTTTGTCACCGAGCCGAAATCGACATCTCCTGTCATCGTACCGTCCTGCAGCATGTTGATTCCGACATCAACTACAACAGCGCCCTTCTTGACCATGTCCCCCCTGATCAAGCCGGCCTTGCCGGTTGCACTGCAGAGGATATCGGCCTGCCGCGTGATGATGCCAAGGTCCCGGGTTTCCCTGTGGCAGACCGTCACGGTCGCCTCTTTTGCAAGGAACATCATGGAAAGAGGCTTTCCGACAGCAAGGCTCTTTCCTATGATCACTGCGTGCCTGCCCTTGATCGGCACCTTATAGTGTTCGAGGAGTCTGATGACCCCGAAAGGTGTGCACGGGAGAAAACTCCATACAGCTGGTGTCAGCGCGTGACGGCTCGGGGTGTTCGTTCCCTCCTGCCTGATGATCTGCATGGTCGATTCATCAGCCGAAAGCCTGCCGACAGAGATCGATCCCAGCCCGTCAATATCTTTCTCAGTCACAAGCGTATTAATAACTCTCCGTGCATTGATCCGTGCAGGCAGCGGCATCAGCATCAGCAGTCCGTGGATCCGTTCATCACGGTTTATCGCATGGATCCCGTTAAGCAGCTCGTTCAGGGGAACGGTCTCAGGCAGCCGGAATTCGTGGGCAGTGATGCCCACTTTTCTGCAGGCACCCAGCGTTGTATTATAATACTGTACAGAAGCAGGGTTGTCACCGGCAAGCAGAAGTCCCAGGCCGACGTCGATACCGTTTTTCTGAAGTGATACTACCTCTTTTTTGACCCTCTGCTTAATCCTGTCCGCCAGTGCTTTCCCATCCAATATCTGTGCCATAAAACTCCTCCGATATATTATGCCATGTGGTTGTTGAGCACATGCAGAAAGTCATCTGTGTCCGAAAGGTCATGGAATACGATATCTGCTTCTGTTTCAGAAAGCAAATCATAGGAATAGGGACCTGTAGCAACAGCAATCGCGAACGCACCATATGGCTTCGAGCACTCGACATCCCTTGGCGTATCACCGATAACAACACAGTCCTTGTAATCCACGCTAACGGACCTGCCTTTTCTCAGCTTGTCCAAAGCTATGGGCAAAAGCTTGTTCCTGTCAGCATCGTCATCGCCAAAGGCTCCTATGTTGAAGTACCGAGCGAGGTCATATGCTCCGAGCTTCATCATTGCTCCACGTTTTATGTTTCCGGTAAGGAGGCCTAGCAGGAAATCCTGCTGCTCCTCCAGAAGATGGAGCGCTTCCCTTATACCTGCTTTTACATGACCCTTTTGGGGGTCGATATTGTCTTTCAGGTGCGCCACATAGCTGTCAAAGAATCCGTGCACAATCCCGTTAGAGCTTTCGATTCGGTGCAGCCCGAGGCCTTCCATAACTATTTGCAGGTCTGTCTTGCCTGCCATGCTTATGCCTTTAAACGCATCACTGACTGAAAACATCTCCTCAAATGCAAGATTCAAGGCTCGTACCCCTGCGCCGCCTGAATCGATGAGCGTGCCGTCGATATCGAAGAGGATATACTTCATGTAATTACGATAGCGACTGGAAAGAGGGGAAGTCAATGAGAGGTAAGGCCATGCTGTTCGATCTGGGTAAAAAACAAGAAGGGCGGGATTAACCCGCCCTTCTTGTTAAAAAGTTACTGGATTGTGAACGGTGTATACCACTGGTAATAATTGTCTGTATTCCCCGATGGAGTTACGCCGAAACGCAGGATATAAGCACCTGCGGGAAGACCAGCTGCGGGAAGACCAGCTGCAATGCTTTCATTGACATCAGTGACATTAGTTTTCCAGGGCAAAACCGCATCGACGACCTCTTCAAAAACACCTGCAGGGGTGAGATTGTAAAGCGTCATCGGAGTCAGGCCATCGAGAGCCGGTCTGTATAGCGACACATACACATCAACAGCTCCCCGGAATTTACCTATACTGACAAAAAGCTCAAGAGAGCTGCCGTCTTCAGAGATGGCTCCGAGGCTTGCAGGGACCATCTTGGATAGGTCGTCTGCTCTGCGAGGAGCTATCTTGAGGTTGGAGCCATAAACTTGCCGGCCAGAAGGTTCTGACAATTCACCTTCGACATCATACCCCCGATGCCGGGCTGCTACCCTAACGACTGCCTTTGCACCAAGGGATATATTGCCTGCCGCGTCCTTTGCCCAGGCGTATACCGTCTTTACTCCGGCCTCATCAAATCGAATACTCGTAGGCGGTGTCCCCTTCCAACCCTTTCTTGACCCAGAGGGCTTTGATGAAGTCCTGGTAATCTTATACGCTACAACACCTATGTCATCGGTGGCTGCAAAGGACAGTATCGGCACGGTCAATTTGTTGAATGTTGCCGGCAATTCAAAGCTCGTTATCGTTGGGGCCGTCGTGTCACCTGTTGCCGGAGGTGGCGTGCAGGCCTGTGTCAACACCGGCTGCGTCGTCGGCGTCCCCGTGCATCCTGCCGGGGTGGTCCCGGTCTGTGTCCTCGTCTGCTGCCCGTTCACACATGCTGACCATCCCGAATACGTATACCCCGTGCATGCTGCCGGAGGTGGCGTGCAGGCTTGTGTCAACACCGGCTGCGTCGTCGGCGTCCCCGTGCATCCTGCCGGGGTGGTCCCGGTCTGTGTCCTCGTCTGCTGCCCGTTCACACATGCTGACCATCCCGAATACGTATACCCCGTGCATGCTATCGAAGGTGTACTTGATACAACGCCAGGTAACGAGCCGGCTCGGATTTCAGCAATGTTCGTAAAGCCGTCTCCGTCTGAGTCACTGCTCTCAACAGCCACCATCATTGTGCTTGTGAGTGAATTCCTGGTCATTCCTTTTGCCATCAAGGCTGAGCCATAAGAGTTAACTGCAGGTGCGCTCGTATGGCAGACGTTACAGCTACTCGAAGTAAATGCCCCGGCAGGATAGGTTCCATTGTAATAATTAAGCCAATCTGACAATCGTCCACTTACCGCCGAAGCTATACTCGCGAACCCGAGTACAAGTGTCAGGGTAAGAAGCAAGAACAGAATTTTCTTACGCATAATAAACCTCCTTTTCTTTTTCATAACGAGTAAACTCTCTTTCCGCTGACGTTACCTTTTTCATAAAGCTCTCCTTTTCTAAAGATATGATATCGACTGTCAAGGCCGATCTCATCCGCATCCTTATGGCATAATTACGAACTCCTTAACACAAAAAAGCCTGTTTCCCAATTAAGAGAAACAGGCTGTCATTTTGTTAACAATAAAGACAAGGTAGCATGTCCTAATGTCTGATCAGCATGTTTCTTCGGCAGCCAGGCCATCCGTTCCAGGACCCATTGGCTTTGCGCCCCCCCATTTCTAAGGGTTTACCCTTTCGGAAACAATGTACGGCTTACAGCAAAATTTCAAATAGCATCAATCAAGCTTTCTTACAGTACAAGACTAAAAAGTCAATGTCAAATTAAGTTAAGTTAATGCTATATAATTATTATAAACTCTGCAGTTAGCATGCTCCTAAGACCCCTTTCATGCCATGAGCCGTCACGATTGATCTGCACCTGTTTTAAAGTTCAAAGCGCTTGATTATGGGGATGCTGTCCAATAAACAGGTAAACGCCGCAAAAATTCATTATAATAATGTCCTCAATTTCTCCATTACAGGAAGGGCAGGCAATGAAAGACAGACTTATCCGACTTATCTTTGAAAAGGCGTTCAAATTCAGCGAGCAACCGATGTTCCGGCTTGTCTCGGGTCGTATGAGCCACTACTATTTCAACTGCAAGACCGTCACGCTCCATCCTGAGGGAATGTATCTTATCGGCAATATCATCTTCGATATGATCAATGGTGCCGGAATAGCGGGTATTGGCGGGCTAACCCTTGGAGCTGATCCAATAGCCGATGCTGTTGCCTACACATCCTATCTGAAAAACAGCCCGATAGAAGCCTTTGTGGTGAGAAAAACCGCCAAGGCTCATGGCACCATGCAGTGGATAGAGGGAAACGTAACAACAGGGGGCAAGATCGCGATCGTCGATGACGTCATCACGACCGGCAAGTCAACGATCGAGGCCATAACCAAGGCTCAGGAGGGGGGGCTTGATATCGTAAAGGTCATTGCCCTCGTGGACAGGCAGGAGGGAGGGAAGGAAAATATCGAGGCGCTCGGCCATGCCGTAGAGACGGTAGTGACCAGGGAAGAGGTCATGGCCCTCTACCGCGCTATGCATCCCTGATATATTTTTCTGCCAGATCCGCAATTGCGGTTCTCATCTTCTCAAGCCTTGCCGTGAGCTCCTCCGGGTTGTCGCATCCCATGAACTCTGAGGCGCTCCTCAGGCTTTCCTCGTCTTTTTTCAGCACGCTTTCTCCTCTCAGTCTGAGAAGACTCTCCAGGGTGCGCAGGAAAAGGTATGTTTCTTTCATCATTCCGGCCTCTGTTTCACTGATAATCCCTGAAGCAGAAAGCCGATGAACGGCGGCTACCGTACTCTGAACCAGGAGGTTCCGATGGTCTCTGCAATTCCTGAGCTGGAGGTACTGGACTGTGAACTCAATATCCTCGATGCCCCCTGAACCGAGCTTGATATCATACCCCTCCGATTCTTTCGCCAGTTCGCGCTTGATACGCTCTCTCATCTGCCTGACATCGGAAGCAGTTATCCTGCTCCCCTGGAGCGGCAGAATGTACCTTGCCACCTGCATGAACCGGTAGCCGGTCCTGTCATCGCCCGCTACAGGCCTTGCCTTGAGCAAGGCCTGGAATTCCCAGAACGCAGCGGCCTCTGCATAGTATTTCTTGAATGCCTCAACCGACGATACCAACGGCCCCTTTGATCCCTCGGGTCTGAGCCGCGTGTCGACGCTATAGGCTGCGCCGTCGCGTGTATAGGATACAAGCAGTCTGAGAAGCTTTTCCCCTGCCTTCGTCTGCTCCAGTCTTACATCGCTTCCGGCGACAAATATCAAGTCGAGGTCAGAACTGAAGGTAATCTCCCTTCCCCCCAGTTTGCCAAAGCTTATGACCGCGATATCGTCCACTCCTGCGGCAGCGTGATCCATGGCAGCGGAAAGGACCGCATCGGCAGTCCTGCTCAATGCCTTGGTCGCCCTGAGCACGTCAATCCGCTTCTGAAGAAAAAGAAGACCAATCCTGATCTCTTCCATCTGTTTAAGCAACCTTACGCCATCGCCGATCGAACGACCCTCTGCAAGTGAATCGCTGATCTCTTTTTTCAGTGTCCGGAAGTTCTTCCTCAGTACTTCCTGCCAACCGAGCATCTCCAGATACTGCGGCCTGGCGATAAGCATCTTCGTGAGATAGCTGCTTTGGGAAAAGACATAGACGATCAGATCGATAAGCAAACGGTTCTTGCTGAAGACCTCAAGGTACGACTCATTGGAACTCAGGAGCACAGCGAAGGCCTGAACATGGTTCAGTGCCATATCAGGACTGCCGGACCGGAGTGCACTGTCAACGAAGGAAGGCAGGATCTCGGAAAGGAACCGGCGCCCCCTGAGCGTCTGAAAATTGAATATGCAGTCCTTTATAGCCCTGATGTTGCGCACGGCCTTGTCGACATCCCTGAGGCGGCTCCGGGAGAGAAACTCCTTCAGCTCCGTATCGCTGAACTCTTCGGCAAAAAGCGTGTTGCCTTCGGAAGACCTTTCCTTTTTCTCTGAGAAGAGTGAATCATATATCTTTCGTACCTGAGTTCTCCTCCGTTGCAGGTCATCCTGAAACTGCTTTCTCGATACGCATCCCATCTTTTGGCCAAGGGCAAGAAGATCGACCTCTCCCGATGGCAGGGTATGGGTCTGGATGTCATTCACCTGCTGCAATCTGTGCTCGAGTGTCCTCAGATAGCGGTAATTGTCCGAGAGGATTGCGTAGTCATCCTGTCCGATAAGACCTTTCAGAGAGAGGCGATGCAGGACCTTCAGCACGCTTCTTTCCCTGAGCAGCGGTTCTCTGCCCGCATAGATGAGCTGCAGGGCCTGCGCAAAAAACTCGATTTCTCTGATTCCTCCGTAGCCCCTTTTGATATCTCCTTTTTTGAAAGCAGCGTCTATCCGTGTCTTGAGTTTGCTGATCTCGTCTATCGAGGTAAAGTCGAGATATTTTCTGAAGACAAAAGGTCTGATCATCTCCATGAAGCTTGTGCCCAGTGACGCATCGCCTGCAACAGGCCGTGCTCGAAGGAGCATTGCCCTTTCCCAGGCCCTTCCCCAGGACTCATAGTACATTTCATATCCCCTGAGGGCAAGCGCAATCGCCCCCCGCTGTCCCTCGGGCCGCAGCCTCAGGTCAACCCGGTATGCGAACCCTGCTTCAGTGTTCTGCGACAGAAATTTCGAAAGTTCCTCTCCGATCTTGCAGAAATATTCATGGTTCGAAATCCTGCCCTTCCGTACGCCCTGAGCTGTGAGCACGCCTGATGTCTCGCCGATCTCCGTGCCATACACATACATAAAATCAACATCAGAGCTGAAGTTCAGCTCCTCCGCTCCCAGCTTGCCCAGTGCTATGACAGCAAACTGATCCGCCTCGGGAGTGCCGTATACACTGCGCACATATCCCCTGACAACTCCCAGTGAACCCTCGATGATCACATCGGCAAGAGCGCTCATCTCAAACATGATATCCACAAGGTCCGCCTTCCTGAGAATGTCTCTGAGCGTGATCTTTAGGATCTCCCGAAGCCTCAGCCTGCGGACCGCGTTCATATAAAGAGGCAGCGTAGTCCGCTCGGGAGAACCTTGTAATACCGCAAGTTCCTGGTTCAGCGATGAGGCAATCTCCTCTCTGCCGGATGCGTTTTCCATGTCTCGTATCGCCGCAAAAAGATCTTCAGGATGAATAGTGCTGTAGTTTGCCAGGAACTGGCTGTAGCAGAAGAGCATGGCGATACTCCTGATATTCGCCCGAAGCTCCTCCTCTTGCTCGGGATTCTCTTCAAGAAACGAAGTTAGATTATTCAGCGCCCGGTCAGGATCAGGGGTTGACGCCGCTGCTTCCCTCACCTCATTATCATTCATTAACTACATGATACACGATTGCAGACGGGGGATGCATCTGAGGGTGCAGGGAATAATAAGGGGGGCCTGCTATCTTCTTTCCGACTCCCGCAAGCGCGGGTCGATGGAGTCCCTGATGCCCTCTCCGAGAAGATTATAGCCGAGCACGGTAATGAGAATGGCAAGGCCCGGAAAGACGGATAACCACCAGGCTATCTCAATATTGTCCTTGCCCAGCGTAAGGATGTTCCCCCAGCTTGGCGTAGGAGGCTGGACGCCGATGCCGAGAAAGCTGAGCGCCGACTCTACAAGCACAGCACCAGCAATGCCAAGGACTGCGGAGACCAGCACGGGGGCCATGCTGTTTATCATGATGTGCCTGAATATAATGCGGAAATCGCTGGCCCCGAGCGCGCGCGCTGCCATGACATAGTCCCTCTCTTTCACAGAGAGGAACTCGGCGCGGACAAGCCGGGCTACTCCCATCCAGCCGGTAAGACCGATCACGATCATGATATTCCAGATGCTCGGCTCGACAAAAGCTATAACAGCAAGAATGAGGAAAAATGTCGGTATTGTAAGCATGATATCAATAAAGCGCATAATGATCCGTTCGATCCAGCCGCCATAGTACCCGGCAACAGCACCGAAGACGATGCCGATGAGCGCCGCAATGCCGACCGCAACAAAACCGACGGCAAGTGATATGCGAGCTCCATAGATCATCCTGCTCAATACGTCCCTTCCGAGGTCGTCGGTACCGAGGGGGTGACGAATATCAGGCGGCATCAGAATGGAATTTCTGTCAATGTCGTTCGGCTTGTACGGGGAAATCTCGGGAGCCAGGACTGCAAGCACAAAGAGACAGATCACGATGACACCGCCTGAAACGGCAAGACTGTTCCGACGGAATCTCTCCCAGAAAAGGCTGCCAAGAGATTCTTTTTTCATTGCCCGGTCCGTATCCTCGGGTCTGCAAGCATATATCCAACGTCCGCGAGAAGATTGCCGAGCAGGGTCAGAAAAGCACCAATCGTGAGAATAGCCATGATAAGCGGATAGTCACGCGCCATGACGCCATTAAAAAAGAGCTGGCCCATGCCGGCAATACCGAAAATGTTCTCAAAGATGACGCTTCCGCCGATGAGACCCGGGACAGAGAGTCCGATAAGGGTTATAAGCGGAAGCAGCGCGTTTCTGAATGCATGGCGATAGATGACCGCTTTTTCTGAAAGGCCTTTTGCCCTCGCGACCGTAACGTAATCCTGCCGGATAACCTCGAGCATACTGCTCCGCATATACCGTGAATCTGCGGCAAGACTGCCGAATGCTACCACAAAGAGTGGCAGGACCAGATGCCTGACCCTGTCGATCACTTTGCCCCAAAATGGTAGCACGTCATAATTCATAGACTTCAGTCCTGATATCGGCAACCAGTCAAGATACACGCCGAAAAGCAGCATAAGAAGCAGAGCCAGCCAGAACGACGGCATGGCAAAGCCGACAAAAACCGTCGTCGTGGTGATCTTGTCAAATAGCGTATGCTGGTGCGTTGCCGAGGATATGCCAATAGGTATCGCGATCAGCAGGATAATGATCATCGCCATGAGATTCAGCATAAAGGTAATGAAGAGCCGCCGCTCCGTGATCGGCTGCTTGGTATCCCAGATCTTCTGCATGACGGGCCGCCGGTCCATGGAAAAGGATTCGCCAAAATCCAGCCTGACGATCCGTTTGAGCCAGAGTCCGTATTGCACCATGACCGGCTTGTCGAGGCCATAGTATTTCTCCAGCCTTTCGCGCGCCTCAGGTGTCATCTTCGGGTTCATCTCAGAAAGCGCATCCGTCGGCTTGCCGGGTGCGAGATGAATGATAAGGAAAGAAATAAGGGTAATACCGAAAAGGGTCGGGATCATCTCAAGCAAACGTTTTGCGAGATAGGTAAGCATCACGGCACCATCGCATGGCGCTGAAGGATTTTCGGCACATACCATTTCGGAAGGTTGTAGCTGATGCCGATCGGGGTCGGTCTGATGCCCCTTATCCGCGCATGCACGATCGGTGTTGCATCAGGAACATAGAGAAAGATGTACGGCACCTCCTCCGCAAGGATCTCCTGTATTCTGAAATATGCCTTCTTTCTCTTTTCGAGGTCGAAGGTTCTCCTCCCTTTTTCAAGGAGTTCGTCAACCTCAGCATTGCTGAAACTGATAAAATTAAGCTCCTTCTCCTTGGTCTTGGTAGAATGCCAGATATCGAACTGATCCGCATCGAGTCCGATGGACCAGCCGAGAAGCACAGCCTCGAACCGCTTCTTATCAATGAACTGGTTGATAAACGTTGACCATTCAACCGTCCGGATATCGACCTTGATGCCGATCTTCTCAAGTCTCCACTGTATGATCGTTGCGGTATTCTTGCGAAGCGCATTGCCCGCATTCGTCAGGATTGTAAACTGAAATGGTTTCCCGTCCTTGTCAACAATACCGTCTCCGTCAGTGTCCTGCCAGCCGGCATCTCGAAGGAGCTGTCTTGCCATCTCCGGATTATACTCATACTTCTTCACATTAGGGTTGTAGGGCCAGGTATTCGGCACATAAGGCCCTGTTGCAGGGCTTCCGAGGCCGAAAAGTACAACGTCCACGATCTCCTTCTTGTCTATGCCGAATGCTATTGCCTGCCTCACCCTTTTGTCGCTGAACCAGGGATGCTTCTGATTAAATGCCAGGTGCGTATACTGAAAGGCAGGGAAACGATACTTGCGGTAATTTTCCTTGAAGAATGCAGTGTCCGTCTGCTTGGTATACTGGATCGGCGTCAATCCCATCATGTCTATCCCTCCCGTTTTGAGCTCAAGGAACATGGTCGCAGGGTCGGGGATGACCTTATAGATATAGTGATCAATGTACGGTCTACCCTCAAAATAATCCTTATTGGACTCAAGCAGCAGTTCCTGCCCGGAAACCCATTTCGATAGCTTGTACGGTCCTAGCCCTATGGGGTCCCTGGTCATGTCGCTCTTGGTGATGTCCTTGCCTTCGAGCAGGTGCTTTGGCAGGATCACGAGACTGCCCCATGACGTGAGTGCAGGGGCAAACGGTTTATCATAGGTAACACGAAAGGTGAATCTGTCCAGCACCTCTGCCTTCTTTACCTGCAGAAAGTCCTCTTTATAGGCAGACGGCGTTTTCTCATCAATGATCGTCCTGTAGCCGAACAGCACATCGTCAGCCGTGAACTCGGCCCCATCTGTCCATCTCACTCCTTTTCTGAGATGAAACGTGATGACCAACCCGTCTGGTGAGATGTCCCAGGATTCGGCAAGATCACCGGTAATGCTCAGGTCCGTATCGTATTTCACCAGCCCGTTGAATATGAGGCCCGAGACAGCATGTGATGCCGAATCGCTGGCAAGCATGGGGATGAGGTTTGAGGGTTCACCGATGGTGCCTTCAACGATCGCATCACCGTACGCGGGTTTATCATCCCCGTTCTTCACGTCTGAACCAGCAGTTCCGGTATTCCGCTGTCTGCATCCCGTGATAATGAGGGTCAGCAAAAACAGAGCGGAAAGAAAGACCGTTCTTTTCATGGTGACTTAAGAATACTGCACCATTTTCCGATTTTGCAATGCTGTCTCAGGCGTATTTGGCAAGGAACGTCCCGGTAGAGGATTTTTCTGCCTTCATGATTTCTTCAGGGGTCCCTTCAAAAACGATCATGCCGCCTTTATCCCCGCCCTCCGGTCCGATATCGACAATCCAGTCGGCTGCCCTGATCACGTCCAGGTTATGTTCAATGACAAGGACCGTATTTTCGGCCTCGACAAGTCTGTTCAGGATGTGGAGCAACGCATTCACGTCGTCGAAATGAAGACCGACGGTCGGCTCGTCAAGAATATAGAGATATCCACCCCTGACTGTCGTCCCCATCTCCGAACAGATCTTGAGCCTCTGGGCCTCTCCGCCGGAAAGTGTTGTTGCAGGCTGTCCAAGCCTGAGATAACCAAGGCCGGTCTCCATCAGCAGGGAAAGCTTCGTCCTGACAGTCGTTTTGTCATGAAAGAGCATGACCGCCTCTTCCACGGTCATATTCAGGATTTCGTGGATATTCTTTCCCTTATAGGTCACGCGAAGTGCGTCCTGCCGGTACCGCCTGCCTTCGCATTTCTCACAGGTTATATACAGGTCCTCAAAGAAAAACATCTCCATAAGTTCGAGGCCGCCGCCCTTGCAGGCCTCGCACCTGCCTCCGGGCACATTAAAAGAGAAAAATCCGGGGCCATAGCCGTAGGTCCGCGCTTCCCTTTGATCAGCGAAGATTCTCCTGATATGATCAAAGATTTTGAGATAGGTCACGGGATTGGAGCGCGGACTCCTTCCTATGGGTGACTGGTCAATGAGCTTCACCCCCTTGAGAAACTGCTCTCCCTGCAGTCCTGTAAACGGAAGCGGCTGCTCAGCCCCAGCTTTAAAATGACGAGCAACCGCCCGATACAGCGTCTCAACGACAAGGGTACTTTTCCCTGAGCCGGATACACCTGTCACCACAGTCATCCTTTTCAGAGGGATACCGAAGTCCAGGCCCTTGAGGTTATTTCCTTTGGCGCCCTGAAGCAGCAGCTCCTCTCCGGAAAAAGACCTCCTCTTAACAGGGATATGGACCTTCTTTTCTCCCCGCAGATACCCTCCAGTCAGCGTGTCTGCAGCGAGAAAGGTATCCATGGGGCCTGAAAATACGATATTGCCGCCCTTATGCCCCCCTCCCGGCCCGAGTTCTATGACCCATTTCGAAGCCTCGATGATGCCCCGGTCATGTTCCACAACGATCACGGTATTACCCTGGTCAGCGAGCCCGTTCAGGATTCCTGTTACCCTTTCCGTATCCTTTGGATGGAGGCCGATGGTTGGCTCGTCAAGGACATAGAGCGTACCCGTCAGGAGCGCGGCAAGCTGGTTTGAAAGGTTGATTCGCTGATATTCCCCTCCTGAAAGGGTCTTGCCGTACCGGTCGAGCGTAAGATAGCCAAGCCCTGCCTTCTCCAGGAACTTGATCTTCATGTCTATCTGTCTCAGGAGTTCCTTTGCCATCTCTTTCTTGAACGGTGAAAGGTCGATATCAGCAAAAAATTTCGCAAGGTTACCAATCGGCAAAGTGGAAAGCTCCGCAATGTCGAGCTCCGACACCCTGAACGCAAGGGCTTCCTTCTTCAACCGCTTACCATTACATGCGTGGCAGGTGGTTGACCTCCGGTAGCGGGAAAGAAAGACTCTCACGTGCAGCTTGTATCTCCATCCTTCGAGTTCCTTAAAAAAGTCGTCAATGCCGTAGAATCCTTTGACTCCCTTGAAGAGAATATCCTTCTTCGCGGGTGTCATCTTTTCATACGGCTTATCGAGGTCAAGCCCTGCCTTTTTCCCTTTTTCGAGGAGCTGCTTCTTCCACCATTTCGCCGCAGGTTTGTTCCAGGGATCGACTGCACCCTCAGCAAGGGAAAGGCTGGGATCAGGCACGATGAGGTCTTCGTCATACTGCAGCGTATCACCGAACCCTTTGCATTCCGGGCATGCTCCTACCGGATGGTTGAAGGAAAAAAGAATGGGTGTGGGTTCCGGCAACGCGATATCGCAGACCTCGCACGCGTGTTGGGAAGAAAAGAGCAGGAGCGTAGTTCCGCCCTGGCCTTCGATCAGGATCACCTTCATACCTGCCCCACCCTCTTTCCACGCAGTCTCTATGGAGTCAGAAAGGCGCGGCTCGTCCCTGATCACCAATCTGTCGAGCACCATGGTAAGCCCGCCGTTCTCCCTTTCCCGGTCAAGCCCGAGGTCGGCCATTTCGCCATCCTTCCATACTCTGAAGTAGCCTTTTCTCATAAGGGTTTCAGGTGGTTCCTTGGTATCGAAGAGTATCATTGCTTTCCTGCCGGAATGCTTCTCCAGAAGTTCAGCCGCGATCTGCGACGGGTCCCATTTCCGTATCTCCCTTCCACAGTGGGGACAAAACGGCGTTGCTGCTTTCGCATAGAGAACACGGAACAGGTCATAAAGCTCTGTGAGGGTGCCGACAGTAGACCGGGAACCGCGAACGGGGTTCTTCTGTTCAAGCGCAATGGCAGGACGTATATTCAGGATAGCATCGACATCCGGTCTGTCGAGCTTTTCCAGGAAAAGCCTTGCATAAGAGGAAAGAGACTCTATGAAACGCCACTGCCCTTCGGCGAAGATCGTGTCAAACGCAAGTGACGACTTGCCTGAGCCGGAGACGCCGGTGACGACCGTTACCGTGTCATGGGGGATGCAGAGACTTATGTTTCTGAGGTTGTTCTGCCGCGCCCCTTCAATGACCAAATCCTGCGAGGACATTTGGATATTTTACCACAGCCGTTGGGGATAACTGTTCCGGGTGTAACATACACGCTAATGTCAGATTGTAAAGTCTAGCCCACGCATTTGGTGCAACAATCGCTGTAATCTTTAATAATTCAGGAGAAACGAAATTCAACTTACACAAGAGAATATTACTATATCAACAAGAAACATTATCTATGGGGACCCTGCCTGGCTAATCATCAATGCCTTAGCCAATGCCTCTTCTGCCTTGCCCTGTTCACCCTTTTCCTGATAGGCAACAGAGAGATTTCTGTAGAGGTTGGAATTGTTATGTATTTTCAATCCCTGCTGCAATACTTCTATTGCCTTGTCAAGCTCACCATTCCTAATATAAATTATGCCCAGATTGTTAAAGGGTATGACGCTATTCACCGAATCTTTTATTGCCTCTTTATACGCATCAATGGCTTTGCCCGTCTCTCCAAGCCGCGTATAGGCTCTTCCTTTTTTTGACAGTGCACTTGCACTAATTGCATGTGTCAAATCAATCTTGATTCCTTCATCAAGATAGTATAGCGATTTTTGATAATCCTTGCGCTCGTAATAGATATCACCGAGATGCAGGAACACCTCGGGATATCCTTTTTCTAATGCCAGCACCTTATCGAACATGGCAAGAGCCTGGTCTTGCATTCCCTGTGTCTTGTAGATTAACCCCAAACTGCCATATCCCCTTGCGTTTGCCGGTGCCTTGGCTATAACGTCCTGCCAGAGGCTCTCGGGACTCTTGTACACGACGTTTCTTGCGTAGGTAAGACCCGAAAAAAGCGCCACCATGATCACAGCTGCAACAAGCCGTATTCTGCTCTTTGGAATAATCCTCGCGGTCAGCATGGAAAAGATCATGAAAGCACCGACTGACGGTAGATACAGTCTATGCTCGACCATGGGGTCCCGTATGGGGATAATGCTCGACTCAACCGAGAGGGCGACAACGAACCAAGCAATACCGAAAGAGATGACCTTTTCCTTGCGAAACAGAAAAAATGGAATTAAGACAAGCATCACAATCACGGCGCATGACGCTGCTATTTCAGCATGTGAAAAAAAACCGGGTGGGAGGTGGCCGTAATCGAAATTCTGGTTTACAGGAAAAATAAGAAGTCGGAGATATGCCACGATCACCCTAAACTGCATAAAGAGATATTCGACTCTACTATAAGAAACCCGTTCATCCTGGGTGAACGTGTCAATGTTGCTCACGAAGGCATCAAAGGGAGATGCGTGAAACCCGAGCTTTGTGACGGGAAGTATGAGAAGGGTAAAGAACATGGGTGCAAGATAGGCAAGGCTAACGGAGAAGGAATCCTTCTGTTTCCGGAAAAAGATCTCATAGGCCAGCAGCATGAACGGGATGGTGATCGCAATCTCCTTGGTCTTCATGCCCAGGCACGCAAACACCATTGCTGCAGCATAATAGCTTATAAACTTAATGCTTCTTACGCTTTTGCAGTCATCTCGTATGCGGCAAGCCGTTATGTACGAAAGTATTGAAGAGAGATAAAAGAGCGTGGCAAGGGATGCAAAGCGTTGTGAAATATAGGTCACAGCCTGCGTCTGCATGGGATGCGCAACAAAGAGAAAGGCTGAAAAGGCCGGGATAAAGAGCGATCCTGACTCGCCGGTGTCAGAAGCTACCAGGATGCTTTTGACCAAAAAAAAGACCAGCACGGCATTGACAGCATGAATGAGCACATTGACAAGATGATACTTGAAAGGGTCAAACTCGCCTACCGCATAATTGAAAGCAAAACTCAAAGACCCGATATACCTGTTGTTCGCTATATCTTTTAGAGACGCTATAAAACTCTTTACGAGGGGGTTATAAATAATGATGAAATAATCATCAAAAACGAAAGGAGCAAGCAATACACCACTGTAGAGAAGGAAGCCGAGAAAGACGACTATGGTGAGAAGAAGAAGTTGCTTTTGACGGTCTTTTTCCGCCGCTGCATCAATCATCAGAAGTTTGCATTATTATTACAGTCTATAGCGAAAATATCTCCTGCCACCCTGCTTCCGGTTATGCCTGTTGCAACAGCAATAAAACAGGGAGTTCTGGCACTTGTTGCCATATCCCACGGTACTGTGGTCGGATTGGTCATTGCAACATTTTGTATGATCCTGTAGCTATAATTCAGGTTAATGGATAAGCCCGGACGGAATCCAGGCAATCTATTTGGCAGTGCGTTGGTTTGTATTGCCGTGACGTTTGCATCACGAATAGCTGGGGTGTTGCCTGCAACAGTCCCCATATCCGTCGTATATATCCCGTTTTCCGCAAAAAACTGTTCCTCAAGCAGCCGCAAATTTGAAAGGTTCGAGAATGCTTCAGTACGAACAGCCTTTTTCTGCTGGCCAACATAGGCGGGAATCGTAATCATGGCTAGAATACCCATGATAGCAATAACGATTATCAATTCCACAAGAGTAAACCCTGATTGTCTCTGCATGCTGTTTCCCCTTCTAATCATTATTCTTAAGCTCATATTCATAATTTAGTCAAGTGCTACAGACTTGCTATAAATAATGGTGCCATTTTTATCGGCAGCAGAGATAAATATCAGACGGATTGAGCTGTTATCTGCGGGAAAAAAACAGAGTGATATCTTTCCCGGATTCCCGCTCGCGATAGTATCACATGAGTTCTTATCCGGTGTGGGCCCGCCATCAGCCATGAGGGCGCCGGTGCCCCACGGCGAGTTTTGTAGTGCAACCGCATTTGAAGCAAGATAGGTCGCCACCACGCCTGCGCTTCCCAGCGCAGCATTGGTAAGGTCAGTTGCTTCCACGGAGCCATTTCCGTTCGTGTCGACCTCAATGAGGTTGGCCTGAAGCCCTACCTTCCTGGCCGCGCTTGCCCACCCATACAGCTCAGAGAAGGCTGATTCAGCACCCCGTAAAACAGCTCCCTTCCTTGACCGTTCCTGCATGCCGATATAGCCCGGGATTGCTATGGCAGCAAGAATGCCGATGATCGCAACGACTATAAGCAGTTCGATGAGCGTAAAGCCCTTTTTGTCATATCGAACGTTCATGTCAGTAATTCTTCTTGCCTTTCCCTTCATAAAGATGTTCACCAGTACAGGATAAAAAAAAGAGGGAAAGGCCATTCTGCCTTTCCCTCCCGACTTTTCCTGAGGCCTTAGTCTGCACTTATGCTCTTTTGGTAAATAATATTCGGAGCTGCTGCATTGTCTCTGGCTGAGAGAAAGATCTGCTGAATCGTTGGATCATCTAAAGGGAAAAAGCACACTGTTATCTGTCCAGGGTTGCCAACAGATATACCATCGCAGGCACCCTGGTTCGCTGCTACACCACCATTGACCCAGAGAGGACCTACGCCCCATGGGGAGTTCTGAGCTGTTGTAGCTCCTGATGCTAGGAAGGTCGTTACTACACCGGCACTTCCGAGTGCGGCATTGGTAAGGTCAGCACCTATTGCCACAGCACCGTTACCGTCCGTGTCAACCTCGGTAAGAAGAGACTGAACTCCTACCTTCTTGGCCGCAGTGACCCAGCCCTGGAGTTCAGAGAAGGCGGATTCAGCACCCCTCACAACAGAGCCCTTTCTTCCTCTTTCCTGCATGCCAATATAACCCGGGATTGCGATGGCTGCGAGAATGCCGATGATCGCCACGACGATGAGGAGCTCGATCAGGGTGAAACCTTTCTGCTGCTTTAGATTACTCATTGCCTTGTACATAAACCTTCCTCCTAATTATGGAATTAATATTCTATGGCCGCAAAGAGCCACCTGAGTCCCTAATGATGCTGCCTTACTGCCTCACCTCCTTCGGTCAATGAATGCTCTTGCCACCTATGAAGCATGTTCTATGCCAAGAAATAAGAATCCAACTCTTTGATTTTACAATATATTAATGTCGGTTATAGAGTTGGGGACAAATAATTAACAAATTATGTCATTTCGTTGCCATTGCATGTCATAGATCTATGTCTTGATCTGCGGCTTAACAAGGCATTTCTCACGAGGTAGTAACGTATTCATCCATGACCGGTGATACATCTGCGGCAAAGTTTACCGCAGTCTTTCACATTACCTCTTCCTCCTGAAAGCATAAAAGGGCAGAACGAACCTATAAAATAATAGTAGACACCATATGAGACCTCAGCATATAGGTGTTAGGGCATTTTTCCCCTAACATACGCGGAATATTCTGCAGCATGGCACGCCTTACAAGGATAGGCATATGGTATAATTACATCATAGCGCTTATGGTACATATCGGTCTTGATGCCGGCTCTGTTGCGGCAAAGATTGTTGTCCTCGATAAAGAAGGAAGTATTGTATTCCGCGCGTACCAGCGCCACAGGGGCAAGCCCCTTCAGGTGTCCTTCGACCTTCTCAAGAACGCCCTATTCTGCTTTTCCATGTCAGAAAACCCCAGCCTATCCCTTACCGGGTCAGCCGGCAGGCTGATCGGCGAAATTCTCGGCATTGCGCCCGTCAATGAGGTGGTAGCCCAGGCATGCGCTACCCGGAGGCTCTATCCTCTTATAAGGACAATCATAGAACTCGGGGGTGAGGACTCGAAGCTTATACTCATGGATGGAGATTCTGCTGCTGCAAAGGATTTTTCGATGAACTCAGTCTGTGCTGCAGGGACAGGCTCGTTTCTTGACCAGCAGGCAGAGCGCCTCAACCTAACCATAGCGGAATTCGGTGACCTCAGCTGCAGGTCAAAAAAACCGCCGCGCATCGCCGGAAGATGCAGTGTCTTTGCCAAATCTGACATGATACACCTTCAACAGATTGCAACCCCATTTGAGGATATCGTCGCAGGGCTCTGCTTTGCCGTGGCACGCAACTTTAAAGGCTCCATTGCGAGGGGCAGATATCTCCAACCCCCGGTTTCCTTTCAGGGAGGCGTTGCTGCAAACAAGGGAATGATCAGGGCATTCAGCGAGGTTTTCGGCATAGGCGACCTTTTCATCCCGGAAGAGTTCGCCTTCATGGGGGCAATAGGTGCTGTATGGAAAGATATCGACTCGGGCAAGTGCAGGTCCTTCTCGCTTGAAAAGCTTGATCAGCATATCCGTGCAGTCCGGCAGGACGAAAAAGGGCTCATGCCGCTTCTTGATGCAGGCAGTGACTTTGCAGAAAGGCATCTGCTATCAGACATATCTGGAGAGAAACTTATGGAGACATCCTCACAGCCTGTGCCGGCGCATCCCCAAAAGGTCTATCTCGGCATTGACGTCGGCTCCATAAGCACGAATCTTGCGGTAATTGATGATAACTGCTCTGTGCTTGCAAAGCGGTATCTGATGACGGCAGGAAGGCCTATCGAGGCCGTAAAACAAGGCATTGAGGAAATCGGCGCTGAAATCGGTGATACCGTGGAGATTGCAGGGGTCGGGACAACGGGTTCAGGGCGTTATATGATAGCCGATTATATCGGTGCCGATATTGTCAAGAATGAGATAACAGCTCAGGCAACTGCTGCAGCATTTATCGATAAGGATGTTGACACCATTTTCGAGATCGGCGGCCAGGATTCAAAATTTATTTCACTCAAGAACGGCGTGATCATTGACTTCGAGATGAACAAGGCCTGTGCAGCAGGCACCGGCTCATTCCTCGAAGAACAGGCGGAGAAGCTGAACGTCCCGGTAAAGAGAGAGTTTCAGGAAGCTGCGCTCTGTGCAAAGAACCCTTGCAGGCTTGGAGAACGCTGTACCGTATTCATGGAAAATTCGCTCATGGCAAACCTCCAGAAGGGTGTTGCAAAAGAGGATCTCCTATCGGGTCTCGCCTATTCGATCGTCCAGAACTATATTAACCGAGTTGTCTGCAAGCGCCCGATCGGCAACAAAATATTCTTCCAGGGAGGAGTTGCCTTCAACAAAGCAGTCGTTGCAGCATTCGAAAACTACCTCGGGAAAAAAGTTATCGTTCCTGCGCACCACGATGTCACCGGGGCTATCGGCATGGCCCTCATAGCCAAAAACCATGCCGCGTCCTTATCAGTAAAACGCAATTCCCTGTTCAAGGGTTTCGCAATCTCAAAACAGCCTTATGAGATATCTTCCTTTGCGTGCAAGGGATGTTCGAACATATGCGAGATCAACCGGGTGCGGGTCGAAGGCGACAAGAATTTTTTGTTCTACGGCGGCAGATGCGACAGGTATGAGGTAAAAAAGGAAAAAGCGCCTGAAGAACTGCCCGACCTTTTTGCCTTCAGGGACGAGATGCTCTGGAGGAGCCATGCCACATATCGAAGCGCGCATGCGGAAGGAACTCTGAAACAGCCAAAATACCGGGGCAGGATAGGCATCCCGTACATCTTTTATTTTCACGAGTTTCTGCCATACTGGGTCACCCTTCTCGGGGAGCTGGGTTTTGATGTGGAGGTCTCACCGAAAACAGACAGGGGCATTATCGACCTTGGAAATGACACCATTCTTGCCGAGACATGCTTCCCGGTAAAGGCTGCTCATGGGCATATTGCATTCCTCGCACAGAAAGGAGTGGAGGCCATACTTGTCCCGAGTTTTGTGGATCTGAACGGCGGTGTCACGCAGGCAGGAAGCGGCCTTGCCTGCCCTTATACCCAGACTATTCCCTACATGGCAAAAACCGCTTTCCCTCGTGCATCCATACTCACTCCTGTGGTCAAACTTGCACTGGGCAAGAAAAGGCTGCACCAGGAGTTGCTCCGTACCCTGAAAGGGTTCCGCATCTCAGCCTCTGCACTGGCTGAAGCTATGGACGCTGCGGAAAAGGCCCAGGCAGATTTCGTCTGCGCGATACAAAGAAAAGGACAGGAGATTCTTTCAGGATTGAACAATAGAGCCCTTGTTATTGTAGGGAGGGCCTACAACTCCTTTGACCGGGGGATGAATTTGGACATTCCCCGCAAGGTAACCGGCCTCGGTATGCTCAGCATACCCATGGACTTTCTTCCTCTCGCCGAAATCGACATCAGAAAAAGCTGGCCCAATATGTACTGGCGTGCGGGACAGCGCATCCTCAGTGCTGCGCGCACCGTTTCAGCACACCCGCTCCTGGATGCCATCTATATCGGCAATTTCTCCTGCGGACCGGACTCGTTCATCCTGAAGTTCTTTGAAGAAGAGATGGGACGGAAATCATGGCTTCATCTGGAGCTTGATGCTCACAGTGCAGATGCAGGAGCTATTACCCGCTGCGAGGCGTTCCTCGACAGCATACGGGGAAGGTCGAACGGCAAGAGTCCTTCCACGGGAAAAATAAAGGGGAAAAGCCTCATTGACCACGGGGCATCGCTACCTGGCAGATCTCACAGAACAGTGTATATCCCGCGCATGTCAGATCATGCGCTTGCTATAGCAGCGGCGTTTTCCCGTTGCGGCGCAGAAGCCGAAGTGCTCCCAGAGCCCTCACAGGAGTCTGTTGACCTCGGGAAACGTTTCGTTTCGGGCAAAGAATGTTATCCCTGTGCCGTGACGACCGGTGATATGGTTAAGAAGATCATGACGCCGGGATTCGACCCCGGGCATGCAGCTTTTTTCATGCCGTCTGGCACCGGCCCCTGCAGGTTCGGTCAATATAACATCTTTCAGCGGATGGTAATACGCGATCTGGGCTTTCGGAACCTTCCCGTCTTTTCGCCGAATCAGGATGAGCACCTCTACAAGCATTTGGGCATCGTAGGTAAGGACTATGCCATGCGGGCATGGGAAGGAATTATTGCCGTAAGTCTGCTCAAAAAATGCCTCCATGAGACGCGGCCCTATGAAAGGGAAGCCGGAGCTTCCGACCATGCCTATGAACTACATCTCCGGAAGGTTTGCGAGGTCCTGAAAAACAGGCAGCGACATGTCTCCGAGGCATTGGTATGCGCAAAACGGGCATTTGAACGCATTCCGGTATCTCGGGAGGAAAAACCGCTTATCGGCATCATCGGCGAGATCTTTGTGCGATCAAACAGCTTTTCAAACGAGGACCTGATCAGGAAAATTGAGGCGCTCGGGGGAGAGGCGTATCTGACACCTGTGGACGAGTGGGTCAGCTATATTAATCTTATGGGAATCCGCAAGGTCTTGATTAAAAAAGACTTCTCTGGTATCATTACACTTCTGTTAAAGAGGTTCTTTCAAAAGAGAGTTGAGCACAGGATGGGGGCGCATTTTGCGGGATTCCTCAGGACACGCTACGAGCCTGACACGAGGGTGCTGTTGCGGAATGCCCGTCCTTTTATCCATTCGTCGTTCGAAGGTGAGGCGATCCTCAGCATAGGAAAGAGCATCGACCTCGTGAAGAGAGGGGCCTCCGGCATTGTCAATGCCATGCCCTTCGGATGCATGCCGGGAACCATTGTGAACGCGCTCCTGCGGGGGGTCAAAAACACGTACGGGATCCCTTATCTGAGCATCCCTTTCGACGGAACGGAATCTCTTACTACTGAAATACAGCTTGAAGCATTCATTGATCAGGCAGGGGAATACGGAAAAAAAGTGATCAACCGGAAATAGCCGGCTGATCATGCACAAGGTATTCCTTTTGCCGAACGATCAGGAGATAAGTGCTATCCATAACTGAAGGAGGTGAGTCTGTGGGAAGTGTTGTCAAGTGGCGTAAAAAGAAAATGAGCAAGCACAAGCACAAAAAGCTGCTCAGGAAAACCAAACACCAGAGGAGGAACAAATAATCAGCTCGGTCGGTTTCATAGGACATTGCCCGCTTTGGGGGAACCTGCGGTTATTCCAAACGGGTCACTTTTATCCCGACGAACGGCATTTCTGCGCTATACGCTGAAAAGAGAGACTTCTTCACCTTACCTCCCTTGTTTTTCTGCCCAAAAGCACTAATGAGATAGACGGTGTCTTGCTCGCGCTTGATGATGCCTATATGTCCGATGATCTCGCCTTCCACCCTCGTTTCAGGGTCCTTCACAAAATATATGATATCGCCGTTCTTGAGCCCGGCGAGCACCCCCAGGATATCCTTTTGGGGTATCATGGCAACGCGTTCCCCGCACGCTTTTCCCTGCACGGTATCGACCTGCCCAAGCTCAGATGTGACTTCCCTGCCCCATTTGCCGCTTTCTATCATGTCTTCGCCAAAGCGGAAGCGGTCGTCATAGTTTACCACTTTCCCATCCTCAACAATCCCCTTATGATGAAAACGTTTTTCAAGCGCAAGGGCTTCTGCGTCGGATGGGTTCTTTCCCAGTGCAAGTTCAACGGACCTGAAGGTAAGATACATGCAATCAACGCGTTCGTCAGCTACGATAAGGCTTTTATGCACATAGTCCCCCACGGGGTCGGTATCGTACGGGACATCAAGAAACTGTTCTGCCCAAAATGCTATTCTTTCACCGGCATCCCACCCTACAGTTGCCTTTTGAAGCTCTGATACCTCGTCTGAGGACATGAATGCCACCGCAAGTGACGGGAAAAAAGCCAGAGCGATGAAAAGAATGCGTTGCATGCCTTATTATACTTCATCGTGATAAAAAGACTTTGAAACGCAGCTCTCTGATAGGGTATCATTCAAAGATGTTTGCACCATTCACCACAACAGGTATTGGCAGCCTTCCCCACCACAGCGTTACTGACGGCTGCAGGCTTGTGCTCAGTTCCTTTGATATCCCGTTCTGGCCCCAATTTCCCCGCATTTCCTTCAAGGAATTCATGATCCCTCAATATGCCGAGGGACTTCCTTTCCTCAGGATGGATGCGGAGAAGCAGGCGGTATGGGTCGACAGAAACGGCTCTGATGAACTGGAGCGGTTCTATGAGAGCTGTACGACTGAAAGCAGGATCGCCATATCTGAAGATCATGCCCAGGGTCTGCATGCCCTGCTCAGGATGATCAAGGGCAGACGCTTTGCATACCTCAAGGGACACGTCACCGGTCCGCTTACCTTTTCACTTGGCCTCAAGGATGTGAACGGGAAATCACTCTACTTTGATGAGGAATTCCGTGAGATATCGCTTATGCTCCTCCAGGCCAAAACACGCTGGCAGATAGACATGCTGAGACAGCATGCGGAAAAGGTCATCATATTCGTTGACGAGCCGATCCTTTCGGCTCTTGGGAGCTCGAGCTACCTTGGCGTGAGCCCTGAAGAGACCCTTAGACTCCTCCGTGAAGTGGCAGCAACAATAAAGGCTGAGGGAGGGATTGCGGGCATTCACTGCTGCGGCAATGCTGACTGGCCCATGGTCATGCAAAGCGGAGCAGATATCGTTAATTTTGACGCCTATGATTACCTTGATACGCTTGCGCTGTACCACGAAGAATGCAGGAATTTCCTCGAGCAGGGCGGCTTTTTTGCCTGGGGCATTGTGCCGACATCGGATGCGATCGTGGGGGAAGATCCGGATTCGCTCCGGGATCGCTTCCGACAGGGGATTCGCAAGCTGTCAGAGCACATCCCCCGTGACCTGCTGCTTTCCCGTATGCTCATTACCCCTTCCTGCGGAACAGGATCGAGGAGCGTCGACGAGGCAGTAAAGATTTTCCAGCTCCTCATACGGATGAAAGAGGAGATGGCATGAAAGGTTTCTTTCTGTCACTCGAAGGCATAGAGGGAACCGGCAAATCGACGCAGGCCCGGCTCCTTGCAGCCTATCTGAAAAGCAGGGGATACAGGGTTGTGCAGACCGCCGAACCAGGAGGCACGCCGATCAGCCTCAAGATCCGCGAACTTCTTCTTTCCCATGATAGTCGGGAAATGGATCCGATTACCGAGTTGCTCCTCTACAATGCTGCACGGGTACAACATATTAGAGAGGTTATCGCCCCGGCGCTCACAAGGGGAGATATTGCCATTTCGGACCGCTTCAGCGATTCCACCCTCGCATACCAGGGATATGGGAGAGGAATAGACCGGCAGGTCATCGATGCCCTCGACGCAGTTGCAACCGGTTGCATGAGGCCGAATCTGACCCTGATTCTGGACGTTGACGTTGAGACTGGATTGCGCAGGAACAAGGAGATGAAAAAGAATGACCGGCTCGAGCTTGAGGATGTAACATTCCATCAAAAGGTCAGGAAGGGTTTCCATGAAATTGCGGCGGCGGAACCCGAACGGATACGCATTATCTCATGCTCCGACAGCATCGAAGCCGTGCATGAAGCGATAAAGAAAGCTGTTACCCCTTACCTGAAGAAGCGGGGATGATGATTATCCCATGAGCAATGGTCGGCAGAATTATGACTGCCAGGGGACATAGTGAATGGCACTGAATAACGTCATAGGACAGGAAAAGGCCATCGGAATACTCCAGGGCATTCTTAAGAGGAAGAGGCTAGCCAGTTCCTACCTCTTCTGCGGAGAATCCGGGATCGGCAAGAGAATGGCCGCGATTAATTTCGCAAAAGCCGTAAACTGCTTGAAGATGCCCTGCTCAGCTGACGATGCCCAGGCAAGCTTCATATCTGTCGAGCCCCAATCCTCGCTGGCGACTGTCTATGACGCCTGTGACGCCTGCGAGTCGTGCCTTAAAATAGACAGTGGCTCCCATCCCGATATCATACACATCTCGCCTCAGGAAGGGCTGATAAAAATCGACGAGATACGCACGATAGAAGAAGCCCTTTCATACAGACCATATGAAGGCATGAAGAAGGTGGTAATTGTGGACGATGCCGATACCATGAACCAGGCATCGGCAAATACCTTCCTCAAGACGCTTGAGGAGCCTGCTGAAGACAGTCTGATTATTCTTATTTCGTCGCGCCCGGACCGGCTTCTTCCCACTATTCGTTCGCGCTGCTCTATGATAGCCTTTCATCCCCTTTCGCTCGATTCCTGCAGGCAAATCCTTGAAGGGAAGATTGCTGCCCATGAAATTGATCAGGCAATCCGCCTCTCGCTGGGGCGACCGGGACTTGCAGTCACCGGTGACGTAAAGGAAGAGCGGGACCGTTTTGTCGATCTCCTGAAGTCCATGCTGCGGTCAGAAAAAGACAGCTGGTCTTCGCGTGAAGAAGTCGAGAAATGGTTCGACCTTGCACTGCTGTTCGTGAGAGATCTTGCCGTACTCAAAATAACCGGCAAGCAGACCCTTCTCATAAACAGGGACATCGCCGAAAATCTAGCAAGGCTGGAAAATTCTTTAGAACTAAAGGGTATAATAGATATTCATAAGGAACTGAGCTTCATCAAGGCAATGTTGCTCTTCAACCTGAACAAGTCGCTTACATGGAACTATACTGCATCCCTTCTCAGAAAGGAATTGGTCCCGGAGCGTGGCTGACATAGTCGGAATTCGATTCAAGAGTTGCGGAAAGATATATGATTTCGATGCCGGAAATCTTGCCCTGCGGAGGGGCGACAAGGTTGTCATCGAGTCTGAGTTCGGTCTGAGCATCGGTGCTGTCGTCGAGCCTCCTCACGCTGCAGAGGGCTCCCTTAAAGAGCTGAAAAAGGTGCTTCGCATCGTAACAGATGATGACATCAAACAGAGGGCCGCGAACGAAAAATTCGAGCAGGAGGCCAAGAGCTTCTGTTACGAGAGGATCATGGCCCGGGGTCTTCCCATGAAGCTGGTGAGGGCCGAGGCTACGCTCGACAAAAAGAGGATTGTCTTTTATTTTACCGCTGAGGGCAGGATAGACTTCAGGGAACTCGTCAAGGACTTGGCTGCACGCTTCAAGACTCGCATCGAGATGCGCCAGATCGGGGTACGTGACAAGGCTAAGCTTGTCGGTGGCTTTGGCCTGTGCGGCAAGGAGCTCTGCTGCAAGGTCTTTCTTACCACATTCGAACCCATATCGATAAAAATGGCAAAGCAGCAGGACCTGACCTTGAACACCGGGAAACTTTCCGGCGCATGCGGCAGGCTGATGTGCTGCCTCGGATACGAATACCATGACAGTTCATCTGTACGGGAGACAAAAGAGGATGGGGAAGGATTGGTGTCGGAAAAACCGGGCAAGCCCGTTCACCTGAAAGAAGATGACGTCACGGAGCCGGAGGGCATAGCATCAGGAGAGGCTGCAGCATCTGCTTCCGTGCCGGCACCTGCCGAGAAAAAAGACGAGCAGAAGCCGGGGCATCCGCATAAGAGAAGACGAAGAAGAAGACACCGGAAGAAACCACAAAAAAATGAATAAA
>QKDO01000092.1 GCA_003252075.1 Nitrospirota bacterium
AAGCTTCGCCATGATCGTGACATCAGGGATGGGGTTGATGGTCTCAATCCTGATGAGCGGCGTGTTGCCAATGCAGTCGATGACGCTCACTTATCTCTCCTCTCTCATGCCCATGACAGAGACGATAGCGAACTCCTCTTTGGTGACCGGAATGATCGAAAGCCGCTGCCCTTTTTGGAGCACCTTCATCTTCCTGAGTCCCGGAGTGTCCCGCATCTCTTTCAGGGTCACCGTCCGCCGGAAGGCCCTTTTCCACGTAACATCAACCATGAACCAGCGGGGATGTTCCGGAGTCGACTGCGGATCATAATATTTCGATCTCCTGTCCCAGCAAAAGAAGTCGGGATATGCCTCACGGGTGATCTCGGCAACGCCGACCACACCCGGCTCCGCACATTGAGAATGGTAGAAAAGGACCTTATCGCCTTTGCGCATCTCGTCCCGCAAATAATTGCGCGCCTGATAGTTGCGGACGCCCTCCCAGTGGTCAGTAGAGCGGGGTCTTTTCCGGAGGTCCTCGAAGGAAAAAACCGATGGCTCCGTCTTCATAAGCCAGTATTTCATTCCCTGTCCTATTTTTTCCCCGCCATCTCTTTCAGGTTTTCACAGGCATCCTTACTGCCCATATCGCAGGCCCTCTTGAAATCCGCAGTCGCCTTGCCGAGATACGCGATCCCCCGGGAATTATAGGCATTGCTGTCATTTGGCCTCAGGGAGAGCACCTTGTCGTAGTCCTCGATGGCCCGGTCATGTTTTCCCATGCCCCGGTAAGCAATCCCCCGGTTATAGTATGTTTCGATGAGTTTCGGGTTTTCGGCAATGACCCGGGTAAAATCATCCGCAGCCCGCTCGTTGTCACCCTTTTTCAGGTAAGCAAGTCCGCGGCTGTTCAATGCATCGAACTGCTTCGGACGCGCAGATATCACCCTGCTGAAGTCGCTGATAGCTTCGTCCAGCTTTCCCTTCCTGTAGAAGGCCATACCGCGGTTGAAGTACGCCTCCATGAAATCGGGGTATCGGGACAGGACCGCGTCGTAGTCCTGGATCGCCTTGTCATACTGCCCTTCATTGAAGCTCGCATTTGCCCTGTCGAAACGCTCCTGAATGTCCTCTTCTGCAGCTGCGGACAGGGAGGCCGTCATCAGCACGAACAAAAAAAGCATGCAAGAAAATGATTTCATGATAGACTCCGCTCTTTTTTTCTGAAAATATGCATAGATTATACCAGAAGCGGGCTTTTTTGAACTTCGAGGCTGCGGAGCGCATCTTGTCATTGACCGCACACGCCTTTAGTGATAGCCTGAAAGAAAAGCTTTGAGGAGGCAACCATGTTTCATGAAGAGAACAACCAGGGAGCTACCATTCTTGTCTCTTTTCTCATCGGCGGCATTGTCGGCGCGGGCCTTGCTCTGCTGCTGGCGCCGCAGTCAGGCAGAAAGACAAGAAAGCAGATAGCGGATATGGCGGAAGATGTCATGGATTATACGTCCGACTATGCGCGCAAGATGAAAAACAAGATCGCTTAACGGGAAGGCTTGAAATAGACAACGCCAAGGGGAGGCAGGGTGATCTCCATGGAGCACGGCTGCCCGTGAGATGCAACGGCATACGCCTGTATTCCGCCCTGATTGCCGGTATTGCTCCCCCAGTATACGGCTGAGTCACTGTTCAGTATCTCCCGGTAGTAGCACGGTTCAGGAACACCTATGCGGTATGCGGTACGGGGGACCGGCGTGAAATTGCAGGCGACCACGATATGGTCGGCAGGGTCCTTTGACCTCCGTATAAAAGATACGGTGCTGCTCTCCGCGTCATGAAGATCGATCCACGAGAACCCCTGCCAGGCATAATCAACCTCATGCAGGGCAGGCTCTGAGGTATAGAGGCGGTTCAGGTCCTGCATATATTTCTGGAGCCTGCTGTGCTGCAGGTATCTCGTGAGATGCCAGTCAATGCTCTTGTCAGCATTCCATTCATCCCACTGCCCGAACTCCCCGCCCATAAAAAGGAGCTTCTTGCCGGGATGTCCATACATATACCCATAGAAGAGCCTGAGGTTTGCAAACATCTGCCAGATATCTCCCGGCATCTTGCTGAGCATGGCCCGCTTGCCATGCACCACCTCATCATGAGAAAGGACCAGCACGAAATTCTCCGTAAACGCATAGAGCAGTCCAAACGTAAGGTTGTTCTGGTGGTATTTCCTATGCACAGGTTCCTTCTGGATGTACTCGAGCATGTCGTTCATCCAGCCCATGTTCCATTTCATGTCAAATCCGAGGCCTCCGAGATAGACGGGTTTCGTAACTCCCGGCCAGGCAGTGGACTCCTCTGCAATGGTCAGGATCCCGGGGAAATACTGATGCGTCAATTCATTGAACTGCTTTATGAATTCCACCGCCTCCAGGTTTTCTCTGCCGCCGTACTTATTCGGTATCCACTCGCCTTCATTCCGTGAATAGTCGAGGTAGAGCATGGATGCGACAGCGTCAACTCGCAGCCCGTCGATATGGTATTTTCCTAGCCAGAAGAGCGCGTTTGAGATGAGGAAGTTTCGTACCTCGTTCCTCCCGTAATTGAAGATGAGCGTCCCCCAGTCCCGGTGTTCTCCCTTTCTCGGGTCCTCGTGCTCATACAGGCAGGTCCCGTCAAAGAACCCGAGGCCATGGCCATCCCGGGGAAAATGGGCAGGCGCCCAGTCAAGGATAACCCCGATGTGGTTCTGGTGGCACTGATCGACAAAGAACATAAAGTCCTCAGGAGCACCGAACCTGCTCGTCGCTGCAAAATAGCCAATCGTCTGATATCCCCAAGAAGCATCGAGCGGATGCTCGCAGACCGGCATGAGCTCGATGTGGGTATACCCCATCTCCCTCACATACGGTATGAGGGTCTCCGCCAGCTCCCGATAGGTGAGGAAGCGGTCTTGCTCCTCGGGCACCCGCATCCAGGAACCGAGGTGTACTTCGTAGATGGAAACCGGGGACTCGAACCAGTTCTTTTTGGAACGGTACTCTGTCCAGGCATGATCCTGCCATGTGTAGGTGTTGATATCATGCACGATAGAGGCGCTCTTCGGCCTGAACTCGAAGAAGAAGGCATAGGGATCCGCCTTCTCCGCCTCGTAGTTGTGATACCGTGATTTGACGAAGAACTTGTAGACCTCTCCTTCACCTATACCGGGGATGAAAAGCTCCCATATGCCAGACTGGCCGAGGAGCCTCATGGGATGCCTTCTCCTGTCCCACTGGTTAAAGCTTCCGATCACGCTCACATTCGATGCATTCGGCGCCCATACCGCGAAGTGCACCCCCGTGAAACCCTCGACTTCCATGACATGGGCCCCGAGCTTCTCATACTTCCGGTAATGCGTACCCTCGCCGATCAGGTGCAGATCAAAGTCCGTAAGCACCGGGAGGAAGGAGTAGGGGTCCCTGAACTCCTGGACGCTTCCGTCATACCGTGTTATCGCCAGGCTGTAGGGAAACAGCTCCCTGCCCTTAAGCTTTGCCGTAAAAAAATCAAACCGGTGCAGATTCTCCATGCGATGGCGGGAGGCATCCCGTTCGTCAATGACCCACGCCTCCCGGGCTTCGGGAAGGAATGCCCTGACCTCAACGTGCCTTTCCGCTCCGCTGCCAACCCGGTGCATGCCGAGCACCGCAAAAGGATCGGGATGGTGATTGTTCACGAGCTTTCTGATGTTTTCCTGAATACCCAATGATAGGCTCCGTTATCGCGTCGTGTGTATGTATTGTATATCATGACGAAGGAATCGTCGATAGCTGTTGCATGAACAAAAAAAAAAGCCCTGCAGCATGCCGCAGGGCTCTCCTATGCCGGATGCCCATTATTGCGGCTTCTTGATCCCCTCACGGGCTATGGCTATCTTTCCGGTGCGGACGAACTCCTTGATGCCCATGGGCCTCAGGAGCTCCACAATCGCCGCTATCTTCTTCTCATCTCCGGTAATCTCAATGGTATAGGTCTTGGTACTGGAATCGACTACGCGTCCGCGAAAAATCTCCGCAAGTCTGAGCACCTCTGCCTTGTCCTCCTGACGGGGTGAGACCTTAATCAGCACCATCTCACGCTCTACGTGGTCGAGTTCGGTCATGTCGACGACCTTGATGACATCGATGAGCTTGTTCAGCTGTTTGGTGATCTGCTCGACGATCCAGTCGTCACCGGTCGTGACAATCGTCATGACCGAGACTTTCTGGTCAATGGTCTCGCCAACGGAAAGGCTCTCGATGTTGTATCCTCTGCCGCTGAAAAGTCCCGATATGCGGGAAAGCACGCCGAATTTGTTTTCGACAAGAACAGATATGGTATGTCTCATGGCTCTCCTCTTATCCTCTCGTTATTTCACAGCCCTGAGCTTCTTTTCGGGCTTCTTTTTTTCTTCCGGAAACAGCATGTTGTCAATCGCGGCACCCGCCGGTACCATGGGGTAAACCTTTTCCTGCCAGTCGATCATAAAATCCATAAAGACCGGGCGCTTGATACTGAAGGCCTCTTTCAGAACAGGCACTACCTCGGACTTCTTCGTAGCCCTCAGGCCGACGGCGTTATACGCCTCGGCAATCTTCACGAAATCAGGAACTGACTCGTCAAGCCTGGTATGGGAATACCGCTCCTGGTAGAAGAGTTCCTGCCACTGCCGCACCATGCCGAGGAACCGGTTGTTCAGGATGGCGACCTTGACCGGCAGCTTGTTGATGACAGCAGTCGCCAGCTCCTGAATGTTCATCTGAATGCTGCCGTCTCCGGCTATATCGATGACCAGCTTGTTCGGGAACGCAAGCTGCGCACCAATGGCTGCGGGCAAACCGTATCCCATGGTCCCCAGACCGCCTGAGGACAGCCATGTCCTCGGCTTGTCATACTGATAGAACTGTGCGGCCCACATCTGGTTCTGCCCCACCTCGGTCGCGATGATCGCATCCCCCTTGGTCAGTTCGAAGATCTTCTCGACAACGTACTGCGGCTTGATCACGTCGGCCTCGTGGTCATAGGTCATCGGCCGCTCCTTTTTCCATGCGGAGATCTGTTTGGCCCAGGCCTTTCTCACCTCTTCCCACGGTTCCTTCACCTCTTCACGGATGACCTTGTTCATGACGGTAAGCACGCGATTTACATCGCCGACGATCGGAATGTCAACGCGGACGTTCTTCCGTATGGATGTCGGGTCAATATCGATATGAATGATCTTGGCATGGGGTGCAAAGGCGTCGATCTTGCCGGTCACGCGGTCGTCGAACCTCATGCCGATGGCGATGAGCAGGTCGGAATCCTGGACAGCCTTGTTCGCGTAATAGGTGCCGTGCATGCCGAGCATGCCGAGCGAAAGCTTGTGGGTCCCGGGGAATCCCCCAAGGCCCATCATCGTCATGGTCACCGGAACCTGCGTCATCTCGGCAAGTTCGGTAAGCTCTTTCGCCGCACCCGAGGAGATAACGCCGCCACCAGCGATGATCAGGGGCTTCTTCGCCTTTGCGATCATATGGGCGGCTTGGGTGATCATATATTTGTTGCCCTCGTAGGTCGGATTATAGCTCCTGATCTTGACGGAATCCGGCCAATGGAATTCAGCCTTGCCCGTTGTCACGTCCTTCGGAAGGTCTATCAGCACGGGCCCCGGCCTCCCGGTGCTCGCGATGTGAAACGCTTCCTTCATCGTTAGCGCAAGGTCATTGACGTCCTTCACCAGGAAATTGTACTTGGTACAGGGCCGGGTAATGCCGACGATATCAGCCTCCTGAAATGCGTCGTTGCCGATCAGCATGGTCGGCACCTGTCCTGTAATGACAACAAGGGGAATCGAGTCCATGGCAGCCGTCGCAATTCCCGTGACCGTGTTGGTGGCCCCCGGCCCTGAAGTAACCAGGGCTACCCCGGCCTTGCCGGTGGCGCGGGCATATCCGTCGGCAGCATGGACAGCGCCCTGTTCATGCCGCGTCAATATGAGCTGTAAGTCCTTTTCATCATGGAGAAGATCGAAGATGTTCAGCACAACCCCGCCCGGATAGCCGAACATATGCCTTACGCCCTCTTTCTTCAGGGATTCCAGAAGGATCTCCGAACCTGATATCTTCATAGTGGCATCACTCCCCGGTCAGATATTGTCTGCTGACCAATCATGAATTTTTGCATATTGTATCACAGGAAACCCTGTTTTCACCAAAGCAGCGGCCCCCGTTACCGCATGATCGCGCCGTCGCCGGCAGAACTCACCAGCTTTGCGTAGCGCGAAAGATATCCCCGGGTGATCTTCGGCGACGGCTTTTTCCATGCTTTCCGTCTCGTTGCCATCTCCTGGTCGCTGAGGATGACGTCGATCTTCCGATTTGCAATATCAATGCTGATCCTGTCGCCATTTTTCACGAGGGCAATGGGGCCTCCCTCCATTGCCTCAGGGGATACATGACCGATACAGGGGCCTCGGGTGCCGCCGGAAAACCTTCCGTCCGTGATAAGCGCCACAGATTCACTGAGCCCCATACCGGCTATCGCTGCGGTCGGTGAAAGCATCTCCCGCATACCGGGACCGCCTTTCGGACCTTCATATCTCACGATGACCACATGGCCTGCCGTTACCCTGCTGCCGAGGATCGCTTTCATCGCAGCTTCCTCGGAATCGAATACGATCGCCGTGCCTTCGAATTTCATCATCTTCGCACTGACTGCTGACTGCTTCACCACGGCACCGTCGGGGGCGAGATTGCCCTTCAGGATCGCGATTCCGCCCTCCTTATGGTGCGCCCGGTCAAGCGAACGGATGACGTCCGTATCGAATATCTCCGCTTCATGGGCAATCTGATGTATGGTCCTGCCATTCACCGTTGCCGCATTGTTCAGCATCTTCCCGAGCCGTTTCAGAACCGCCGGTATCCCTCCCGCGTAGTCAAGGTCTTCGAGGTAGTTCTTTCCTCCCGGCAGCATATCCGTGATATGCGGGGTCTTTTTGGACAGCCGGTCAAATGCCTCAAGGGGAAGCCTGATGCCGGCATCATGGGCGATTGCGGGGATATGAAGAACCGTGTTGGTCGAACCGCCGAGCGCGAGATCGACCATGATGGCGTTCTCGAAGGCCTTCATGGTCATGATCTTTCTGGGCGTAACGTTCTTCTGCACGAGTTCCACGATCCGCCTGCCGCTTTCGAAGGCTATCCGCCGCTTCTTCGCGGAAACGGCCAGCGCCGTAGCGCACCCCGTGAGGCTCATGCCGAGGGACTCCGTAATGCATGCCATGGTGTTCGCTGTATACATCCCCTGACATGACCCTGCTCCCGGGCAGGCGCACATCTCGAGATCTTCCAGTTCCTCTTTCTTGATAAGTCCTTTCTTGAACTTCCCGACTGCTTCAAAGGTGTCGCTCGTCAGGTTCAACCTCCTCCCTTTATAGTGGCCGGAGGACATCGGGCCTGCTGTCACGACGACGGAAGGAATGTCCAGCCTCCCCGCGGCCATGAGCATGCCCGGGGTGATCTTGTCGCAGTTTGTAAGGAGCACGAGGCCGTCGAGCTGGTGTGCTGATGCAACGGTCTCCACCATGTCCGCAATAAGTTCACGCGAGGCAAGGGAATAATGCATGCCGCTGTGACCCATGGCGATGCCGTCGCAGATCCCGGGGATGCCGAAGAAGAAAGGATACCCTCCTCCGGCATGGACGCCCTTTTCAATGAAGCGTTCAAGGTCTCTCATCCCGGTATGGCCCGGTATAAGATCGGTGAAACTGGTGGCGACGCCGATGAAGGGTTTTCCCATCTCGGATTTCGGAATGCCGGTGGCATACAGGAGAGCGCGGTGCGGGACCCGCTCAATGCCTTTTTTAATGATATCGCTTTTCATGATCAGATACCTGCCTTTTCATCGATTTGATCTATTGAATAACACGGGGAAAGACCGGTACTCAGCCTTTCCCCTGAAGTGAAATCTCTGCGGTGAAATCAGTTGTCCGGATGGGACTTCTTGTATTCCCGTACAAACTCTGCCATCTTGTCCTTCAGGTGGAGCTTCTGTTTTGCCATTTTTTTTCGCTCCAGATCTTCTTCCGGCGTGAGATATACCTTCCGGTCTATCTCGCCGATCTGCACATCGAGGTGGTGGTGCTCATCGCTCAGCTTCCTGAAATCTTCGTTTTCCTGTTTCAGTTTTTCAATGATCTCCTGTTCTTTCACCTTTTCCTCCTCCTATTTCTCTATGATTTTGACCTTCATCTCTATCCTCTCGTTCGGGTTGTCCCGCGAGTCACGGGGCTGGTTCACGATCTTGTCGGCAACATCCATCCCTGAAACGACCTCGCCGAAGACCGTGTACTGGCGGTCGAGGAACGGCGCATCCTTCACGCAGATGAAGAACTGCGACCCGGCACTGTCAGGGTTCGCTGCACGGGCCATGGAAAGAATGCCGCGCTTGTGCGGCTTTTCATTGAACTCTGCCTTCACCTGGTGGCCCGGGCCACCCATGCCATGCCGCGACTTGTCTGCCTCCCGGGTGTTCGGGTCGCCCCCCTGGATCATGAACCCGGGGATGACACGGTGAAACGTCGTGCCGTCATAAAATCCCTTTTTCGCGAGTTCAATGAAGTTGCTCACGTGATTTGGAGCAACCTCCGGGAAGAACTTTAATTCGATATTGCCGAACTTCGTCTCTATGATTGCCCGTGTCTCTGCCATTTTCTTTATCTCCTCTTTGCTGAATGTTCTTGACTTCACCTCTGCCGAAGCAGCGGCTGCATACATGCAGATACAAAATACCAGAAGGCCGCAAATACCTTTTTTCATGGAATGTTCGCTCCTTTTCCTGGATAATCTGGGGGGTGAGTGCCGATCCATATGGCAACCATTGTATCTCATTCAGAAGGATTCCTCAATGATCTTTTCTGCGAGCTTTGCCGAATTTTCGATACAGTCATTCACCCCGATACCGCGGTAGGCGTTACCGGTGAGGAACAGGCCATGGTGCTTTCCCAGGGCCGCGTCAATATTCCTGAGCCGTTCAACATGTCCGACCGTGTACTGCGGGATGGCCATCTCATGCCGGTAAATCCTCACAAAATCCGGTTCAGCAGTAATGCCGATGATGTCGGCGAGTTCCTTCCTGATCATATCTGTCAGACGCGGTTCCTGCTCCATCGCAAGGTCAGAGGCGCGCGCCCCGCCTACCATGCTCCGCAGAAGTACGTATCCTTCGGGGGCCCTGTTCGGGAAGATGCTCGAGTCGTACAGGGTCCCCAGGATCTTTCGCTTCTCGCGGGAAGGTATGAGATAGCCGAATGCAGCAAGGTCGGCCTTGATCTTTTCCCTGCGGTAGCCGAAACAGGCGACCGAGAGAGAGGGATAAGGAATTTCAGAGACCGTTGCCGAGAGCTTTTTATCAAAGTTCCTCAGGATCTCTGCAACTGCATAGGCAGGCGAAGCCAGGACCACGGCATCTGCCTCGAATGATGACCCATCGGAAAAGTGCTGGATATATCCTTTGCCCTTCCGGTCGAGCGACGCGCCTCGGTAACCAAGCCGCAGCCGGTCACCCAGCCTTTCCTTCAGCGTCTGTATCAGCTCACCCATGCCGTTATAATATGACGTCAGCGCGCCTCCGGGACCGGCGCCGACCTTGTCTTTTGACCCCAGCTTCTTTCTTTCCTTCTGAAGTTTCAGCATGCCCCGGATGAGACCGCCGTATTTCCTCTCCAGGTCATACACTTTCGGAAAGCAGGCCCTGAGACTGAGCGTTTCGGGGTTGCCCGCATAGATGCCCGATGCCATGGGATCGATCAGTTTCTGATATGCCTCGGTGCCGAGCCTTCTGCGCGCGAATTCGGCAAGCGTCTCCTCTTCCCTTGCATTGCCGGGGACGATCGTCTCGGCCATCACCCTGAGCTTGCCAGGAAGGCTCAGGAGCCGGGATGTAAGAAATGCCGGCGGAGACTCCGGGAGACGATGCAGCATGCCTCCGGAAAAGATGAAACGCTTTCGTGATGCATCGTTGCTCCTCAGGGGTGACAGAGAAAGCTTTTCTGAAAGCGCCAGCGTCATGGGACGGTTATCGAGGAACCCGTTCACGCCCCACTCGCAGAGATAACCCTCAGCCCTGTCAGTCCAGATCTTGCCGCCCGGGCGCTTTTCAGACTCAAAGACGGTCACCTCGAGTTCCGGATCCTTTTCGCTCAGAAAATAGGCGAGGGAAAGACCTGAAATGCCACCACCGATGATCGCTATTCTGCCCATCCGGCCTCCTCTATCCCTTTCAGGACAATTTCCTCCAGCGCAGCAATGAACTGGGGGACCGTATTCAGTGACGGTATCCGCTCAAGGTATATTCCCAGGTCAGCTGCCATCTGTTTGTAGAGTATGTCAATCTCATAGAGCGTTTCGATGTGGTCGGAGACAAAACTGACCGGCACGGCCAGAAGGTTCTTCACCCCTTTGCGTGCCAGTACCTTGAGCATCTGCTCTGTTGACGGCTCGAGCCACGCGACCGGCCCGCTCTTTGACTGGTAGGAAAGCGACCAGGGAACAGGGATCTTCTCTGTCACAGCGCGTACGGTACCCTTGATATGATCAACATAAGGGTCTCCCTCTTCGATGAATTTCATGGGGAGGCTGTGTGCACTGAAGAGCAGCTCTATGTCATCCCCGTGACTCACAGGCCGTGATCCTGCCCTGATGCCAAACGCATCCAGTCCCTGTCGGATCTGACCAACCAGCGCATCGATGTACCGCGGATGGTCATACCAGGATTCTATTGCATGTACCGAGATGCCGGGGTATGAGGCAAGTATCTTGTGGAGATGTGCAAGCGAGGACCCGGTTGTTGCAACCGAATAATGCGGATACAGGCTCAGCACCAGCAGCCGCCGTATGCCCTGTCCATGGAGTTCGCCTATGACATCCTCGAGATAGGGGTTCCAGTATCGCATGCCCACAGATACCGCTACCCCTGACCGCTGGATGTTCGCGGTCGAGTTCTTCAGATTGCGCTCCAGCGCCTCAGCCTGCGCGCGGGTGATCTCGTTGATCGGCGAACTGCCGCCGATCATGGCATAGGCTTCCCGTGTCTTGCCGGACCTCAGCGAAGAGATGAGATAGGCGAGCGGCCTCTGAAGAAATGACGGACCGAGCCGGATGATCTCCCGGTCTGAAAAGAGATTGAAGAGAAAAGGTCTTACGGCAGCAAGAGAGTCAGGTCCCCCGAGATTGACCAGCAGAACACCGATCAGCCCTCGTTTATCCTGTTCCAAGATCAGTCTCTCCGCCCATCAGGCAGAAGATACCGGTCAGTCGTTCCGGCCATATCGGTGCACAGCCTCCACCATGGCAATGGCGTTATCGACCGGAGTTTCGGGCAGAATGCCGTGACCGAGGTTGAAGATATGTCCCCGGGCAGACTCCGCTTTGAACAGGATGTCCTTCACCCTGTCCTCGATACGGTCTTTTGCTGCAAAGAGCACCAGGGGATCAAGATTGCCCTGCAGGGAATATTTCTTGCCCAGCTTCTTGGCAGCCCTCGCCATATCAACACGCCAGTCGATGCCGATGACATCAGCCCCGCATTTCTTCACGACATCGAGCAGCCCTGCGCAATCGTTTACAAAGTAGATGACCGGGACACCGTATTTTTTCAAAGCCTTGATCGCCGCCTTTACATGCGGGAAAATGGTCTTCTCATAATCATACGGCGTTAGGATGCCGGCCCAGGAATCGAACAGCTGCACTGCCTGCGCCCCTGCTGCTATCTGTGCAGAAAGATATTCTATGACCGTTGCGGTAATCTTCTCCATCAGCGCCGTGAAGAGACCCGGGTTCTGATACATCATCTTTTTCGTATGGAGGAAGTTCTTGGAGCTCCCGCCTTCGATAATATAAGTGGCAAGTGTCCACGGAGCCCCGGAAAAGCCGATGAGCGGCACCGTCAGTTCCCTCCGCAATATCCGTATCGTCTCGAGCACGAAGGGCATGCTGTCCTCCGTATCGGGAATCGCCAGCCGGTCAACACCCGCCTTGGTGCGGACCGGGTCGCCGAGGATGGGGCCTTTCTTATCATGAAACTCAAGGGGCATACCCATTGCCTCTACCGCTATCAGGATATCGGAAAAGAGAATGGCGGCATCCACGCCGAGGATGTCTATCGGCTGCAGCGTCACCTTTGCCGCAAGCTCCGGCGTCTTGCAGAGGGTCAGAAAGTCTACCTTCGCGCGGACCTCCTGATATTCTTTCATGTACCTGCCTGCCTGCCGCATGAGCCATACCGGCGTATAATCTGTCTTCTCGCCGCGGCACGCCCTGAGGAATGTATCGTTCATATTGCTGTTTTCTCCCTTTCCATTCTTTTTGGCCGGTGACTGCAGAAGGGCTCTTCCTCGAGGTAGTCGCCGTAAACGGAGTACGCGCGGGCCCTGCAGCCGCCGCAGACATTGACGAACTCGCAGGAGCCGCATCTGCCCTTGTATTTCTTGAAGTCCCTGAGGTCCTTGAAGAGATCGGAATTCTCCCATATCTCTTTAAAAGATTTTTCCCTGACATTGCCGGCAGGCAGGTTGAAATAGCTGCAGGGAAGCACATTACCGTCAACGTCGATAAGGCAGATGAGCTGGCCTGCGAGGCAGCCCTTTGATCCGCCAGTCGAAAACTTGAGCGTTCTTCTTTTGACCTTCTCGCCCTCCTCTTTTGCCCGCTGGAGCTGGACCCGGTAGTAGTGCGGCGCACAGGTCGGCCTCACCAGCATGAGGTCTTCTTCCTTTTCCATGTCATAGTGCCAGTCAAGGATCTTGTCATAGTCTTCCTTCGAAATGAGTTCGTTCATGATCTCCTCGCCCCTTCCCGTGGGAACAATCATGAACATGTACCATGCCGTTGCCCCGAGTTCCTTGGCAAGCCGGTAAACCCGGGGTATCTGCTCCTGGTTCCTTTTGGTGAATGAGGAGTTTATGATGAACTCAATGCCGTGCTTCTTAAAAAGACGTGCAGCATTGATCGTACCGGCAAAGGCACCCTTCTGGCTCCGGAAGTCGTCATGGACCGTTTCATCGGCGCCGTCAAGACTCAGCGATACGATCCTGATGCCTGACTGCTTGATCTTTTCGCAGATTTCGTCAGTCACGAGCGTGCCGTTCGTCGCGAGACACATCCGCAGCCCCTTGTCCGTTCCGTACCGGGCGATCTCGAAGACATCTCTGCGGGTGAGTGGCTCGCCTCCAGAAAGCACGACAACGGGCTGTGCATAGCTCACGATATCGTCAATCAGCCGGTATGCCTCATCCAGGGTAAAATCAGGATGCCCCTGTATTTCCATTTCAGAGGAGGAACGGCAGTGCACGCAGCGCAGGTTGCACCTCCGCGTAATCTCCCATGCAATCCACTTCGGCGAAAATTCCATCTATCCTCCTGAAAACAATAAGGAATCGGATAATCAGGCAGTCAGGAACCCCGCTCCCTGATTATCCATTCTCGCTGTTTTTTTGATTTTGATGTCTTTTATTATACTCAATGAGACCCGGAAATAAAAACGAATATCATTTTGTTTCGATTTCTCTGTGAGGCAACGGGACAGGCACTCCCCGGACACAGTTCTCCGGTCAGGCTTGTTTTGCCGTCTTATCGAATATGTGGTATTCAACCGCACCGAGCAGGGCCGGCAGTGTTCTCCGGTCACGCGCGGAAACTGTTACGGCATTGAAGCGCAGCGCCAGGTACTCTGCTTCCTCCTCTTCTATCCGGTCGATCTTGTTAAAAACATATACCCGCGGTTTATCCGCGAGATTAAGGTCGGAGAGGATCTGTTCGACCGACGCTATCTGCTGTTCGTATCTCGGGTTCGACGCGTCGATCACCTGCAGCAGCAGGTCTGCGTCCTCAAGCTCTTCAAGCGTTGCCTTGAAGGCTGCCATCAGGTCCCGGGGAAGGTCCCGGATAAAGCCGACCGTGTCCGTGATGATAACCTCACGCTCCCGCGGAAACCTGAGCCGCCGGCTTGCCGTGTCCAGCGTTGCAAAAAGTTTGTCCTCAACGAACGTGTCGCTCCTGGTAAGGGCATTCAGGAGCGTTGACTTGCCGGCATTGGTATACCCGATGATCGAAACGATCGGGATCCGGTTTTCAACACGGCGTGCCTTTCTCTGCCTCCGTGCCTCACTGAGCATCCGCAGCTCCTTTTCGAGCAGATGTATCCTGTCACGGACACGACGGCGGTCTATCTCAAGCTTCATCTCGCCCGGTCCCCGCCCGCCGATGCCGCCCATCAGACGGGACATGGCCGTACCCTTGCCGGCAAGCCGGGGGAGACGGTATTTCAGCTGCGCAAGTTCCACCTGCACCTTTCCGTCCCTGCTATGAGCGCGCCGGGCAAAGATATCCAGAATGAGTTGAGACCGGTCAATGACCTTCAGCTCTGTCACCTCACTGATTGCCTTGATCTGGGAGGGCGACAGATCCTGGTCAAAGATGAGGAGCGTGGCACCCCGATTCATGGCATTGATGACGACCTCCTTGATCTTTCCTTCTCCCATGAGATATCTCGGGTTGATCTCTTTCGGACGCTGGATGACCGAGTCGAGCACCACGACATCACTCGATAGGGCAAGCTCACGGAGTTCATCCATGGAGTCTTCCTGCTCATGCCGCGTCTTTCTTGAGACCCCTATGAGAATAGCCCTTTCCACCCCTGCCACGCTCTCACGCCTGCCTGCGGCGGCATGCACCTCGCGTACGTTCGCCTTTTCGGCTTCCTCCTCGAAGGAGCGCACAAAGGCGATGAAGTCAAAGCCGGGGTCATGGACATCACCAGGTGCAAGTATGGTGTAGGGCTGTTTGCCTCCCCGGGGATCAAGATGGGCGATATAGAGCCTGTCGGGTTGTCCGTCCTTTATGCCGATCGCCGCTATGACATCGAACCGCAGGAGCGCAAGGTCTGTCAGATCATCCTGGTTCAGCGGCTCGCTGTTCAGATGAGTATGGAGGAAACGCAGACCGCGCAAGGGCTTTCGCCCAAGGGGAAAATCGTCGAGGCTCGGCAGGAAGATGCCCTTTGCATCGCCCACAATAACGTGGCTGACCGCTCCTTTTCTGGTGACGAGCACCCCTATCTGGCGGTTGAGATCAACAGACATCCCGGCAAGGTATCGGGCAAGCTCAGCAGTTACAAGTTCACCATGCAGGCGCCTGCGGTAGATCCGTTCGAGAGCATGGACCTGCCCGCCTTTCAGTCCCGAGAGATTTCCATAAAGCTGTGGGATACCTGCCTCCGCGAATAAAGCGTTAAAAAAAGCCTGTTTCCTGTATCATTGTAGCATAGTGTCTTACCGGTTGAATGGAAGGAGATTGTCATGAGGATGATCGCACATCACACGATTCAAGGGAGAGTCTTCCGCCTGATCCAGGGTGACCTTACCCATCGGGATGTTGACGCTATTGTCAATGCGGCCAACTCCGATCTGCGGCATGGCGGAGGTGTAGCCGGGGCAATCGTACGCAAGGGAGGACAGAGCATCCAGGACGAAAGCGACAAGATCGGCTTTGTTCCGGTAGGCCATGCCGCGATCACCGGAGCGGGCAGGCTGCCCGCGAAATTCGTGATCCACGCAGTCGGGCCGCGCATGGGCGACGGAGATGAGGACAATAAGCTCAGAAGTGCGATAATCAGCAGCCTTCAGCTTGCCTCAGAAAAGAAGCTCGGCAGCATATCCTTTCCTGCCATCAGCTCCGGCATCTTTGGCTTTCCCAAGGACCGCTGTGCCAAGATCCTTGTCCGTGAATCGCGAGACTTTCTGAAAAAACATGCCTCCAGCAGCCTCAGTGTTGTTGAGTTCTGCATATACGACGACGAAACGCTGGATCATTTCAGAAAAGAGTTCGAAAAGCTGAAACCGGCCTAGCCGCGTCTACCATACGCTGACTTGAGCTTCCCGTAGAGCTCTTCCGGCGTAAAGACAACTCCGCCGGGGCGCCCGTAAAACTGGACATCTGCCTTTCCGTTCACCGCCAGCCTGACATCTTCAACCATCTGCCCAGCGTTCATTTCAATGACCATGAAGCGCCTGCCCTTTCCCGAAAGGGCTGCAATCTGCTTTGCCGGAAAAGGAAAAAGGGTTATAGGCCTGAACAGGCCGATCTTCCTGCCCTCCTTACGGAGTTCTTTGACCGCCGAGAGCCCGATCCTTGCAGCGATACCGAACGCAACGACGATCAATGCGGCGTCCTTCGTATCATACTCTTCGCACATAACCTCTTGCTTCTTCATGAGCTCATATTTCTTCTGGAGAATGAGGTTCCTCTGCTCCAGTTCGCCCGTCCCCATGCAGAGCGAGCGGACAACGCGGGGCCCTCTGCCTTTTGCCCCGTTCAGCACCCAGCTTTTCCTCGGCAGCCGCGGTCGCTTGTAGGGTGTCGGATGAAAGGGTTCCATCATCTGGCCGACAACACCGTCGCCGAGAATCATGACCGGAGTCCGGTACTGGTCAGCCTTGTCAAATGCGCGCATGGTTAGATCCCACATTTCCTGAAGATTGAACGGTGAAAAGACCATGCAGTGGTAGTCGCCGTGGCCTCCCCCCTTGACCGCCTGGAAATAGTCTGCCTGGCTCGCCGTGATATTACCGAGCCCCGGACCTCCCCGCTGGATGTTCACGATCACGGCGGGCAGCTCAGCTCCTGCCAGAAAGGATATGGCCTCCTGCTTCAGGCTGATGCCGGGGCTGCTCGAAGACGTCATAGCGCGCGCACCGGCAGCAGCTGCGCCGTAGACCATATTCACCGCAGCCAGTTCTGACTCCGCCTGTATGAATATCCCTTCCACCTCGGGCATTCTCCGAGACAAATATTCGGGGATTTCGTTCTGGGGGGTTATGGGATATCCCGCATAGAAGCGGCAGCCTGCGTGGACCGCTGCCTCGGCAAGCGCTTCATTCCCCTTCATCAGCAGCATCTTCTTTTTTGGCATCTTACTCGTCGTCCGTTCTTCCAATTTCGTGTGATTATACCACGATTCCCGGTGTTATTTTATCGCTTCCCCGTTCCATCAGACTTTCCGCTCCGATTATGACAACCGGAAAAAGGCAAAACGTCCTTGCGGCAATTGCCTGCCTCGTCATATTCATGATGCGCCTCTCCCTCGGAAATCATAGTGGCATCTCTGCTGGTGTCGGGGAACGCCGCCATGCGCTACCGATCCCCTGGAGAACGTCGCAGTAGTCGCCGTGCGCATTGACAAAACGCCCGACCATTATTTAAGATTTTTCTTCACGACGGAGGTTATGTTTGCATTTCCAGGATCTCATACTCACCCTGAACACCTTCTGGGCTAGGAAGGGCTGCGTACTGCTCCAGCCATATGATATTGAGGTAGGAGCCGGCACCTTCCATCCTGCGACATTCCTCAAGGTCCTCGGACCGGAACCATGGAAAACGGCATATGTGGAGCCTTCCCGGAGGCCGACTGACGGAAGGTACGGCGAAAACCCGAACCGGCTCCAACACTATTACCAGTACCAGGTCATTATTAAGCCCTCACCTGCGGACTGCCAGGGACTCTATCTCGAAAGTCTCGAGGCGATCGGCGTTGACCCGACAAAACATGACATCAGGTTTGTTGAGGATGATTGGGAATCTCCGACACTCGGCGCCTGGGGACTTGGCTGGGAGGTCTGGCTGGACGGGATGGAGGTGACTCAGTTCACCTATTTTCAGCAGGTCGGGGGTATCGACCTGAAACCCGTGTCGCTCGAGATCACCTACGGCCTTGAGCGCATTGCCATGTACCTTCAGGGCGTTGACAATGTCTATCAGCTCGCGTGGAACAACGAGCTTTGTTACGGCGACATCCATCACATCACGGAAGTGGAAGGGTCCAAATATAACTTTGACTATGCAAATGCCGAACTGCTTGCCCGGCATTTTGAGGATTGCGAAAAAGAATCTATCCGGATGAACGGGCTCGGACTGGTGATTCCTTCCTATGAGTTCTGTCTCAAATGTTCACACCTCTTCAACCTGCTCGATGCACGAGGGGCCATCTCTGTGACCGAAAGGACAAAATACATCGCCCGGGTAAGAAACCTCGCAAAGCTGGCTGCGGAAGGCTATTACCGGCAGCGTGAAGAGATGGGCTTTCCGTTGCTGAGGAGCGAGTCATGAGCACTGGCAAGGAGACACCGGAGAAGGCTTCGGTTCTCCTGGAGATCGGCACGGAAGAGATCCCTTCCCGTTTTCTGCCGAATGCCATCAGGGACCTCAAGGCACTTGCAGAAAAGACTCTTGAGGAGTTCCGGGTGGATCATGCGGACATCTCGGTCTATGCAACACCCCGAAGGCTTGCGTTGACCGTGACCGGCATCGCGGAGACACAGAAAGATGTGGTCAGAGAGGTATTCGGACCGGCTAAGAAGGCTGCCTTTGATGACCAGGGAAGACCTACAAAGGCTGCTTCAGGATTTGCATCGTCACTTGGCCTTCCGGTCTCAGAACTCTCGGTAAAGCAGAAAGGCAAGGGAGAATATCTCGTTGCCGTCATGGAAGAGAAAGGCGCGGAAACAAAAGCTGTGCTTCCCGACATCCTGAAGAAGATAGTCCTCTCATTGCATTTTCCGAAATCCATGCGCTGGGGCAATGGCTCCATGGCCTTTGTGAGACCGATAGTCTGGATCCTCGCCGTGTCAGGCCATGAAAAGATCGACTTCGGGATCGATGGACTGAGAAGCGACAATCAGACCAGGGGCCACAGGTTTCTCTCGCCTGCGGCTTTTCCGATCAGGGATATAGCAGCCTACAGGCAGTTTCTTGAAACGAACTTCGTGGTTCTCGACCAGGACAGGAGACGTGATCTGATTGTGAAATCCATGACGCAGCTCTTGCAGAACTCGGGCAGGGAAATCGTTGCTGACGAGGGACTGCTGGAGACCGTCACATTCCTCGTAGAATATCCGGTCCCGGTGCTCTGCAGTTTTGACCGGGAATACCTGACGCTGCCGAAAGAACTGCTCATTACTGTCATGAAGGACCATCAGAAGTATTTTGCAGTCCGGGACGCAGCAGGGAACCTGACGAACAGTTTCATCGTCGTAAGCAACACCAAGGCCGAGAACGCGGAGAACGTCAGGATAGGTGCAGAGCGGGTCATCAAGGCCCGGTTCGATGATGCAAAGTTCTACTACAGCGAGGATGCGGCAAAGCCTCTTGCTGAGCGCATAGAGAAGCTTGCCGATGTCACATTCCATGATGAGCTTGGAAGCCTTCTTGAAAAGACTGACCGTATCGCAGCCATCGCGGGATATCTTGCGGAAAAGATCCTTCCTGCTGCCAGGGAAAAGACCATTCGGGCTGCACGACTCTCAAAGGCTGACCTGATAACCGGCGTGGTAAGGGAGTTCCCCGAGCTCCAGGGGATCATGGGAAAGTACTATGCAGGGCATGACCGGGAGGACCGGGAGGTCGCCGATGCGCTGGAAGAGCAGTACCTGCCGAAGAGCTTCGGCGACAGGATCCCGCAATCAGAGGTTGGCGCCATCGTGAGCCTGTCAGACAAGATCGATAACATCACATCGTTCTTCAGTATCAATCTTATTCCTACCGGTTCGGAAGACCCCTTTGCCCTGAGACGGCAGGCCATGGGCATCGTTTCGATCCTGCTGGACCGCAGATATGCGCTCAGCCTGTTGGAGATCTTTGATTTTGCCCTCGGAAATTTGAAGCAGGTCAAGTCTCCCGGAAAGGTCATGGAACATATTATGAACTTCATGTCTCAGCGGACCGATTTCATCCTCTCTGCAGCAGGCTACCCGCAGGATATCATCAGATCAGTCATGCACCTTTCCTTCGGCAATCCCTTGCAGAGCATCACCGCAAGGATGGATGCTCTGGCAGTTGCGCAAAAGGAAGCTGCCTTCCCTGTTTTCCTTCTAGCCATCAAGCGGGTGCATAATATCGTCCCGAAGACCGTCCTGCCGCCGGTACAGACTTCCCTCCTCATGCAGGATGAAGAAAAGAATCTGCATGCTGCAGTCGCCAGCGCACGAGAAGCACTCCTGCCCGCACTCGATTGTCGTGATTTCTCTGCAGCGCTGAAGGCGATCCTGCCGATGACGTCACCGGTCAACAGCTTCTTTGACAAGGTGCTGGTCATGGACAAAAAGGAAGAGGTCAGGACAAACCGGCTTTCCCTTCTCCGGGATGTCTGGGAAACCATTGCCCCGGTGGCGGATTTCACAAAGTTTCAGTCATAATTCCCACAAAATATTGACATTTCCCGTTCGATTCTATTATTTTATTTAACTCACATTTTCAGGAAGAAAGGTAAGAAGCAACAATGAAGACCCCGTTTGCAAAAAAAGGTGAGATCGAGCGCAAGTGGTATGTCGTCGATGCCAAGGACGCTGTACTCGGCAGGCTTGCCACAAAGATCGCCACCTATCTCAGAGGCAAGAATAAGCCTGTGTTCACGCCGAACGTCGACACCGGAGATTTTATTGTCGTCATCAATGCCGACAAGATACGGCTGACCGGTAGAAAGCTGGATAACAAGGTCTATTACCATCATACCGGATACATCGGCGGCATCAAGGCGCAGACCGCAAAGAGCATGATGGAGAAGACCCCGGAAAAGATCATCGAAAAGGCGGTATGGGGCATGCTCCCGAAGAACACCCTCGGCAAGCAGATGCTCAAGAAGCTGAAAGTTTACAAGGGAGCCGAACACCCGCATAAGGCCCAGGCCCCGGAAATACTGCAGTAAAGGAGAATCAATGGCAGAGATCAAATATAACGCGACAGGGAGAAGAAAGAACGCTGTTGCACGGGTAGTCCTCGGACCGGGGACCGGCAAGATCACGGTGAACAGCAAATCCCTTGACGACTATTTTAACCGCGAGACGCTCCGCATGATCATCAAGCAGCCCATCGAGCTTGTCGGCGTGACGGGCAAACATGACATAACGGTAAAGGTGGACGGCGGAGGCCTTACCGGCCAGGCCGGAGCTATCAGACACGGCATATCGAGGGCGCTCACCCGGATGGATGCTGATATGAAAGGCAAGCTGAAAAAAGAAGGGTTTCTGACGCGGGACCCGCGGGAAAAGGAGAGGAAGAAATACGGGCTCGCCGGAGCGAGGAAACGCTTCCAGTTCTCCAAGAGATAGTTTTTTACCCCCTGTTCTCATTCGAAAAGGCCTGCTTTCATGCAGGCCTTTTTTTTGCCGGGAATTTTCGGATATGGTGAGGTAATATACATGCAGATGAAAAAATCTGATGCAAAAAAACTGGCCGTAGGCATTTGCGGAGCAAGCGGCTATACCGGCATGGAACTCCTCAGGCTCCTTGCGCTCCACTCCCATGTCAATGTCACCGCCATCACCTCGGAAAAATCGGCTGGCAAGAAAGTCCAGGCAATATTTCCCTTCCTCTCTTCCTATGCAGGTCTAGCCTTTGAGCCGATGGAAAGGGAAAAACTTCTCGGCAAGGCAGACCTTTTCTTTCTTGCCCTGCCTCATGGCGCATCTCAGGAGGCAGTGCATTACTTCTTCAGCAGGGGCAAGAAGGTCATCGATCTTTCCGCAGATTACCGGATTCGTGATCCGAAGACCTATGCTGCCTGGTACGGCCTGCTCCATGCCCGGCAGTCAACCCTTAAGAAGGCTGTGTACGGCCTTCCCGAGCTCTACCGGAAGAAGATAGAAAAAGCAGCGCTCATAGCAAACCCCGGCTGCTATCCCACCAGCGCTGTTCTCGGCATTATGCCCGCTGTCAGGAACAGGCTCGTTGATCTCTCTACGGTCATCATCGATTCCAAGTCAGGCACAAGCGGCGCAGGCAGGAAGGCTGATCTCGGGATCTCATTCTGCGAGGTGAATGAAGGGTTCAAGGCCTATGGGCTTGTTACCCACCGGCATACACCGGAGATAGAGCAGGAGATTTCGAACCTGGCAGGGAAAAAGGTCGTGGTGAATTTCACCCCCCATCTTCTTCCTGTTGACCGGGGTATCCTTACGACCATCTACTTGAAGCTGCGGAAAAGGTCGGACACGAAAGCTGTGCTTGTGCTGTATAACAAGGCATATGCTAAAGAGCCCTTTGTGAGGGTACTGACCGAAGGGTCACTGCCGAACATCAAGCATGTACGGGGAACAAACATGTGTGAGATCGGCGTCACGGTGAACGAGCGGACCAATACCCTGATCATCGTCTCGGCGATTGACAATCTCGTGAAGGGTGCGTCAGGTCAGGCGATCCAGAACATGAACCTCATGATGGGGTTCGACGAAACAGAAGGTCTCTGTCAGCATGCGCTGTATCCCTGACACGCACAGCAGTTCTTGTGAGACCGGCAGACACGGGTGCAACTGCGGTTCCATGACCTATTGCATCACGGCACTTCAGGATAGGTGATCTTCAGTTCTTCGCCGGTCAATGCCTCGACAAGGAATGTCTTTAGCTGTTTCTTTTCTTCGTCATTCAGGCCAAGGGGCTTAAGAACTCGGTTTCCCTTGCCTCCACCGGCGTTGAAGAAATCGATCACCTCGTCAAGTGTGCTGAGCACGCCGTTATGCATGTACGGGCCTGTTTTTGCGATCTCGCGCAGGGTCGGCGTCCTGAACGCCTTCCAGTCCTTATTATTCTTGGATATGAGATATCTTCCCGGATCCTCCTTCAGGTTCCTGTAGTCCTTATAGTGATAGACCTTCGCAACAAACCGCATGGTTGCTGTGACACGGGGGTCGTTCAGAAGAACAGGGTTTTCAGGAACATTGAGCGCATAAAACTTGTCATCAGAAAAGTTCACGCCGGCGTGGCAGTCAGCGCATCTTCCCTTGCCGTTAAATAGTTCGTATCCTTTTCTGGCTTCCTCTGTCAGCACCGTCTTGTCCCCTTTCACGAACCGGTCATAGGGCGCGTTCACAGAGATCAGCGTCCTTTCGAATGCAGCAATTGCCATGGCAATACGCTCCCTGGTCGGTTCGCCGCCAAAGACCTTCTGAAAGGCTTCGGCATATTCAGGCACAACCCTAATCTCCTCCTCCAGGAAATCCAGGTTCTGATTCATCTCAAAGGCTGACATCATAGGAAAAAGCGCCTGGTCCTCGAGCGTCTTTACCCTCCCGTCATGAAACAGGTGCTGGTAAAAAGCCACATTCATGAGCGTCGGAGAATTTCTCCAGTTTTTTGTCGTGGGGTAGTTGAGCGAGATGTCCTGACCATCGGTATAAGCGAGCTCGGGGATGTGACAGCTGGCACAACTCATGGTGCCGTCGCCGGACAGCCTGCGGTCAAAGAAGAGTTTCTTTCCCAGTTCTATTTTCTCAGGGGTCTGGAGGTTGTTCTTCGGAACAGGGACGGCTTTGAAGGGTTCGAGATGCCCGGAAAATGATAACGAGGTAAAGGTGAAGGCAGAAATGAGAGACAGAAATATGGTCATACAGAATCTATTTCTTTGCATTTTTCAGCTCCTCGTCGATTATCTGCTTCAGATATTCATAGGGTCTGTTGCCTATGACCTTCCTGCCGTTAATGAAATAGGTCGGTGTACTGTAGAGGTCCATATCAACGGCAAGCTTCAGGTCTTTTTCTATCCTGGCGGCGTGCTTTTTGGTGTCGATGGCTGCCGTGAATTCCTTCAGGTCCAGCCCCAGTTCCTTAGCGTATGTTATGAGACTCACCCGGTCAAGCTTTGGGGAGTTCTTCAGGAGCAGGTCATGCATCTCCCAGTACTTGCCCTGATCAGCGGCTGCGAGAGACGCCTCTGCCGCAATATGGGCGTAGTCCCGGTATTTATAAGGGTAGTTCTTGATCACCAGTCTGACCTTGCCTTTATACGTATCCATAATCTTCTTGACGACCGGACCGGCCGCCACACAGTGCGGTCACTGAAAATCGAGGAACTCAATAATCGTCACCGGCGCGTCTTTGGGACCCTTTTGGGGAGAATCGAGAATGGGCACGTCAAAACGCTGTTCCGCGGAAAGCGCGGGCGTAAAAACAAGAAAAAAAACACCTATGATTAACGGGATGGTTTTCATGGGACCTCTTTCCAGGTTTTCTCGGAGAGGACGGATACGAGCCGTCCGCCCTCTCCCTTTCCATCTGTCCAGGCTCTCAGTGTCCTCCCTCTGTCTCCGGGAAGAGCCGCAGGTATTTTGCGCAGACCTTGAATCCGACGATCGAAAACGAGATGAACGCCAGCGTCACGACAAATTCCATCCAGGACGGGAAATAGCTGAGTCCGGTCGCAGCCTGGTTGCGGTAAACGCCAAAGATAGAGACATTCAGACGGTTCAGGATGATTCCCGCAATCACGAGAGTGTCGACGAACAGGATACTGTTGAGATTCTCCCGAATATTTTTCATGAACAGCAGGACGATCGGCGCGATTGTCCCGACGGCCATCTCCAGGAGATACATGTTCGCCTCCATGCTCCCGTCAAAGGCCATGCCGATGCCTCCCTTGAACAGCTTGATGAACTTCAGGGTGAGGTAGATCACCGCCGCGATCAGAATGCCGCGCGCGAGGCCGGAGAGGATTGCCATATCAGGCTTATGGTTGAAGGCCCTGGAGCTTAAGATGGTCTCAAGGCTCACCATAGAAAGGCCCATCATGACAGCGGATACGAGGAAAAGGGTCGGCAGCTGCGAGCTGTACCAAAGCGGCGAAAGCTTGGCCGGTGCGATCAGGTAGACCGCGCCCAGAGATGACTGATGCAGCGTTGATAGAAGGACCCCGAAGAGCACGATCGGGACCATAATCGCGTATACGGTCTTCTTTGCGCCCTCCATCTTCAGCTTTTCGAATATCATCGGGCTTGACTCGGTCGCAAGAGTAGTCGTGTACAGTACCACGTGAATGGCCACGACCCACATGATGGAATGGATCTGCCACATGACAACAGGATGCCAGACGCGCCAGGGCACCCCGATGTCGAACATAATCGCCGTAGCGGCCAGCGCATAGCCGAAGAAGGCGTTCAGAATTGCCGGCCGCACGATCGGCTTGTACTTCTTCCAGTTCAGGATATAGACCGCGCCCGCGATGAGGAAGCCTCCCGCTGCCATGGCCACGCCTCCCAGAACGTCGATGCCGATCCAGAGGCCCCAGGGAAAGCGGTCATTCAGATTGGTGGCAGCCCCGAGTCCATGCATCAGGCGGTAGATGATGACCAGGCCGCCCAAACCCATGATAAGGAGCAGAACCAGCGTGGTCGGCGTCCACATTTTGATGTCTTTGTGCGATGTCATGGTTATTCCTCCTTATCCATATTCTGGTTTCTGCGCGTGATTGCCCAGGTCGCGGCACCGGCAACGAGAACAACGCCGATGACGGCCGGGATTTTTGCTATGTATGCCCAGGTCAGATCGGGAAGTTCCTTCGCAGGAATCCTCGTATTGAAGCCGAGCCATTCAAAAGGAACGGCAGAAAGATACATCCAGGAGGTGCCCCCGGCCTCCTTCTCCCCGTAGATATGGTTGACATATTTACCGGGGTTCGCCGTGATCCTGTCTCTGCCTTCTTTCAGCATATCATCCAATTCTCCGAAGATCATTGTTCCTGTCGGACAGGTCTTGATGCAGGCGGGGACCAGGTCCGCAGCAATCCTCTCTGAACAGAAGGTGCATTTCCTGATCCAGGGAACTACTTTTTCCCATTCGTACTTCGGGATATAGAACGGGCAGGCGAGCATGCAATACCGGCAACCGATGCACCGCTCAAACGTATAGGTAACCGGTCCTTTCTCCGTCTTTTTGAGCGCTCCGACCGGACAGGCAGACGCGCAGGCGGGATTCTTGCAATGAAAGCACTGGTCTTTCACAAAGCTCCAGACCGGGCCGCCTTCCTTTTCGTCTTCCTGAAAACGGATATGGGTATAACAATGTGCATTCAATCGCGGGGGATTCGTCAGGTCGCCTGCCATGACGGTCTTCTGTGCGGACATTTCATTCCATCCCTTGCAGGAGATTTGGCATCCCCTGCAGCCGATGCATTTCGTCAAATCAACAAGGACTCCTTTTGCCATCGCGCTCACCTCCTAAGCCTTGTCGACGCTGACCATAAAGGCCTTCGTCTCAGGGATCATGGTATTCGCATCGCCGATGGTCGGCGTCAGGAGGTTCGCGCTGTCACCTCCGCTCCCGTCCTCTGGATACTGCCACCCGAAATGGTATGGCAGTCCGACCTGGTGAACCGTAGAACCAGCAACCTTGAAAGGCTTCAGCCGCCCCGTTACCATGGCCTTCGCCACGACTTGGCCGCGGGCGGACTTAACGACCACCTTATCGCCGTTCTTGATACCTTTCTCCGCCCCCAGCTCCTCGCTCATCTCGACAAAGAGCTGGGGAACAGCCTCAAGAAGCCAGGGCAGGTGCCGCGAGAGCACACCGGTCTGCCAGTGCTCGGTGACCCGATAGGTCGTCGCCACATAGGGAAAGCGCATGTCGCAGGACAGATAGATATCCTCCTCCTTGCTCCCTTCCTTGCCAAAGAAAAGCTTGACTGCGGGATTGATGCGCTGTTTCGACAGGAGGTTCTCCTGAAGCGGGCATTCGAGTGCTTCGTAGTGCTCAGGGAACGGCCCGTCGGCAAGTCCGGGACCGAAGATCGATCCCATGCCGTCAGCGCGCATGATGAAAGGATATTTGCCCTTGCCGTCAGTACCCATCGGCGGCGCCGGCCCGTCCGGCACGTCACCGACCCAGACACCCGGCTTCTGCGTATTCTTGTCGAGCTTCACGGGATCCCACATGATAACCGGCCGCTTCGGGTTCCAGGGCCTGCCGTTCAGATCAACGGAAGCGCGGTTGTAGATAATCCGGCGGTTGACCGGCCATGCCCAGGACCATTCAGGGAACATCCCGAGCCCGGTAGGGTCAGCCTTGCCGCGGCGAGCCATCATATTGATGACTTTCCCCTCCTTCTGCGTATAGCTCTGGCTGTACAGCCAATTTCCGCTTGAGGTCGTGCCGTCGGCCTGCAGATGGGCGAAGGAAGCGCAGAGCTGGCCCTTCTTGCCGAGCTGCTTGGGAGGCGTCGCCTTGGTGTCGAAGACATCTTCAAGGTAGTAGCCGTTGATCTCCTTTGCGATCTCATGCGTGTCGATCTGTTTCCCTGCTGTCTGGTAATCCCAGGTGAGATTCACGATCGGCGCCGGGAACTTCCCGCCAGCGGTCTGGTAGAGCTTCCGGACGCGCTTCTGGAGCTCATCGATGATCTCCGCGTCAGGCTTGGACTGCCCTATCGGCTCGATCGCCTTATACCGCCACTGTGCCCACCGTCCGGAGTTGGTGATGCTCCCCTCCTTTTCCACGGATGACGCGCAGGGTAGCATGAACACTTCGGTCTGGATGTCGGCAGAGTTCAGTCCCGGCCCCCGCCAGAATGAACCCGTCTCGTTGTCGAAGAGGTTCACGTTCACCATCCATTTCAGCTTTCCCAGGGCCTTGCGGACCTTGCCTGCATTTGATCCCGAGCAGGCCGGGTTCTGGCCCCAGGCAAAGAAGCCTTCGAATTTGCCGTTGTACATCTGGTCGAAGAGGTTCAGCCACGAGGCGTTCATGCCTTCGTCGAGCTTCGGATGCCAGGCATAGCCGAAATCATTCTCTTTTGTCGCGCTTTTCCCGAAGACCGCCTTGAGATAGCTCGTGATGTACTTGCCGCGGTTAGACCACCAGTTCACGCTCCGCGGGTCCTTAGTCTTAGGCGTGTACTTTTCGATATACGCCGGCAGATCCACAAGAGAGGCCGATGGAACCGCAAGATATCCGGGCAGGATATGGAAGAGGAGGCCGTGGTCTGTCGACCCCTGGACGTTCGACTCCCCGCGAAGGGCATTGACGCCGCCGCCTGCCATGCCGACATTGCCGAGAAGCAACTGGATGATTGCCATGGCCCTGATGTTCTGGGTGCCGACAGTATGCTGGGTCCATCCCATGGCGTAGCACTCGGTACCGGCACGGTCCGGCTTGCCGGTCGACCCGTAGGTCTTGTAGATCTCGACGAGTTTCTCTTCCGGCGTTCCGGTAATGCTCGAAACCGTGTCAAGTGAGTAACGGGAGTAGTGCTTCCGAAGCAGCTGGAAGACGCAGTTCGGGTCCCTGAGCGTCATGTCTTTCTTGGGGATACCGTTTTCGTCCATCTGATAGGACCAGGTCTTCTTGTCGTACTTCCGCGTCTTCGGGTCGTACCCCGAGAAAAGGCCATTGAGCTGTCCGGGCCCCTTGAACTCCGGGTTTACGAGGAACGTCGCGTTCGTGTAGTTGGCGACATATTCCCGGTGATAGAGATTATTCTCAAGAATGTACTTGATCATGCCGCCGAGGAAGGCAATGTCCGAGCCGGAGCGGAGCGGAGCATAGATATCCGCCTTTGCTGCCGTCCGCGTGAACCGCGGGTCTACAACGATCAGCTTTGCACCCTGCTCCTTCGCCTTGGTAATCCATTTCATCGAGATGGGATGGTTCTCGGCCGGGTTGCCGCCCATCACGAGAACAACATCGGCATTCCTGAGATCAATCCAGTGATTCGTCATTGCACCGCGACCGAACGACTCTGCCAGAGCCGCAACAGTTGCGGAGTGTCATATTCGGGCCTGGTGTTCGATATAGACAAGTCCCAGTGCCCTGAGCCACTTCTGGAGGATATAGCACTCCTCGTTGTCCAGTGCCGCACTGCCGACATGGGCTATGGCATCGGTCCTGTTGACGACGAACTCCTTTTCAACGTCCTTCTCCGTGCCGTCAGGCTGCTTTTCTTTAATCTTTGACTTGGACGTCACCTTAAAGGTCCTGTCCCGGGTATCCTTGACGCGCTTTGCTATCTCATCGAGCGCCCAGTCCCACTCAACTTCCTTCCAGTCCTTTGCTCCCGGAGCACGATAGCGCGGCTTGGTGAGACGGGTTTCATTATTGACAATCTGGTAGAGCGAAGCTCCCTTTGAACAGAGCGTGCCTTCGCTGATGGGGTGTTCGGCATCTCCTTCACTGTAGACAAGCTTGCCGTCTTTCGTATGGGCGGTAATACCACACCCGACGGAGCAGAAAGGGCAGATCGTTTTTGTTTCCTTTGCTCCCGCGATCCGGAGTTCTTCGGCCTGGGCTGCGGCCTCCTGCGGCGTCACTCCCACGCCCACAGCGCCAGCCACCGCTGTCCCTCCTGACAGCTTCAGAAAATCTCTTCTCGATAGACTCATGTTCATCCTCCTGGAAAAGGTTTATATATTGGCAAAAACCTGTTCGTAACAGGTTAGAACAAACAACGGCTGTCCGTATGTTTAATCAGGAACTGCCCAGGGTTTACGAGAATTTTTCTTATTTTTTCACAGAGTATAGGATAATAGCCTGACTGTCAAGATTTTTTTCTTGCAAACGACAGGCAGGTAACTCTGAGCCACGGCAACAATTAATCGGATCATTGTCTCTCGAAGAATGTCCCGCCCGGCCTTAGGATATTCACTAAGAAAAAAAGATGAGGTAGGCATAATCCTCCAAATATCAGGTCTCTTTCTGGTAAAATAGTCCCTGTGCCGGGATAGCTCAGTTGGTAGAGCAGCTGATTCGTAATCAGCAGGTCGTCGGTTCGAGTCCGATTCCCGGCTCCAGTTTTTTTCCATGACTTAGAGGAGTTCCGGCCTTTTTCTGCAATTCATCGCATTTTGGAAAATACGGCAAAACAGGGCAAAATGCACTCACTTTGTAATCAATTTGCACTCACCTGTTTTTGAAGGATAACTTTTCGATCGTGGCTTTTTTGATACCTTCCATGACATGAGCATAGAATTTTTTTGTGATGGAAATATCAGAGTGTCCCAGGAGATCGGAAACCACTGCTATGTCCGCACCTGCTTCCAGCAGAAGCGTCGCAAAGGTATGCCTCATCTTATGAGGGCTTATACCTGCTAAACCGCATTCCCTGACGATCTTTAGGAACTTATGCCCTAAAGTATCAGGATGCCGGAAAGAAACCAACCTGTGAATCCCCGGGCTTAAATGAGCTATGAACTTGCGGAGTTCGCTATGGATGGGAACTGTTATCAGCTTACCTGTCTTTTTGCGCTTATACTGCATGCTGTCCTCGGTAATGATAACTTGGTTCACCGCATCTACGCGGCTGAGTCCGGTGAATACCATCACCGGGATAACGGTCCTGACAGCTGCATACTGTGGTTCCTGAGATTTCGCTATCAGTACGCTTACCTCGTCACGGCTCATATACTTCTTCTGACCGTGATCTATCTTCACCTTGCGGAACTCGCTGAGAAGATCCCGGTCAGTGTCCTTTACGTACTTCCAGGTTATAGCCTTCTTCAGTGCTCCCCGCAGGTGGGTGATATAATTGTTAACCGAATAGTGCTTTAATCCTGACCGGATAAGCCGATTCTTAAAATCTTCGAGCTTTTTTGATGTGATCCCGGCCATAGGCTTATTGCCGTAAAATTCTAGAAATTTCCGCAGTGCAAGGTCATCTGCCCGAAGAGTGTTCTTCGCTTTTTCTGTGCGGCTGCCTGTGTACTCCTTGATGAAATCGGCAAGTAGACACATTTCAGTTTTTTCCAACCTGATGAGTCTGCCTTCGAGGTATTCGCGCTCAATCTTTGCAAAGGCCCGTGCCGCCTTGCTCTTGTCTTTGGTCTTCAGTGACTTGTGCTTACCACGCTGAAAGGTAATGTACCAGATGCCGTTCTGACGCTGCCATAACTTCATATCACCCATTATACCCGCTCCTTTTTACGTCTGCAATGATGGCAGCCACATCAACCTCATCGGCCAGCATGAACCTGTCGATACTATATCTGTCTATGTACCACTTGCCGCCTTTCTTGGTCCCGTATATCTCGTCATTGAGAACGTGCTGCATAAGCGTCTTATAGCTCATGGAGATATACTTGCAAGCATCCGTGATGGATAACCAGCGAGGGTGAACAGAAGGATCTGATACAGAGGCATGCATCACCTCAGTCGTCCATCCCGTCCACACACCTTGGACAGATCCCAATACCATCCGGCTCAGGAGTGGTAATCTTTTGCCCACACATTATGCAGCAGGTCATTATCTTCTCAGTCTCCATACTGTCCTTTCCTGACCTTCTGTAAATGCT
>QKDO01000023.1 GCA_003252075.1 Nitrospirota bacterium
ACAGATCAGGCACATAGGCGGAGACAGGGCAGGAAAGGGCAGCTACTGGAACTTTTCAACAGGCGACCGGGTGACGATGGAGGCCGAGGGCATTCTTCCGGGAAACGATGAGACCCTGTACTACAAGGCAAATCCGCTTGTCATACTTGCAGCAGCCCCGATTCTTGGACTGATCTATGCAGTATTTCTTCCGTTCATCGGGATCGCGATGATGCTGAGGGTTGCGGTGGCGAAGATGTTTGGCGGTACGGCAGAGAGTCTGTCTCGGGTGGCAACGTTCAACTGGAACCCGTCAGCGGCGTATCTTGCCGGCAGGCGGCACAAGAAGGCAGCGAAGGAGGGGAAGGCCCCGCAGGACAAGGGGGGACGGGAGCCTGGCAAAGAATAAGCAGACCGTCAGCATAAAAAAAGAGGGGTGTTCTGAAAGGAACACCCCTCTTTTTTTATGGAACGCAGGGTGATTCGGATATCTCTGTGTCACTTGACACGTCAAAATTGATGATGACACCTTGGCAATGGATTTTTTCTGCATACCGTAGCGGGTGCTCTTTTTAATAACAGATTAGCTCCCTTTGTAATAAACAAATGGTATTCTTCTAAACTGACATATGGCAGACAAAGGAGTGTTCCATATTTAATGGAAGGCGCTTGATTCGCCGCCCGGGCTGTAGTAATATTGTGCATTTATAGGAGCGTGGAGTGGAAAAGAAGGTAGTCCTTGTAGACGACAGTAAGACAGTCCTGATGTATGTGGGTCTCCTCCTTAAGAGATTCGGGATAAAGGTCTTGCCTGCGCAAAATGGCCTTGAGGCCTTAGAGATGATCAAACTGCACCCTCCTGACCTTATCATGCTTAATGTCCGGAAGGGTCAGATTGATGGCATATCAACGCTCAGGCGTATCAAGGCAGACAGGGACATAGCGCACATTCCGGTTATCATGATATCAACGGATATGTCTCCGGAAACCGTAAATAGTTGCAAGGCCCTCGGTTGCAGTGATTACCTTGCCAAGCCGATCAAGGTGGATACGCTTCATGAGTCAATTCAGAGATTATTTTTTGCGGGCAGCGATCGCCCAATCCGGAAGCATATCAGAACAGCATATAATAAAAAAATAGCGCTTTATTTTGATGGCATCAAACATGAACTGTTCACGGAGATACTTTCGGAAGGGGGAGTATATGTCAGAAAAGAAGCGCCTTTGCCCATCGGATCCGATGTGGATGTGACGCTGCAGCTGGAAAGTGCAAAAACGCTGCGATGCAAAGGAAGGGTCATTTATTCGAAAGAAACCTTCGGCGATTCCCTAAGCCTTTCCCCGGGGATGGCTATTCAGTTCTACGGACTTTCGGAACAGGATCGTGAGGACATGAACGCCTACCTCAAGACCTTGGTCGCAGGAGATATTTTGGAAGAACAGCAAGAGAAGATCCTAGAATAATAGGGGGAACAAAAAGAGACACAACCAATATTTATAAGCTGCTAAGAGAAAAAACGGATTTCGTTGCTGAAAAACCTAGTAGCCTTTATTGTTGACCTTAGAAGAGCCAAATAATGACGAATAACATGCTTATCTGTAATGGCTAAAGGATTCAGATCTCATCTGTCTTAACAGCACTTCTTTTCCGATATTAATACTCCGGAGCGGACCATAATTGTACGGCTTTCAAATGGGATCTGTTTAGTTGTGCAAAACAGAATAGACTCCATTGTATCCGGAATTTGCTCGCATGATATACTTTAGGATAAACAGGGAAGAACTATTTCATGAAAAGAAGTAACCGTATCGTACTCCTCAATGAGAGAACGTGAAAGAGAAAATTGGCTGTTAAACCGGCTTGGCCGTTTCTTCCTGAACGTGTTGCATAGCTTCCGGGAAAACCAGGGCTTGCTCTTGTCCGGCGCTATTGCCTACCACACCCTCTTATCTGTAGTTCCAATGTTAATCCTGACGCTCATTGTGCTGTCGCATTTTATTGAAGAATACAAGTTGCTCCAGGCCATATCGACACATCTGGAAATGGTTATCCCAAGTTATGCGGCGACCTTAACTGCGCAGGTAGCGGTATTTCTTGAACACCGCGAGGTAATCGGCGTTATTGGATTTCTTGTTATGCTTTTTTTCAGTTCTCTGGCTTTTACCATGCTCGAAAACGCCATGTCGGTAATTTTTTTGCACCGTGCAAGGGTTCATCGGCGGCATTTCCTGATTTCGGCCGTCATCCCCTATATGTATATATTATTGCTGGGGCTGGGGCTTCTCGTAGTTTCCTTCATCGCCGGAGCTTTGGATACATATGAAAATAGGCCGTTAACAATTTTGGGATGGAGTATAACACTTAGCGGGGCACCTGGAATCTCACTATATCTCTTTGGGATTATTGGCGAGGTCCTCATGCTGACATCCATATATCTCGTGATGCCTGTGGGGCGGATCACGTTTCGTCATGCACTTGTTGGGGGCATAAGTGCAACGCTTTTGTGGGAGATAACCCGTCGTGTACTGGTATGGTATTACTCGACACTGTCTCTCGTTAACTTGATCTATGGCTCCCTTGCTGCAACGGTGATAACGCTTCTCAGCATAGAAATGGCGGCTATCATCCTTTTATTTTGCGCCCAAGTCATTGCGGAACTTGATCGAGGCATAAGAAACCCAGCGGGCGGGGAAGATAGTTTCTAACAGTTCAGGTATCGGAGGCAGTAGCGTTAGCTTTTTTGGGTATTTTTATGAAGAGATATGTAATTGCAATAATACTTACGGTTTGATAGAGTACGGAGCAGAAGAGTATTTCATGGCGCAAAGTTTTTTGTTAGAAAAAAACATGAAAAGACGCTTGATCCATAAAATTCTTTTGCTCGTAATTTTCTCTGCATATTCGTTGTCACCCCTCGCCATTTCATTCAATGCCCAGCGCGCTGTCTTAGATTCTCATAACAGGCCCTTGCCGCTTCTCTTTACGATCAGCCTTTTCCTGGACAATCTCATCTCTGCGGAAGAAGACATCCAGCAAGAAGCGTCTGCTCCCTGTGATGCCGTTATTATCAAGAAGAAACAAGGCGTGCTGCGTAGCGCAGAAGTGGTGCGCGTACCGACACTAATCTATACTTCCGTGCTACATCTGTTTATTCTGGCCGCGCATGCCGGATCGTCATGGCTTACAGGAAGTCACGAGACAGCCTTTCAGCGGTTTTAGCCTCACAATAGCAGATCATTCACCTCCCTTGGTATAACAATCCCCTGGCATAGGGATCTTTATCAAGAACGAACTACAAGATCCTTCGTTTCGCACAGCAATAAACCAATCATTCGAGGGGAGATACAGCAGGTGCAGTACTAATAACAATACGATCTGCACATCAGATTTTGACTGTCAGCTGCTTCTTGGTTCCGGGGTCTGCCAGTTTGCTGAAGAAAACTTAGTATATCAAAATGCTACTCTGCCAGTTGGATGTAACTGGGTTTATGATATTAATTTTGGTAGCCAGCAGTTTACTTGCTTCCAAAGTCTTGTCAGGTTTAATACCAGCAGTCTCGCCGGAAAAACGATCGACAGTGCGACATTAAAACTTGTAACCAGTTCTTGCGGTGTCGGCTATTATCCCAGGCAATGGCATGTCAGGGCTATGTACACTACATGGTCCCCTACAACTGTGACATGGAATATCATCGAGAGCTCGCAATATTGGACTGCCTCAGAAATTATCCTTTATCCCCCATGCTATTATGGACAGTCTCAGATATTTGAGATCGACTTGACCAATACGGTAAAGAACTGGGCGAGTGGAGCTTGGAATAACTATGGTCTGATATTCGGCTCTCACGATTACACATTTCCGTATGACACGTCATTCGATGCCTTTGAGTTCTTCAGTCTCGAGGACCCTGGACAAGACTGGCCGAAATTAACCGTGACGTATCACTAAGGTCGTAAGCGGTGAGCCCGCGCAGCACATATGTTTGACGGCAGGGGGATGGACGGTGAGACTCTCAGGCTGCAAGTCGTGGATTCTCACTGTTCACCTCAGTTGCCGTTGCCGGAGTATAAGCAGCGTAAAAAAGTTAGCCCTGTCACACACTGCCATCGGGGCGACTCCCGGCAACTACAGATGAGGGGACGTGAAGAACAAAAACAGGCAATGCACGCTGCAGGCTCGCTGCCCCTCAGGCAAGGCCCGGTTTTCAGCTCAGCGTTTGAGCGCTTTCAGTTGTTTCAATAATACGAGCGATGTCTGATATTCAGCGCCTTCCTCTGACTTTACCTGACGGAAGAACCTGCAGGATGAGCACTCCCTATATTTAAGTGCAAAGGTTCCCTGCACGGCACCCTCGCAAAAGGTGCCGGCGATTACCCAGCACGCCCTGCCGGCATTTTTGCCCCCATGGACCGTATCGAGCCTTTCGTCTCCTGCGGCAGGGCAGATCCCGAGTGTCTCTGCATTCTTCCCCCCGGGTTCCCTGCCGCATTCCATCACTTCCCAACAGTTTCTTTTCATTGCACCCTCAACGGCCAATGCTCAGTCCGGAACAGGACATGTCGGTTCATGAATTCTTCATATCTCTGTGACCTGTCTTCTCCTTTTGAACACCGTTCAAAAGCCCGATGTTATCGAACCAGTTTTGCGGTTATGGTGGCTACATGTCTGCCCTGGTACCGCGCCCCGGCAAGTTCATTGTCAGTCGGTGTGCGCTCGCCGCCGGTGCCGGCGATGGTTGATGCGCCGTAGGGAGAGCCGCCGGTGATCTCATCCATTTTCAGCAGCCCCTGAAATGCATAGGGCAGGCCAACGACGATCATGCCCTGGGCAAAGAGCGGGACATGGAAGGTAAGGATCGTTGATTCCTGACCGCCGTGCTGCGTGGCAGAGCTGGTAAAGACGCTGCCGACTTTGCCGACAAGCTTTCCGCTCATCCAGAGTTTTCCCGTCGCATCGATAAACTGCTTCATCTGTCCACACATGTTGCCGAAGCGGGTCGGTGTGCCGAAGATGATCGCATCTGCTTCCGGAAGCTCATCTACCGTACAGACCGGGATATGAGCAAAGGACTTCTGCGGCTCTATTGCCCCCATCTTCGTGAGAACCTCTGTGTTCAATGTCTCGGGGACCCTTCTCAGCATGACCTCTGCGCCTTGCACTTCCCGTGCGCCTTCCGCAACTGCCTCTGCCATCTTGTAAATATGCCCGTACATGGAATAGAAAACGACCAGGACTTTCATATGTTGCCTCCTTATGGGGTCAGTGTCATCAGTCGGTGAGTTTGTAGCCGAGCTTCTCGATATTGTCCTTTGTGAGCCTGACGAGCATTTCTTCCGGTATTATTGCGTCATCGAAGGAAATGGCGATCATGCCATTTTCAACATCAATGGAGTCAACGCCGTCCATGTTCCCGATAAACCTTCTCAAAGCAAGAGAACATTCCGCACAAAAGTTCTTTTCCACCCCAAAGGAAACCTTCTTCATGATCTTCTGCCTCCCCTTCCGGTTTATGCACCCGTGTGATGCTGCATAATATCTTTAATTATAACTTTACCAGCAATAAGCCATCAATAAAATTATCTTTCCTTCACAATGTCCGGAACATATCTGATATCATGTAATAAATGCTTCTGACCCGTGCGGATGCTGTAAATATTGTCTGCTATGCAGGGAGCCGTCAACCTTTAAGGGGGAACCATGCCGGAGAAAAAAACCCTGAAAGAACGAATACCCGGAAGGGCCTCAAGGCACACTGTTAAGAGATGAAAATGATGCTGATGAAAGACCTCTGCCTGTGTGACCCGACCCGCTGTCATAAAAATTCCATCCGGTTCGAGGATATCCCGCTCGACTACAGGAAGGACAGCACCCATGATGCTGCTCTCTTTGCGTTTCATGATGTCGGGTAGCTCCACGATCATGGTCAGTCCCGGCATTAGGAGGGTCTCATGAAGGAACAGAACCACAAGGCCGAAGAAAAAAGGCTGGCCGAAAACACGCAGCATAGGGTCTTCTGGAAACAGTGGGGTCCGTACCTGAGCGAGCGGCAGTGGGGAACGGTGCGGGAGGATTATAGTGAGAATGGCGAAGCATGGGATTATTTCCCTTTTGAGCATGCCCGTTCCCGTGTCTACCGATGGGGAGAGGACGGACTCGGCGGCATCTCCGATGTTCAGCAGAACCTCTGTTTCGCGCTTGCACTCTGGAACGGCAGAGACCCTATCCTGAAGGAGCGCCTCTTCGGTCTGAACAGCAGGGAGGGCAACCACGGGGAGGATGTCAAAGAGCTCTATTACTATCTCGACAACACGCCGACCCATTCCTACATGAAGTTCCTGTACAAGTATCCCCAGGCTGAGTTTCCCTACCGTGAACTCCGGGATGTGAGCCGTGCACGCACCCGGCTCGATCCCGAATATGAACTGCTTGATACCGGGATCTTTGACCACAACCAATATTTTGATGTCTATATCGAATATGCCAAGGCTGCGCCGGACGATATCCTGGTACGCATCACCATTTCTAACCGCGGAGAGGAGCAGGCAGAGATCACGGTGCTTCCCACGCTCTGGTTCCGCAACACATGGGCATTCGGCAAGGCAAAGGTGAAACCTGATATCAGACTTCTTTCTGCTCATGACCGCATGACGGTTGTTGAGGCGACCCATGAGCAGTCCGGGACGTATTATCTTGCTTCGGAAAACAACGCTGCGTGGCTGTTCACGGAGAACGAAACGAACCGCGAGCGCCTGTTCAATCTCCCTAACGCCGATCCATGTGTAAAGGATGGGTTCCACGACGCGATAATCAGCGGCGAGGATGCCCTGTTCAGGGAAAGAAAGAAGGGTACAAAATATGCTCCTGTCTACCGGTTCGGCATAGCGGGGGGAGATACCCGGACCATACGGCTGCGACTGGCGGCAAAACTGCCGGGCAGGGGGGTATTCGGCAGACCTTTTGAAAAAGTCTTTGAACAGAGGATTACAGAGGCGGACGAGTTCTATCAGGAATTCATCCCCGAAGAGCCGGTCAGCGATGTCATCCAGGTACAGCGGCAGGCCTATGCCGGGCTGCTCTGGAACAAACAGTACTACAATTACGAGACCGAGACCTGGCTGAACGGCGACTCCGGACAGCCGGTGCCGCCCCAGAAGAGGAAACAGGGAAGGAACCATACCTGGCCGTATCTCTTCAACAGGGACATCATCTCCATGCCGGATACCTGGGAATATCCCTGGTATGCTTCATGGGACCTTGCGTTCCATTGCGTCCCGCTCTCCCGTATAGACACCGACTTTGCCAAGAAGCAACTGATCCTTTTCCTGCGCGAATGGTATATGCATCCGAACGGCCAGCTCCCTGCGTACGAATGGAATTTAAGCGATGTAAATCCGCCGGTACATGCCTGGGCAGCCTTGAAGGTCTATCATCTCGAAAAACGGATGAAAGGAAAGGGAGACATCCTGTTCCTGAAGCGGGTCTTCCACAAACTGCTCCTGAACTTTACGTGGTGGGTGAACCGCAAGGACTCCGAGGGCCACAACATCTTCCAGGGCGGTTTTCTGGGGCTCGACAACATCGGCATATTCGACCGGAGCAGAGAGCTGCCGACGGGCGGACACATCGAACAGGCTGACGGCACCAGCTGGATGGCCATGTATTCCCTGAACCTCATGGACATGGCTCTCGAGATCGCGACTGTCGACCCGGCGTATGAGGATGTGGCATCCAAGTTCTTCGAACATTTTGTTCATATCGCGGAGTCGCTTAACGCATTCGGCGAGTATGGCCTCTGGAACGAGGAAGACGGTTTCTACTACGATGCCCTGCACCTGCCGGATGGCGATGTCCTTCCGCTGAGGGTGAGATCTCTGGTAGGCCTGACCGCTCTGCTGGCCGTATCGGTCATAAACAAGGATCTATTTCAACGGCTGAAGGGATTCCGTAAGCGGTTCATATGGTTCCGGAACAACCGCCGGGACCTCAAGAAATTCCTGGCCGTCGAAGAGCTGCAGGATGACAGGGATATTCTGCTTTCGCTTACGCCGCGGCACCGGCTGGTGCGTATCCTGCAAAAGATGCTGGACGAGAGCGAGTTCCTTTCTTCCGGCGGGATCAGATCGGTCTCCCGCTATCATCGGGACAGCCCGTTTGTGATGAAGGTAAACGGGGATGAATACCGCGTAGATTATGAACCTGCCGAGTCGCGCACCAATCTTTTTGGCGGCAACTCCAACTGGAGAGGGCCGATCTGGATACCGATCAATTACCTGTTCATCGAGTCGTTTAAGAAGTACTACTCCTATTACGGGGAGTCGCTCAAGGTCGAATACCCCTCGGGTTCAGGAAAGCTCATCAGCCTCTGGGAGGTTGCAAAGCAGCTTTCGCAGCGCGTCTCCGGTATCTTTACCAAAGACGAACACGGGCGGCGTCCTGTTCACGGCGAAGAGGACCGCTACCGCTCAGACCCTCACTTCAGAGACCTTGTTCTGTTCCATGAATATTTTCACGGAGATACGGGCAAAGGTCTCGGTGCAAGCCACCAGACCGGCTGGACGGGTCTCGTTGCGGAGATGATCGAGTGGTGCTGGTGCGCCGACTGACTCAGCCGCTCTTCAGAATATCTCCTTCTCGGAAGGCAGAAGAAGAATTGCACGGAGCTGCTCAGTAATTGACTGTCTTTTAACCTTCAGCCTGGATTCAACGCCTGATTCCATCATATGACGATGCGATTTTCGGAGGGTAACCAACAGCAAAGCACTTCCACAAAGAAGAGTGATCTTCGAAGGGCAATGTGACCTTTCTGTCAGTCCTTGGCTATTCCCCGTTATTGAGCTAACGGACACGCAACTTTTAACCCATAACTGACTGGCTTAGATGTTATGCGCCGATGCTATAATGAAGCCCTATGGTGCTTGATAAAGC
>QKDO01000130.1 GCA_003252075.1 Nitrospirota bacterium
CGTGCTTGAGCTGAAAGACATTGCATACCGGGTAAAAGGGAAGACCATACTTTCGGGACTGTCATGTTCCCTTGCAGCGGGAGAAGTCCACGCCCTGCTCGGCACGAATGGCACCGGGAAGAGCACCCTTGCATACCTTGTCATGGGTTGTGAGGGATATCGGCCTACGACCGGAAACCTGGTTTTTGAGGGCCGAGATATCAATGACCTTAAGATCCATGAGCGGGCACAGCTTGGCATCACCCTGGCCTGGCAGGAACCGGTGAGGTTTGAGGGGATTTCCGTGAGGGATTATCTTTCCCTGAAAAGCAGGGATGCCGACCCATCTCGGTATCTCGAAATGGTCGGTCTCTCGCCGGATCTGTATCTCACCAGGATGGTAGATAAATGCCTGAGCGGCGGTGAGAGAAAGAGAATCGAGCTTGCTTCCGTCCTTGCCCTGCATCCTAAGCTGGCTATTCTGGATGAGCCTGATTCCGGGATCGACATGCTCTCGACGCAGGATATCATACATGTTATCAACCTCTTTAAGCAGAACGGTTCGGCTGTGCTCCTGATAACCCACAGGGAAGAGATAGCACTAATCGCGGACAGGGCATCCCAGCTATGCAGGGGTGCAATAGTCTGTTCAGGAAGCCCCCGTGAAGTGGCCGAATACTATAAATCCCGGAAATGCCTTGTCTGCCATGGAACGGTGTGTGATGCGTGAACTGAATGAACTTATGAAGGCCTTCGGTGAAGCGGGCGGCGACAAGACTATCCTTGAAAACAAGAACATAGCACACCTTGTTGCAAACGGCCATAAACTCCTGAGCATGAAGAGTGTGGAAGGGCTTGAGATTGATGCCCGGGAGACAGCAGACGGCATCAGCGCTAAGGTTACGGTGAAAGAAGGCATAAAGATAAAGAACCCTGTGCATCTCTGCTTCGGGGTCCTTCACAAGAAGGGGACGCAGAAGATCAAGATGCAGGTGAAGCTCGAAAAGGATGCTTTAGCCCATTTCATCGCCCACTGCATATTCCCGAAGGCCGAGAAGGTGCGGCATATAATGGACGCAGAGGTCGCTATCGGAGAGAATGCAGAGATGCGGTATGCGGAGACCCATTATCACGGACTTTATGGCGGCATCGAGGTCGTCCCGAAATCCGTCGTAAAGATCGGCAGGAACGGCAGATACGTCTCGGAATTTACCCTGATCGACGGCAGGGTCGGGACTCTGGAAACTGATTATGTTGTCGATGCCGGAGAAAATGCCGTTGCCGAGCTGACGGCAAGGGTATTCGGTCATGCCACTGATGATATCAGCATAAAAGAGAAGGTGGTTCTTTCAGGTGATAATGCGAGAGGTATGATAAAGACAAGGGTCGCCCTTGAGGACAACGCTACTGCAGAAGTCACCGGCATCACCGAAGGCAATGCAGCAGGTGCGCGCGGACACGTGGACTGCATGGAGATAGTAAAAGATAGAGCTGTTGCAAAGGCGATCCCTATCGTCAATGTCACGCATCCGCTCGCAAAAGTGACGCACGAAGCAGCCATCGGAAGCGTCGATAAAAGACAGCTTGAGACCCTTATGGCACACGGACTGACTCCTGAAGAAGCGGTGGATGTTATTGTGAGGGGAGTGCTCAGATGATTCACTGAGGCAACACCAGCGAATATATCAGGGATCGGAAAGAGACCTCTGACGACGAAAGTCATCCCTGATCCTGGCAACGACCCTTTCGACTTCGTCCCTCAGCATCTCTTTACCTGCACCTTTTTCCCGGTACTCCTCATCCCGCAGCTTCCGGCTCCTGAACCCCTCAAGGGGATAGTCTTCAAGGAACGACCTTGGCAGCTCATCCGGCAGATCAACGTTGTTCATGATCGCCCACGCGAGGGTCCAGGCCCTGGCCACGCTTGTCATTTCGTATCCTCCCCCGCCGAGGGCTATCCACCGCGGCGAGAAATCTTGTATCTTCCGGACGATCTTGCAAAAACCGTTCGTCGTACAGTTCAGGTGGGCGAGCGGGTCTGTGAGGAATGAGTCTACGCCTAACTGGCTCACGACGATGTCCGGCCTGAACCTCCCAATCAGCGGTGGAACTATCTCGTTGAAGGCGTAGACAAAGAGCTCGTCGTCACAGGAAGGAGGAAGAGGGATATTTACGGAATATCCTTCCCCTTTGCCTTCGCCTGTCTCACCCTCGAAGCCGGTGCCCGGGAAGAGGTATCTGCCGGATTCGTGGAACGATATGGTCAGCGCCTTGTCGGTACCGTAGAAGGCCTCCTGCACGCCGTCGCCGTGATGCGCGTCGATATCGATATACACGACCTTCCTTCCTTTTTTCAGAAGAGCGGAGATGACAATCGCCGGATCATTAATGTAGCAGAAACCGGAAGCGCGGGACGCGAGGGCGTGGTGGAGGCCGCCCGAGATGTTAAAAGCGATAGCGACCTCGCCGCTGTCGACGAGCTCGGCTGCCTGCAATGATGCACCGGTCACGAGCCTCGACCATTCCATGACCCCTTCGAATGCCGGGTTGTCTCCGAAGCCGAGGCCATAGTGTTCCGCACCGCGTATCGCCTGTCCGCTGTTTGCGGCCTTGAGCACCTCGAGATAATCTTGTGTGTGATACAGGAGTAGGTCTTCTTCCTTTGCCGGTTTCGCCTCAACAACACTGATATTCGGAAGAGAGAGAAGACCGTAAGCTTTAATCAGGTCATGGGTGAGCTTGAGCCTGAAGGGCTTGAGTGGATGCTCCGGCCCGTAGTCGTACTTCGCAAAATCGTCGGAGAAGATGAAGGCGGTCTTCATATCTCTTCAGATTATAGGGGGAAAAGGGGGAGAATGGAAGACACCGGGCTTTTTTTTCTTCTTCATGCGGAAGCGCGGCCCTAGCAGGGTATCTTATCTTTGCTGGGACGGGTGTCATGTCAGGGGGCAATTATCGCGGATGGTGGGATGACGGGAAAATGATCCATGTATGAGGACTCTTACCTGAACGCCTTGAAACTACATCGCCAAAGCTTCTCAGGGGGCAAGGGCTGAGAAAGAAAACGAGAGATGCGGGAAGAACGCCTCTGGCGATTCTGGGGTTCTCACATGTCAACAGCCACACCTGACCCGCCGGGCTTTCCTGCTGAAAAGGGACAGTCCTCGGTGCGACAAAATGCCCAAAGGTTTCACTCTTCGGTGCCGGCCTCCATGAGCAGTGAGACGATCTCAGAATTGCCTTTCGTCTTCGCCATCGCAAGGGCGGTATTGTTTTCAGCGTCTCGCGCATTCACATCGGCTCCTCTGCCTATGAGGAGTTTAACGATGTCGATATGACTGCCTTCCACAGCTGCGAAGAGAGCAGTCCAGCCATTTTCGATCTTCGCATTAACTGCAGCACCTTTCTCGATCAGGTTCCTTGCTACATCTCCCTTGCCCATCTGTGTAGCATCAATGAGGGCGGTCCAGCCATCGTGCATCTGTGCGTTTACGTCTGCCCCTCTATCGACCAAGAGGCGGACAATTTCCTGATGCCCCCAGTGTGCGGCGAAGATGAGCGGTGTCTGACCCTTGGAGTTCTTCTCATTGACGTCGTCACCGTGGTCAAGGAGCAGTTTCACCAAGGCGACGGATCCCTGGGAAGCACCAATCATGAGGGCTGTCCAACCATCCGGAGTCTTTGCGTTTAACTCTACACCTTTGCCGAGCAGTTCTCTCATAAGGTCGATGTCGCCGTTAGCCGCTGCCTCGAGGAGTTCATCTGCAGTCGGCACACGTGAGGTAAGCGGTTTCACGCTCTTGAAGCTGGTTATCAAGGGATCAAGTGCCGTCAAATCTGCCTTGTGACCAGCCTTGGTGTAGGCCTCGCTCATGAAGAAGACATAGAACCTCGTATCCTGGAGATAATCGGGCGGAAAGTAGAGATAGAAAACCGCCTCAACCGTGAGATTCTCCTTAATCGCCGTATACTTGAGGAGGTGAAGTCTCTTGCCTCCTTTCGTGGCAGTACCCCTCTCCATATGTTTCATGACAAAGGAATCCCTTTTTACAAGATCTTGAAGCACTTTTTCTTCTTCGCCTTTGATGAATTCTGCAGCAACATCTTTTTTCTTCGAGATTCTTCATGCGAGAGTCTGTTTTTTTCTTGAAGACCTGTATAAAAGTTGAAACGCTTGCCGACAGCTGATTCTGAACGTCATTCTCAACTCTTACTAATTGCACTGAGTCTTTTTTTCTGTCGATGTTGACTCCCCAGTCTTTTCCGGAAGGCGCTCGTTAAGGTATAGCTCTCCATGATGATCAGTGAATCCTTGCCTTCCCGCTTCTTCTCAAGAGCGGCCTCGGATTGACATGAAAAGTGGACCGTGATCAGCAAGGTGCAGATCGCGGTCGCAACCTTTAGAAACCACCGCATGTTCGTTTCTATATACATACTATTTTAATATCATTATGCCTCATTCGGCGCATACATCGTGTCGATCTCTTGACAGCGGGCATGGAGCTCTCGGTTATTCTCTCCATGAACCCAAGAGGGCGGCTTGATCCCTTCTTTCTCAGCCTTTGTTTTTGTTCTTCTATTTGCCTGCTGAATTAGCGCCTCCAGCGGTCTTTATCCAAAGGATGCCCCTTTCCAAAGCGCAGTGCGGCAATGAAGACCAGCCCTTTGAACGGGGCGGCCGCTATCCTTCCGATTGACCGCGGGACTTTCCTGCCACTCCCGTCTACCTGCGGTATCCCCTATTTTCCCTGCTTGCTGTTGCAAGGCTGCGCAAAGGCTTGCTTTTCAGTGCCTCACCAAGGGGGATATAGAAAGCGACAAAACATGCCTGACAGCAGGCACTTCACATCCTTTGCCGTGCAGTTGCATGCATTTCATCAGAAGCACTGATGAATGAGTCAACGGGTCACCTGTTGCATTCCTTTGGTCCTCTCTCGCTACTTGGCGGGCAGCACCGGGATGGCAGCCAGACTCTCTGAATTGGATCACCAACAGCGCCCCGCAGGTAGAGTCGGCAGACCGGAAGATATCGTCTCCTGGCAGCGTCTCCCATCTCCTCTCAGCCCGATTTTATCACTGGGGTCAACTTTGTCGTGGAACGGGATGTAAGGGGACATGATATGCATGAGGTGCTCTTACCCTGTCTTTGAACAAACAGGAGAGCGAGGGAAGGTATCGCATAATGCGATACCTTCTTCATCGGCCGATGACGCGGCATTACCTAGGCAGCTTGGCTGCGAGGACCTCGACCTTCTCGATACCCGGCGGCTGCGCCAGCAGTTCGGATGCCTTTGCCATAAGCGCGGCAGCCACGCGGCCGGAAAGGTGGGCCTGACGACCTGCCTCGTCAGGGAAGGCATCGAAGATTCCGAAGGTCGAAGGCCCGAGGCGAATCGCAAACCAGGCGATTGTGGCCGGCTCCTCCATGACTATCGCAAGACCCCCGCGAAGAAATTCCTCCACTTCAGCCTCCTTTCCGGGTTTTGCTTCCAGGCGAACTAACAGCGCTGTCTTAACCATGACGTCCTCCTTCTTAAGGAAACAGAATTCTGCATCCCTTTTTTCCATGCTACCTCCTTTTACCGCTACCGTCAATGACGTTTACGAAAGAGCTTTATTGGGGGCGATTTTATGGTGAAAGGAAGGATGACGTGAAACACAATCACTGCATGTGGACCCGCACTACTTTCTTCCCTTGACGTGAGATGCGCAGGGCTCATTCAGGAAATGCGGTTGTCGCGAAGGGCAGACATGAATTACGCTAAAAAAGAGGCCGGGATTCATACGTGCGGACAGGGGCTCTGACGCGAAAAAGGCCTGACGCAAGGGTTGTAGAGCTATAAGTTAGAAAAGAAACGTTATGAAGCCCTGAGAATCATGACCATCTGGCGGCCGTCCATCTTCGGCTGGGATTCTACTTTCGCGATATCCTCAAGCTCCAACGCCAGCCTGTTCAGAACATCCGTTCCCAGATCCTGGCGGCTGAATTCCCGTCCTCTAAAGCGAATGGTCACCTTAACCTTGTCCCCGTGACCGATGAACTTTCGCACACTGCGCTTCTTGAACTCATAATCATGAGTATCGATCGAAGGCCGCATCCGGATTTCCTTGAGCGTGATGGTTGTCTGATTTTTTTTGGCCTTCCGCTCTTTTTTGCCTTCTTCGAACTTGTACTTCTGGTAGTCCATAATCTTGCATACCGGAGGCTCAGCCTTGGGGCTGATCTCCACGAGATCCAAATCCCTCTCTCCGGCGAGCTTCAGGGCCGAATCAATATCCATTATGCCGATCTGGCCCTCATCGGCGACAACCCGAATCTCTTTCGCTTTACTGAGCCGAATCTGATTGTTTACGCGGGTTTTGTCGACGACCCGCCCTGGCAATACTCGTCTTTGATTAACTATGGTGTATCCTCCTTCTTGTCTACAGTCTTTGCCGCTTTCCGTCACGGCTGTCCCGTGCTCTCACTAAGCGGCATATCTATAGTGTAACACGTTTGCACGATATGTCTTCTTTTATTATGCGCCACAGGTTCATTTTTTTATCCGCCGGTTTTTTCCCGGCAGTGTGCGTGATGAAGAAATTCTCGGGCCAAGGACGGGATTTTTCTTAAGCTCTTCGACAAAGATGGTGATTGCCTTTCGCATGAAGGCAGAGAAGTTTACGCGTCCCGGTAATGCCTGGGTCTTCTGTCGTGTGCCTTCGTCGATCGTTGCCGTATACTTTGCCATATATGTTTCTCCTTTTCTTGTTCCGGTATTGTACCGGAATCGCTGCTGCGCCTTATGGCAAAGGAGCTTATTTTCCTGATACACTATCTTATGCACAAGTTCAAGCATTCTTTTTTGCGTACCCATCCGGTAAGCCAGATGCATACGTTCAGAAATTTTCCGAAGGTCTTCCTGTGCATGGTCGCAGCTGCGGTCCTTGTTTCTGTTAGTTCCGTTTCAGCTTTCGAGAGGATGCAGCAGGGCGAAGATATCTTGCGCGACACCTATCACCGGAACGTGGACAAACTGGAGGCAAACAGCCTCGGCCTTCCTCTTTTCCTTGAGTCTTTTGAGCGTGCCGACAGGGTGCAGGTAGATGTCTATGGAATCTTCAATTATCCCTTCAGCAGCGTTGCGAATGTGCTCGCGGTCCCGTCAAACTGGTGCGATATCGTATCCCTCCATCCCAATGTCAAGGCCTGCACGAGCAGGGATCTGCCCTCCGCCGGGCTGCTGACCTTATACATCGGCCGCAAGGTTTTTCAAACGCCGGAAGACACGCGGCAGGTCGTTTACCAATACCGGAACGTTGAACAGCACCAGGAGTATCTGGATATCCTTCTCAGCGCAGATGCAGGCCCGTTCGGTACCAAGGACCACAGGATGAGGCTCGAGGCAATGACCCTTGATGGGGGAAGGACGTTTGTCCACGTCAAATATTCCTACCGCGACAGTGCAGCGCTTCGCCTCGCGGGAAAGGTCTATTTTGCGACACTGGGGTGGGGCAAGGTGGGGTTTACGGTGACTGGAACAGACCGCAGCGGCAGCCCGGTGTATATCGGCGGGCCCCGCGGCGCGATCGAGCGCAACGCTGTCCGCTACTATTTCGCGATACAGTCCTACATGAACACGATGCGCTATCCCGAAAAAAGCCGTTTCAGCATGAGGATCAGCGCGTGGTACGATCTTACGGAGCGCTACAGGAAGCAGCTCTTCGAACTGGGCAAGAGCGACTATCTCACATTCAAGACAAAAGAGCATATACACCAGGTGACGCTTCAAACGGCTGAACGTTAGCCGCTCACGGGGTGAACTCCGATACCTGCATATTTGAAGCAGCCCAGTTCTAAAAATAGTCCTTGTCTGTAACCAACATAACGTAATATCATTAATTAATTTCCTGCAGGAGGGGATAAGGGGCGGTGTTCAGGTATCGCAGAGGGCGATGCCTTGGCGATAGCACCCTAGAGCCTTTCATCCATGCGGCTTGACAGGTGGGTTGATGCAATATTGGGCAGCAGCCGTTGACAGTTTACGACTCACAGTTTGCGATTCAGGACGCGCGGACGTTAGGGGCTGATCAACGGAAGAGAACAGAGAAGTGCTGGCGGCAGGGATGTACCTTTCGATAGCGGGTATGTTGTTCAGTGTGGCAGGCTAAGAATGAACGGAGGAAGTACTATGCACTGGCTGTGGTTTCTCTTCATTGGGGCAGTGGCAGGCTGGCTTGCGGGAAAGCTGACGCAGGGTCGTGGATTTGGTTTCGTAGGAGACCTCGTGGTCGGAATTCTCGGATCACTCGTGGGAGGTTTTCTCTTTCGGCTGCTCGGGGTAGTTTCTTTCGGTCTTATCGGTTCCCTCGTAACCGCGACGGTGGGGGCCGTGGTACTTCTCTGGCTTATCCATCGTCTGAGATGAACAATGCGTGTCCTGACCTCAGGTCCGTTACATTCACGGAAAATCCAGATGCTCCGGAGGTGAAGCCGTATGAGTAAGATCAAGATTATGGCAGTGATACTGATCATTGCCGGTACGCTCGGGCTGGTCTACGGTCAGTTCACGTACACGAAGGAGACGCACGAGGCAAAGCTCGGCCCGATCGAGATTAAGGTAAAAGAGAAAGAAACCGTAAATGTCCCTACGTGGGCCGGGATCGGAGCGATCACGGCCGGTGTTATCCTTATCCTGAAAGACAAGAAATGATTGACCGCTGCCCTGTCTCCATGCTGACCCTGCACCTGTCTGAAGGCTGATAATTCCGCCCTCACATGGACCGGCCAGGCCCTTGTCTGATACGCACCATTCACCATGCAGACCTCACGGAATTTGCGGCATCATAGATGGGGGAGAAAAAGGCGCGCAAGAAAGCTGCGGGCCATTC
>QKDO01000032.1 GCA_003252075.1 Nitrospirota bacterium
TCATATGAACAAAGCAAATTATCTGCTCTTGCTGGGAATTGCTGCTGCGGCAGGTACTGCGCTTGGCATGCTTGTTGACCGGAGGCAGCCATCAAAGGGAGGTATCCTCGGTGCAGCTGCCGGTGTGGTGGCTGGCTCTGTTGCGGCCGGTGTCTACCAGTATATCGAAGCGAGCAAGATCCCCTATTACTCATCCGCATCATCTCTCTATGATGAGCTTGACCTGATCTGAAAAGAGGAAGTCCCTTCTTGTCTACCGGTACGCTGCATGACCTGTTCAGCGGTCCGGTTGTATTGCCGGAGCGGAGGAAAAAGCTGCGCCGTCGCCAAGCAGACGAAGGATGATTGCTGCCAGAAGGGCGAGAACACCTCCCCATACTGCCGCGATAACGACCACCGCCAGATCTGAGGCGACGTGATCAGCAGCTCTTTCTCTGCAATCCGCCCAGATGTCTGCCGGTATGCATCGTATCGCCAGTGCGATCCCCAACGGTACCAGAACGATATCATCGAGATAGCCCAACACGGGGATGAAGTCCGGAATGAGATCGATCGGACTCAGGAGGTACGCCACAACCAGCAGGACGATGATCTTTGCCGGCCACGGGACCCGCGGATCCCGCGATGCAAGATACAGGGCATAGGTATCGTGTTTGAGTTGTGCGACCCATGTCTGCCATCTGCTGCGCATGGTTATCTCGGCGACTGTTTTTGGATCTTGCCTTTTCTCCACAGGGACTTAGTCGCATTATAGGGGGAGCACGCAACGTTGGTCAATGACGTTGACCGGGATATGCCCTGGAATGTCGTGATATGCAAGGTGCTGTAGTATCTGTGCTGAAAGACCACACTGCGCCCAGGCCGATGGGCAGAGACGATGCCGCTATGGTCGACAAAAGGGAATGGCGTACGATGGAACATCTGCACATGAAGAGAATGCTGAGCTCTGGTGAAGTGACTTAATAAAACGGCAGAGGCTTTTTGCATGAGAGCGAGCCTCTGCCGTTGGAAAAGGAAGTCTATAAGCTGAGAGAAAGAGGGATATAGCCCTTCAGCAGAAGCTCTCCGAGATAAGAGCTTGATTTGACCTCGAATCCCTCGATCATGTTCTCGTTGGTGATGCCGAATCCGGGCATGAAACCGTGACAGACATAGAACTTCACATCAAAATCCAGGAGCATCTCAAGCATCTCGCCGAAATTGACCTGCTTGCCTTCGAACTCCATCGAGATGTTCTCGACAACGCCCTTCTTTGCGAGCATGACGCCTTCGTTGATCAGGAAGATGGCGATCTCTGCCTCGTCCGAAAACGCCTTGATGTTCGAAGCGATCTTCATCAAACCGAGCACTTCTACGGGATTTGTTGTTGTGTGGGAAAGAATGAATACGAACTTCTTATTATCCATGACAGGCCTCCTTAGTTTCTTAGTTGCACTGTTTAGATATTATATCAAAGCTACGCAGGTTGTCAATGGGTCTGTTACTTGTCTCTGCGTCCCAGCTTCGCCCGGGTCATGTCGCTGCGCAGAAGGCGGGTACTGCTCATGTCCGCATCTGTCAAATCTGCTCCGGCGAGGCTCACCTCGAGGAGGACAGCATCCCGGAGGTCTGCTGAGGAAAGGTCAGCTCCATTCAGGTCAACACCGTGGAGCTTGGCGTTGCGGAGAATTGCGCCGGACAACACGGCACCGGTCATGCTCGAACCATAGGCGTCGACCGCATCGAGAACCGCGTTTCTGAACTGCACCAGAGCAGCATCGGACATCTGCAGGCTTGCTCCGGTGAGATCGGCTTCATTGAAATTCGCCCCCGGCATCTTAGCATTGGCAAAATTCGCCCGCTGCAGCATGCACCCGGAAAAATCGGCACCGGAGAAGGTCGAGAAGCTCAAGTCCGCGCCGGCAGCGACCGACTTCCTGAACCTGGCACCGGTAAAATTCGAGCTGCTGAGGTCGCATCCGGAGAGGTCACACTCTTCGAAGCTTGACATACTGAAGTTGGCTTTGGACAGCTTGGTACCTTTAAAATCAGATCCGTTAAAATTTACTGCGATAAGATCGAGGTTCTCAAGATTAATTCCGGTAAGATCGTATCCCGCAAGGATACCGGTAGCGGCAGCGAGGTCAATTACCTGTTTGCGTGTAAGATGCTTCATCGCGGCTCCTACTGCTATTCCTCGTTTTCCTCGGATCGCAGATCAGCCCTGCGGGGAATGCACAGCAGGAGGTCTGCCCGGCTTTCGGCGGCGTTTCTTCGTGCCGGCTTTCAGCGACTGGTTTTCCTGCCGGGGCGCAGGCCTCATGTGCTGACCCCTTCCCTGAGGTCTTTCCGGTCCCCCTTTTTTCGGGTGTCGTCTATCCCTTTGACGATACATGCCCTGAACCTTCTCATAGTCCGTAACTACCAACTCGTCGGTTACCGGCATAACGGGTATCTTCTGCCTGATATATTCTTCGACGTCGGGCAGCGAGTAGACGTAATCCTCGCAGGCCAGACTGATTGCTTTGCCGCTGGCACCGGCGCGCGCCGTCCTGCCGATACGGTGGACGTAATCCTCTGCGTCCTGCGGCAGGTCATAATTGATCACATGGGTGACGCCGTCCACGTGAAGTCCTCTGCTGGCGACATCCGTTGCAATAAGGATGGAGAGCGTACCGTTCTTAAAGCGGTTGAGCACCTTCAGGCGTTTTTCCTGCGGCAAGTCACCGGTGATAGCAGCGGAAGAGAAGCCGTTTGCATTCAGGAAGAGCTTCAGCCTGTCAGCGGTTGATTTCATGTTGCTGAAGATGATGTAGTGACCTCCGGCTTCGCGTTTCAAAAGACCGAGCAGCAGGCCGAGTTTCTCCTCCTTGCTCACATGGTAAAGCTCCTGATCGACCACGTCGACGGTCATCTTTTCCGGCGTTACCGAGAACCGCTCGGGGTTATTCATATGTTCATAGCAGAGCTCCATAACGCGGGTTGACAGGGTTGCTGAAAAAAGCATGGACTGGCGCTGATCATAAGGGGACATTCTTCTGAGCAGGAAGCGGAGATCACTGATGAAACCCATATCGAACATGCGGTCAGCTTCGTCGATCACCAAAAAGCGGGTTTTCTTCAGGCTGTATACTCTCTGCTTAAGATAGTCGATAAGCCTTCCCGGCGTGCCGATCAGCATGTCGACGCCCCTGGCGATATCGTTCCGCTGCTTGATATAGTCGATGCCGCCATAGGCAGAGACGATCCTGAAACCCGCCGACCCGCTCAGGAGTTTTGCCTCTGCCTCAATCTGGACCACAAGTTCACGGGTCGGTGCAATTACCAGTGCCCGCGGAGACGGTCCCGGAGCAGGTGCGGGGGAGGTCAGCATGCGCGAAAATACCGTGATCAGGAACGCGGCTGTTTTGCCTGTGCCGGTCTGGGCCTGTGCCGCAATATCCCTGCCTCTCAGCGCCTCCGGCATGGTCAAGGCTTGGACAGGGGTGCATTCAGCAAAACCGGCGGCCCGTATTCCTTCCAGGATAGGGGGAGGTATATCGAGTTCCTCAAAACGCATACCTATATACTTTACCTAAACCAGGCCCGAAATGCACAGAAAGATGTGAATCGATGCCGGTTGCGTTTTTCGAACACTCCTCCGCTTTGTTTTTGTTTATAATGGTATCGGTATAAGATGAAACACGTGAGCCCTCCGCAGATACTTATCCTGGGATTTCTTTCCTTTATCCTTGTGGGGATGCTGCTGCTGATGACGCCGTTCGCAACGGTCAGCGGCATCTCGGCGGTCGACGCCCTGTTCACCTCTACCTCCGCCGTCTGCGTGACCGGGCTTATCGTAAAGGACACGCCGCACGACTTCACCTTTTTCGGTAAGGTGGTGATCCTGCTCCTCATCCAACTGGGAGGGCTTGGGTACATGACCTCTGCTACCATTATCTCGCTGGTCGTCGGCAAGAAGATCGGACTGTCGGAACGACTCATCATGAAGGAAGCGCTGAACGTGCTTTCCCTCGAGGGCATCGTGAAATTCACTAAAGTGGTTCTCATCGTTACGATGGTCATCGAAGCCCTTGGCGCCCTTGTCCTGACCATCAGATTCCTGCCGGACTCCGGTCCGGGGCTGGCTGCATGCCTGGGTATATTCCATGCGGTGTCCGCCTTCAACAACGCGGGGTTCAGTCTTTTTTCCGACAACCTCATCCAATACCGCGGCGACCTTGTGGTCAATCTCGTGATCACGACGCTGATTATTGTCGGCGGCATCGGGTTCATTGTGATGAGCGACATCTACGGGTACTGGCGGAAGGACCTTTTCAAGGTGACGGCGCACACCAAGATTGTTCTGACGACGACCGCGGCCCTGCTCGTGGCCGGCACGCTCCTGTTCCTGGTCTTTGAACACAACAATGAAGGGTCGCTCGGGGGCATGTCGCTGCCGGACAAGGTCCTTGCGTCGTACTTTTGCTCTGTGACGGCGCGTACGGCCGGCTTCAATACGATCGACTATGCATCGCTCAGGTTCGAGACCTACTTTATCACGATGTTGTTGATGTTCATCGGGGCATCTCCCGGAAGCACGGGCGGCGGCATAAAGACCACGACCTTCGCGGTCGTCATCGCGAGCCTCTGTGCCATCATGCGGGGTGCGGGCGATACGGTCATGTTCCGGAAGCGAATCTCGTACAACGCTGTCTCGAAGTCCTTCCTGAGCATTACGCTGGCAGTGCTCCTGATATGTGCGGTGTCCGTACTGGTCCTGAAGTTCGAACATATCAAGTATCTTCCTGCTGTTTTCGAGGTGACCTCCGCATTCGGCACGGTTGGGCTCTCCATAGGCGACGGGGGCGTGCGGAGCCTCTCGGCCCTGTTCAGCCCGCTCGGCAAAATACTCGTGAGCATAACGATGTTCGCCGGGAGGCTTGGTCCCCTGACCATTGCTGTAGCCGTGGCGAAGAGAAGCGAAGCGCGGTTCAGATATCCCGAAGGGAAGGTGATGATCGGATGAAAAAACAGTATGCCATCATCGGGCTGGGACGGTTCGGTTTCAATATGGCCAAGACACTGGCCGAGAACAAATGCGAGGTGATCGCCATCGACAAGGACGACGAGCGCGTCAGGAAGGCATCGGAGTATGTGACCCTTGCAGTGCAGCTCGAGGCAATGGACGAGAAGGCGCTGCGGTCAATCGGCGTGCAGAATGTGGACGTGGCGATCGTCAGCATCGGCGAGAATATCGAGGCGAGCATCCTCGTTGTCATGATCCTCAAGCAGCTGGGAGTCAGGTACATCGTTGCCAAGGCGGTGACATCACTGCACGGAACAGTCCTCAAGAATCTGAACGTCGACCGGATCGTGTATCCGGAGCGGGATATGGCCATCCGTGTGGCACACAGCCTGATCAGGCCTACCATTGTGGAACAGCTGGAGCTTTCCGACGAGTACAGCATCATAGAAATACCGGCCCCGAAGGTACTTGTCGGCAAGATGCTGAAGGAGACGAGGCTCCGTTCCGATTATGGCGTGAACCTGATCGCGATCAAGGATACCGACAAGGACGGCAGGGAAAAGTGGAATGTCAACCCGCTGCCTACGGACGTGATCCGGGAGGGTGATCTCCTGGTGATCATCGGGCTGAACAGGGACCTCGAGAAACTGAGCCAGTTATAACATGATACCGCAAGGAACAGACCCGGGAGGCTCATGAAGGGAAAGGCCGAATAGATGAAAGCCGGGGTGGTGGCAATTCTGCTCCTGTTCCTGGTCATCCCTGCAGCAGACGTCTCTGCAGACGAACGGATACTTGCCTTCCAAAGCGATATCGCGGTGCATCAGGACGCGACCATGACCGTGAAGGAGACGATCACGGTTCGGGCAGAGGGAGCACAGATCAAGCGGGGTATCTACCGCGACTTCCCCACCAAGTACAAAGACAGCCGCGGCAATCCCTATATTGTCGGCTTCCGGGTCATTGGCGTTACCAAAAACGGAGTTTCTGAGCCCTATCACACGGAGTCGCTTTCCAACGGTAAGCGCGTCTATATCGGTGAGCAGAATAAGTTCCTCAGCCCCGGAGAATACGTCTATACGATCACCTACGCCACCGACCATCAACTCGGGTTCTTTCAGGATTTTGACGAACTTTACTGGAACGTGACCGGCAATGCATGGGCTTTTCCCATTGATCACGCCTCTGCGGAGATACACCTTCCGGCTGATGCCGGGCAGAAGATCATCTCAACCGCCGGGTATACCGGGCCGCAGGGGGCAAAGGGAAAAGATTTTGTGGAGGAACTGCTCCCGTCCGGCGGCATGCGGTTTTCTGCCACGCGGATGTTGAACTCCGGCGAAGGGCTGACAGTGGCGGTCTCCTGGCCCAAAGGATATGTGGTGAAACCTCCGGACAGGACAGCCGCTCCGGAGGAAGGAGAAGTGTCAGCCAGTGCGGGCATAGTCTATGCGCTGCTCGGTCTTCTCGTCCTGGCGGGGTATTACGTCCTTGTCTGGTATCAGGTCGGAAAAGACCCGGAAGCAGGGATCATCGTTGTTCGCTATACGCCGCCTTCGGATATGAGCCCTGCTGTGATGCGTTTTATCACGCGGATGGGATACGATAACAAGGGCTTTGCCGCGGCACTTATCGACTGCGCAGCGAAAGGGCATATTGATCTGTATGAGGAAGACGGGGAGTACCGGATAAAAAAGAAGGTGGGCGGGAAATCCGCGCTTGCTGCGGAGGAGAAGACGGCGCTTGATCGCCTGCTCGGTGAGAACCGGGAGATCGAGCTTAAACAGCGGAACCATACCGCTATCAGTTCGGCTATTAAAGAACTGACCTCCTACCTGCAGAAGAAATATGAAAAAATCTACTTCATCACGAACAGGAAGTTCTTTATCATCGGGCTGGTGCTTACTGCCGCTCTTCTCTTGGCAAGCGGTTTTGGCCTTGCCCTGCAGAAGAGTATGGTCCCGGCGTTCATCTTTATCTGCGTCTGGCTTACGGGATGGAGCGCAGGCGTCGTCATGCTGGTGCGCATGGTCTATCTTTCCTGGAAAAGCGTGCTGCAGGGCGGTACAAAGGCCCTGAAAGGGGCAGGTGCAGTCTTCATCACGCTCTTCTCCCTGCCGTTCATCGGCGGAGAGATTGCCGGTATGACCATGCTAGCGAAGTTCTCTTCGGTTATGGTCGTGATTTTTCTCATCGCGTCCATGGCAATCAATTACCTCTTCTTCCATCTCTTAAAGGCCCCGACGCGGGCCGGCAGGACGGTCCTCGATGCGATCGACGGGTTCAGGCTGTTCCTCACCGCTACCGAGAAGGACCGGATGAACATGATGAACCCGCCGGACCGGACGCCCTCGGTCTTCGAGAAATACCTGCCCTACGCCCTTGCGCTCGACGTGGAGCAGCAGTGGGCAGAGCAGTTTTCCGATGTCCTCTCCCGGGCGGCAGCGGAAGGATATCAGCCGGCATGGTATCACGGCACAGCCATAGGTGTATTCTCTGCAGCCCGCTTTGCCGACTCGCTCGGCGGAGCCTTTGCCGGGGCCGTTGCGTCAGCGTCGACAGCCCCGGGATCGAGTTCGGGCAGCGGGGGCGGCGGATCCTCCGGCGGCGGGGGAGGGGGCGGCGGAGGAGGGGGATGGTAGGTACATGCATTGTCCGCCAGAGCTGGCAGCGGCCCGATGGTACGCTGCTGTTCATCATGTGATATGCGAAACGCAATAATAACACCTGATCCTGCATTCGCTATCGATGATTTCATCAGGCAGGTCAAAAGCAACTGCAACATATCCGATGCAAAGTTCTGGGGCTACTATTCCATATGCGGACTGCTTATGCGGTACCGGGAACTTTACCGGAATGAACACGCCCTCATGCCGTGGGAAAGCATTGACAATGAAAAGATATGCCCCTGGATCCAGGAGCGGGAAACGCTCTGGCGGGATCTTGAGGACCTTGAGCTTCAGGAACTTGTCATCGGCGGCGGGACCTATGATCCTTTTGATGTCAACGGCCTGAATGCGCTACTCGGTGCGGCCGGCCTGGTATATGGCAGCGGCTATGGGGCGTTCAATAAGCCCACCTTTTTTGTGGCAAAGCTTGATGCTGCCGAAGACCTGTTTGATTACCGGATCCACTATACCGGCAGAGAGCTCTGCCGCGATATCGCGGCAACTCCCGCCATGCTTCAGGGCAGATGTATCTATGTGCGCACCGAAATGATCGCCCAATTCATATGGGACCGGTTCCAGGAGGTGAAGGCGAATCACTGCAATGTTCTGGCAGAGATGATGTTTTCTCACTACGGCATCTTCAGAGCGGACGAACCCTCTCCGGGGCTTTTCGAGAAGATCCGTGGTCTGGTGAACGATGTCTCGGAGATATTTGCCATGCATGAGGCGGGGGAGGCGTATGAGGATGCGTACGCTGATGACTGGCATGCGATATTATCTGAAGGCTGCGACAAGGCTACAGAACTGTTCCTGCGGGGGATCAAAGATGTCTGCGCAGACACGTCCCCTTTTGGTCCCTTGAAAGCGATTATCGTCACGGAAAACATTCCCCGACTCTGGTTTTTTGTATCTTTTATGGATGGGATCAGAAGAGAAATATTTCCCGAAATGAAAATTGCATTTCAGCAATTCCGGGAATCGCAAGACTGGTCGGTGATCGGAGTCGCACGCATGGCCGGGTATCAAAAAGCAGGGCAGCTTCAGCGCGAGGTGGTCAGGTTATGGGCCGAGCAGCACGACGTGGATGCCCTGTCGCGCTATATCAGGGATGAGTTTCCGCGACCCGGGCAGAAAAGGAGTCAGCGTTAGGGTGTGCTTGATGAATGCCCGCGCTGCAATGCCGGTGCGATATGTTTCCGTAGGGATTCTTGCCGCAGGTAGATTTAGAATCAGCAGAAATGGCCGACACTGTGGAGCGGCTGCTCTGCATGTTCACGATTGTGTATTACCGTGCTTGCTATGGCGGTGAAGGCTTCACCGATACTTCCTGACAGCAGCACCGTGAGGGTCAGTGTGAATGATGCGGAATACTACGGAGAAGCCGCGCTGAATCCCTTCCTCTGCAACGGCATCGCTCCTCGACCGGTTCAACGTCCGACTAAAAATGAAGGCTGGGCCGCAGCTGAATTTCCAAGAATAACACATTTAACCCAATTGCCGTAGTAACTATTCATAGTCCTTAATAATTTTATATTTCTTCTGCCGCCTTCCGATGAAGAAATAGAGAAGACAGCCGACAAGCGGGATAAACGTTACCGCCATAAACCAGATAAGCTTATTATTGCCACGAAACTCAAATCGCAAAATATCAAGCAGGCATCCCAACCATATCAGGAATATAATGCAAATCATGGCTGCAACTGTTGTCTTACTCGACGTTATTTCATGTATGACAAGAACAGCGCGGTTCTTTCCCTGCACAATAATATTTTCCGCTCGGGCCTGCTTACGGGACGCTTCCCTCTCATTGTTGATCACTTTGCCTGTCGCCGGATCTATCCGTGAGTCCCTGTCCAACGAAGGCGCCTGCTTCAGGTCCTCATTGGTATATACTTTTTCTTCGGCAAACATCAAAAAAGAGAAACACAAAAAAAAGAATATGAGGACTGGGATCTTGTATGCACTTTTCATATAGATATAATTTCGAAATCTCCAGGTCAATGTCAATTCAACCCCCGGAGGCAGGCAGATTAAAATCTAAAGATCCCGCCGATCTGTGCCGGCTCTATGAGCGACCACAAGGAACGGGCTGCATTCTTGCGCAGCAGGCTAAACGATGCAGATTTCTTTTGGAAAGGAATGCTTTCCAAGGGGCGACCGAGTGTGACATGCACTCCGCACAAACTCTACAAAGAAATGAGCTACTGGTCAATTTCGAACTCCTCGTCCGCCAAAAAGGAAAGAAGCATCTTACGGAACTAACCGCAGGCCGGTGCTATCCCGCCCGATGCGACATCTCATGCTGCTGAAACAATCTGCCGTGAGCAAATTAAGAAGATTTAATCTACTCTTAATCGGCTCTTAACGATCGGTAACTATAGTAAAGGTGACTCGACAAGACTCGGGAGCCATAGGAGAATTTAGGATATGGATAAGCCAAACATACAATTTCTGGTCACGATCCTGATGGCTGCAGGGCTGTATCCAGGTATGCGGGTTCGCAACCGCAAGTCGTTATTGCTGGGACTGGCAAAAAGAGATCGATCTGACAGGAGTGGTAAGGCTGAGGAAGATATCGACATAGGGTATGAATCGAGCTGGTCGGGGATATTTACATCTACGCGGGGGTAACTGACAAAATCCGTCAGCGGCCTTTGCGTCTTGCCCGCTTCACCAAGTTTGCCAGTTCCATACGCCTTTACCCTGTAGGAAAGGGTTGTCGCCGTCAAGGATAACTTACAGGGCACCTAAGGCACCGATATATTCCCTGCCGCTATAGGCTTTACAGCTTCTTCCTGAAACTCTCTCGTGTGCCGCCCATGTAAAATCCCTTTCATTCTGACACCTCCATCCTGGATTGTTATACGACTTTGGTGTCCACTTTCTCCATTCTACCCTGCTTACGTCTCAGCAGAAGTTCTCGGTCACGAAGACCTTGCCGTCGTCAGAGAGAGCGATGCCGATGCCCTGCCGCTTGAAGTATGCGGTCAGGATATTCTCCCGGTGGCCCCTGCTCTGCATCCAGCCCTTCACCACCGAAGCCGCAATCTTGTCCTCGCTGTTCCAGTCATATGACGGAACACCGCTCCGGTAAACAACCGAAGAGTAGAGGTTGTCCTGGGCTATGTTCTCTGCACCGAGGCATGTTTCATTGCCGTTCCTGAGCTTACACACAAAACCCCCTGCCTTGTAACGGTCTATAAATGACCTGCCGTCAGGGTCATCATGGGAAAAAAACCTTCTTTTTACCATATCCCTGCTGTAGCTGCGCGCTATCCTGTTCAGTCTCTCATTCCAAGAAAGAGCCAGGAGACCTTTTTTCTTCCGTTCCGCGTTGATCAGGTCATGGATCTTCTTTTCCAGCCGCTCGATATCGACATTATGCTTCTTTCCGTCAGACCGGGAGGTCGAAGCCGTGTTCCGCGCCTTTGACGGCACATCCCGTGCCGCACTGCCAACGTTCAGGATGAAGAGCATTGCGAAGCCCAGAACTGCGCACGTGATGCCGTAGAATACCTTTTTCATCGTCATAGTATACCCTGTATATCCTTTCCGGCAGGTTGCCTGCCTCTTTGCAAATCGTTCCTGTATGGTTTAAACTTCACGGTATATATAACCTACTATATACCAGGAGGGTTTCATGGCACCAATAAAAAGGATAGGGATTATCACCAGCGGTGGCGACTGCGGCGGCCTGAACGCGGTTATCAAAGGAGTGGCCAGAGAGGCATACGCCCTGGGTATCGAGTCGGTTGTCATACCGAACGGCTATGCAGGGCTGTACAACCTTGTGGAACTGCCAGAAGTCGTTTATCTCAATGCTGAACGCGTCAGCCGCATCGAGGCATCACTCGCAGGATCAGAGGCAGGCCATTCACGGGTAAAGATCAGCAAGATCAAGGACGACAAGAAGTATGACCGCATCAAGGACGGGCTTAAGAAGTTCGGCATCGATGCCCTCGTTATAAGCGGCGGCGACGACACCGGCAGCGTTGTGGTGGACCTTACTTCTCATGGCATACCCTGCATCCATGTGCCGAAAACTATGGACCTCGACCTTCAGCCCTACAGCGTCGGCGGCGACTCATCGATCAACAGGATCGCCGTATTCACGCGCGATCTCAAGACAACGGGATTGAGCCACAACCGCGTGCTGGTCATCGAGGTGTTCGGAAGATATGTTGGCCATACCGCACTCCGCGGAGGTGTCGGCGCGGAGGCTGACTGCATACTCATCCCGGAGATACCGGTAGATTTCGATGTTGTCTACGAGCATATGAAGACGACCTATTTCGGCCGGGTCATGAGGAGTGATGTAAAGGCCGGGACCTATATCATTGTCGTTGCCGAGGGCATGAAGAACGCAAACGGCGAAATGCTCTATGACGAGTCTGCGGGCGTGGACGCCTTCGGCCATAAGAAGCTTGCCGGTGCAGGAAAATTTGTCCGGCAGCAGCTCGAAAAAAGACTCAAGACAGACCCCCAGGTCGCCGCGTTCATGAAACAGTCCGGCATGTATGCGCCGGGCGTCTATGAGATCCCAGAAGTGCGGGAAGTGACACCCGGCCACCTTGTTCGCTGTGGAGGGTCCTCTGCCTATGATGTGAACTTCGGGTACAAGACCGGGGCAGCAGCGGTGTTTCTCCTCATCAGCGGCAAGGGAGGGGTCACCGTAGTGAATGTCGATGGAGACCGGATTTATTTCGAGGAAACCTCCGAAGCCATAAAACGGCGGGAAGTAGACATTCATGAGATCTCGCTCTATGAAAGCCTCGGCACCTGCTTCGGCAGGAAAGTTGAAACGTATGCCTACACGTTTGTCGAGGTGAAGGACAAGATCGTACGGCATCTGTGATACCCTGCTGAGAAAAACGGCACGCATGCACCGCGTTGTTGCGCCTTTTTTTGGGGCCGTGCCCGACCTGTGCTAAGATTGAAGCAATGGTAAACATCAGTCAGAAGATAGACGCATTCTTTGCCAAAAAGCTCTGGAAAACCGACAGCGAATCTGCCGGCAAAGGGGCTTCTCTGAAGATCAGGGCCGTTCGTCTCCTGTACGTCATTGTCATAGGTTTTACGGATGAACAGCTTATCCTGCGGGCTATGAGCCTTGTCTATACGACCCTCCTTTCGATTGTCCCGCTCCTTGCCGTAAGCTTCTCCGTATTAAAGGCCTTTGGCGTCCATGCGCGTTTTCTTATCTTTCTCTACTATTTCCTCGAACCCCTGGGGCAGAGTGGCGTAGACATCTCCATGAGGATCATCGGGTTTGTAGAAAACGTCAAGATAGGCGTACTCGGGTCCATCGGCCTTTCCGTGCTCGTCTATACGGTCCTGTCCATGGTCCAGAAAATCGAAAGTGCACTGAACTATATCTGGAATATCAAGGGGACACGGGGGTTTTCCCAGCGCTTCAGCAATTACATGAGCGTCCTGCTCATAGGGCCGGTCCTTATCTTCTCTGCGATCGGCATTACCGCGTCGCTGATGAGCAGTGCGGTCATGCAGAAGCTCATGGCGGTCCACGTGTTTGGGTTCATCATCTATGCTGTCAGCAGGATCATGCCCTACCTCTTGATTGGTAGCGCCTTTACCCTGATCTACATCTTTCTGCCCAATACGCGCGTACGCTTCCGGGCAGCACTGTCGGGAGGCATTGCAGCCGCGATCCTCTGGCAAACTATCGGCTGGATTTTCACTTCCTTCATTGCGACATCTGCTCACTACTCGGCAATCTATTCGGGATTTGCGACGCTCATCCTGTTCCTTATCTGGCTCTACTGGAACTTCCTGACCCTGCTCATCGGCGCCAGGATCTCGTTCTATGCCCAGCATCCCCAGTTGCTTGACGTCGAAGGCAGAGTCCCTGTCCTGAGCGGGAGAACGAGAGAAAAGCTTGCGCTCGCTATCATGTTCCTTGTCGGCCGCAGCTTCCATGAGAATGGACAGTCATGGGAGTTCGATTCTCTTACGCAGCGGCTGGGTATACCTGCTGACCTCGTTCAGCAGGTCCTTTCCATCCTTGAAGAAAAGAGGCTGCTGGTACCGACGAACAGCGAACCGCCGGCATATCTCCCTGCGAAAGATCTTGAGATCATAACCCTGCATGAGATCATATTCGCCGTTAGGACTGCGGGAGAGGCGACCTATATTTTAGGGAAGGACTCCGCATCTGGCACGGCAGTGGATGGCATTATGGATGGCATTGAAGATGCCATAGCCGAATCCTTGGAAAGGCAGACGCTGCGCGATCTCGTCCTGGCGGCAGAGGTAACAGGCGCCTGATCCCCGCCCTACCCATTTCCCTGCCCAGCAGGTAAAATGGGACTATGATGCTCAGGAAAAACAGCCTCTGCGCGATACTGTCGGCCTTTCTCGGGACGTTCCTCATCCTTTCCGTGATGATTGCCTACTCCCAGTATCTGACGCTCAAAAAGACGCTCATCGAAAGGGTATCTGAAAAAACCACTGCTCTCATAGGACAAAAGATAGAGATAGGGGATATCTCCATGAGCACTTCCACAGGATTTACCATCCGAAACATCGTCATCCGAAACCCCGAGGGCTTTGTTCAGGGAGATCTCCTCAGAATATCTGGCGTACATCTTGGTTTGCGCTATGGAGAGCTGTTTAAAGGAAGGTTCTCATTCAGGGGCATAGCAGTCGAGTCTCCCGAGCTTACCCTGATGACAGACTCGAAGAGCCGCCTGAACGTGTCGGACGGCCTCATACGGTTCCTCTCGCAGAAAGGCAGCACAGCATATCAGGTGGATGCCCTGATGATCAACAATGCGCGGTTCAGTTTTAATGCTGACCCTCTTTTTACGATCAGTGATATCGACGTCATCGTGAAGGAACTTTCTTCTGCACCGGGAACAAAAACAACCATGAAGGCCTCGCTGGCGTTTCTGGGCGACAACCGGCTCATGGCTGAAGGATGGGTCTTCCTCAGAGACCTGTCAAGGAAGTTCAGCTTCGACCTTTCCTCTGATATGAGCGATCCTTCACTGCTCGCGCAGAAGCTTGCCCCCCATGGGATGGATATCGAAATAAGTAGGGCTCATGTGACACTCCATGCTGAAGGTGACAGGAATAAGGGCGTGAGGCTTGGCACTAACGCGAGCCTGAGGAGCATGGGGTTTCCCCTGTTGAGAAAAGGCAACAGGGAAATTTCACTGCGCGCTGATGCGTTTCTCGATTTTGCAGCAGATACATTTACTGTCAGCAAGGCAATCCTCAGGGCCGGTGACGCCTCAACGGTTCGGATGAAAGGCTCCATCCGTTCTCTCCTGCAGTCACCGTCTTATGAGGCGGAGATAAAGATCGACAGCCTTGACCTCGCGGCACTGAATGTTATAAAAGGTGTAAAGGTGGGGGGGCTCGTCACCTCGGACCAGATACGCCTGAAAGGCAGCCTTACCCGGACCCTGCCGGCGGCTCAGGGAACGGCTGCAATCAGCAACGGCTCGTGGGACATGGATAAGGCCGGTATAGCTTCTGTTGACGGAAAACTGGTCTTTGCCGCGGGCAAGGAAATGTCAGTGAGGGCTGAAGCCACTGCCCATATATATAAGGTCGGGGGTCTCGTATTCGGGAAGCCTGCTGCTGTGCATCTTGATCTTGAGGGGAAAGGGGCGCCGGACAACATTGCGCTGTCGTCGAAGCTCAATCTTTCAGCGGTCGATTTCGCAATGAACAACAAACCCATGATCATGGAAGACGCAGTCATCTCTTTTGACGGCATGGTGAGAAAGGCAATCGTCTCCGGCAAGATAGCACTGGCAGCTGCCGACCTGAGCTATGAGAATTTCGCATTACGGAAGCTCTCTCTTGGGTTCGGGTTCGATCATGGCAGCAGGAAGACGGTCCTGCAGGGCGTAAAGGCTGAAAGCGGTCTGCTGCAAGCAGCTGCGGACGCAATTGTAGTAGCCTGGTCCGACAGCAGGGAAAAATATCTTATTGAAGCAAAGAACATCAGCGCAGCATATCCGGAACAGAGAGCGGCATTTTCAGGACTGGACGGTATGCTGTCCCTGCAGAGAGAGGGGAAAGCCATTTCGGGCCAGCTGTCGTTCCTTCTTCAAAAGGCAGCAGTTCGTGATACGCCGGTTGAACGGATTTCCGGTAGAGGCAGCTTTGACAGCAGAAGATTTTCGATTGATATAGCTTCAGCAAGGTTCCTCAAGGGAACGGTCACCCTGTCGGCACAAGGATCGACGCAAAACGGCCCGTTGCCGGCAGATATAGAGATGACCGCTGAACATATCGATCTCGGACGGGCTTCAGGCGCTGTCAGGACGTTAATCACCGTGCCATACGACGCGACCGGTAAGATAGACCATCTCACCTTCAAGGGCATCGTTGCCTCTGCGGAAAGACTGACCGGGGCGGGGTCGCTGAAAGGCATGAACCTCACGGTGACGAATGCCGAAAACAGGAACATCATAAAGGATGCACGTGTCAATGCAGATGCTATCTTCAGGGGAAATGACATGGAAGTCAGGGCTGACGCGACAACCGGTAATCTGTCGTTATCGCTTTCCGGGACAATAAGCCATTTCGCTGAAAACGACCGATCACTAAAACTGAGCATTACCATGCCTGAGGTGAATCTGAACGACATACGGACGGCATTCTGGGATATGTTCCCGGATCCCCTCCTCTACACAGGACTTGAGGGAAGCATTGCCTTGCAGCTGTATACAACATATGGCAATGACGTGACTACTGCTGAGGGCACGGTGCTTTTGCGGGATATCCTGATCGAAGGCGAAAACGGTGAATATTCAGCCGGACCGCTCAACGGAACGTTACCTGTGCACTACGACTCGGCAGCAGAGAAGGAACGGCCGACGGTATTGCCTTCGTTCGAACGGGCTGATTTTGAGCAGATGAAAAAACGTTATGGGGAAGCGGGGCGTTTAAGGGGGAGCGAGATCACCGTCGGTTCCATACGCTACGGATTCAGACTCCTCAGTGATATCTCGCTCAGGCTGGAGCAGCAGGGCCGCACTTTGAACATCGGCAGTTTTAGTGCTAAGATGTTCGGAGGAAAGCTCAGCGGTGCCGCATCCCTCGATCTCTCTTCAGGCCTATCGTATCAGGCCGGATTGCTCGTTGATGCGGTGAGTCTGACCCAACTGTGTGAAGATATCACCCCCATCAGGGGCTATATCTCAGGAAAGGTCAACGGCATCGCAGCTCTCAAGGGTTCCGGGACCGGCCTTGCAAAGATAACCGGCAAGGCCGATTTCTGGACCTACGGCGACCGGGAAGAAAAGACAAGGATCAGCAGGGAGTTCCTGGAAAAGATCGGCGGCCCGCAGGTGAGGGCCTACTTGGGCGAGCGGCGGTTCGATAAAGGCATCATGAATATCTATATCCAGAACGGCTTCCTGCTCTTCAGGGAACTTGAGATCTCGAACAGGAATTTTCTGGGAATGACAGACCTTTCGGTGAAGGTAGCACCGCTGAACAACAGAATAGCAATCGATCATCTCATGTGGACGATAACCGAAGCAGCACAAAGAGCAAAAAAACAATGACCAGGAGGATATCCCGATGAAAAAACGACTCACCTTTGCACTCTTCTCACTTTCGCTGATCATCGCATCATGTGCCGTAATTACGGTCAACATCTATTTCCCGGAAAAAGACGTGAAGGAGGCCTATAAAGTTCTCGAAAAGGAACTCATGGCACCCAGCGAAAAGGGTGAAGAACAGAAGCCGGCCGGCAAGCCGGAGAGTTCCATCCGCTTTGAGTTCGTCAGCACTGCGGAAGCACAGGAGGCGGGGATGGCCGACAAGATCGCGGACGCGGTCAAGAAGATGCCGGATGTGGTGAATGCCTATAAGGAGATGGGGGCCCGCATCGCTGACACGGACAGGCTCAGGGACAGCGGCTCTGCAGGGGAATCGAACAACGGTCTGCTTGTCGAGCGCGAAAAGGGCTTTTCTGCTGCAGACAAAAAGATCGTTGATGCAGAAAACGAAAACCGCAAGACCGTTATCAACGGCATGACCAGGGCGATCATCCGTATCAACAGACAGCCTGAGACACCGGACAACATCAGCCAGGTCAAGCCGCAGGCGACACGGCAGTTTGCTGCCATCCGCCGCGACTCAGCAAAGAAGGGGTGGTGGATCCAGGACGAGAATGGCAACTGGGCGAGGAAATAGGTCAATAGAGCAATGAGCAGGCTGCTTTGTCTGCCCATAACATGAATACCTTATACCGTAAAGACAACGTCAGTTGGCAGGAGCGGGGTGAGCGGCATCGGGCCGTTTTCGGCTGCAGTCGTTAATGAAATGGAGCCTTACGCAGACTCAACTGTCTGAACGAAGCGAGTTTAGCGACCGCAGCGGAATGAGTTTAGAGCTATCGCAAATCCTCGCTGTTAGCAAACCCTGTTCTTGCCAGCATGAAAGAGAGAGAATTGATCCCCAAGGCGGAATGATCATATGCTGACGAAAGAGACCATCTTCGCCTTCTTCAGGGAGACGACCTCCCGGCCTCTGCCGTTCAAGGACATAGCCCATCTCATGGGGCTGAGCAAGCCTGAGGTGCGGTCATTGAAGCGACTGCTCAGAGAGATGCTCCGTAGTGGTGAGATCGTCCTGAACCGGAAGGGCATGTACGGTCCTGCTGAAGAAATGAACCTTGTCAGGGGATATTTCGAGGCACACCGTGACGGATATGGTTTCATCCTTCCGGAAAAACCTGGCGAGCGTGACTTCTTTGTTCCACCGCAGAAGACCGGTGGGGCAATGAAGGGCGACCGCGTCATGGCGAGCGTGGAAAGCTGGAAAAAACGCGAGGCTCGCATAATCAGGGTACTCGAACGCGCCTCTCAAAGGATTTTGGGAACGATGGAGATTACCCGGTCCGGTTCTTTCATTAAGCCAAAGGAGCGAACGGCTCCCTTTGACTTGTATGTAGCGCCAAAGGACCGGAAAAACGCCAGGAGCGGTGACCTTGTAATTGCGGAAATCACAGCCTATCCTACAGACAAGCGGCCACCGGCAGCGCGAGTAGTGAAGGTAGTCGAAAAGCCGCAGAGCCCAGCGGACGAGGTGGAATTGATCATCGACGAATTCAGTCTGCCGCGCAGGTTCCCCAAACAAGTTAGCGACGCAGCAAAGCTTCTTGCCGCAGGTCCTCCCGCGGGGCCGCGGCATGAGCGGAGAAAAGATCTCAGACAGATCAATACGGTGACGATCGACGGCGAACGTGCAAAGGACTTTGACGATGCGGTCTCTATCGAACGCAGCGGTCAGGGCTTCCGTCTGTGGGTGCATATCGCTGACGTCGGTCATTTTGTTCCCTGGGATTCGCCTCTGGACCGCGAAGCATGCAGCCGCGGCACCAGTGTCTACTTCCCGGACCGTGTCATACCGATGCTCCCGAAGGAGCTTTCTGAAAACCTCTGCAGTCTCAGGCCGAACATCGACCGGCTCGCCTTCACTGTCGAGATGGAATTCGATCACTCCGGAAGGCGCATCAGCGAACGCTTCTACCCGAGCCTGATCAACAGCAATGAGCGCATGACCTACACGGCCGTCAGCAGGATCCTTGTTGACAAGGATGCGGAAGAAATCCGGCGGCATCCGATCCTGAAGAGCGATTTCGAACTGATGGGAGAGCTCTGCTCGATCCTTCGGATCAGGCGGTTTGGGCGGGGGAGTCTCGATTTCGACCTTCCGGAGCCTGAGGTGCTTCTGGACCTTCAGGGCGTACCAGAGGCGATAATCCGGGCAGAGCGCAATTTCGCGCATATGATCATCGAGGAGTTTATGATCGCAGCGAACGAAGCCGTTGCAGAACATATAGAACGCCTCGGGATTCCGTCCCTCTACCGCATTCATGAGGAGCCAGACCCGATGAAGCTCGAAGACGTACTCCGCGTGGTGAAACAGTTTGCACGTACGGGGGGAACGCCGCTGACGGCAAAGGATTTTGCCGGTATCCTGAAGTCGATCAAGGATACCCCGCATGAAGAGATCATTAATTATATCGTCCTGAGGAGCCTCAAGCAGGCCAGGTATTCAGCCACCAATGTCGGCCATTTCGGCCTTGCATCGGAATCCTATACCCATTTCACGTCACCGATCAGGCGCTACCCTGATCTCGTGGTGCACAGGATCTTACGCGAGATCCTGACAAAGAGGGTGATCTCCGACCAGCGCAAAAAGGAGCTTGAGACCCTGCTGCCCGATATTGCTTTCAGCTCCTCTCGAAGAGAGCGGCTCGCTGATGATGCCGAGAACGCGGTGATACGGGCGATGCGGGCATGGTTCATGAAGGACAAGATAGGAGACACCTTTGAAGGGAAGATCGTCGGCATTTCCGCCTACGGCCTGAAGATCAGGTTGAACGATTGGTACGTCGAAGGATTTCTCCATGTTTCGTATATGACCGATGACTTTTACCAGTACAACGACCGGACGATGCGGCTGTACGGAAGGCATTCGGGCCGGTCATTCAAAATCGGCCAGGAGGTCACCGTGAGGGTGGACAAGGTGGATCTCGAAGAGCGGGAGATTGTTTTCGGCCTGTAGCTTCGCCATCTACTGCCGGTCTCTTCCGCAGACGGCTTCCGGCACACTCTTCCCGTTATGCAGACGTTATGTCGTACCGGATTACCTCTCCCCCTATGCATCTTGACAATCTCAGAAGGTAGGAATATAGTGAAAATGAAGCCGAGATCCCGGACTCCGGGATGCGGGGGACCCAGGAAGTCGGGGCGTATTCCGTTACCGGATAGGGCACTTTCAAGCCCGAGCCCGTCAGCTAACCCCGTAGGCAATTGAGAGGATGAACATTTCATGACCGTGCAACCGACAAGAAGACCATCCATCGTCTTTCCGCACTGATCCGCCATGACAGAGAAGACCTCAACCCCGCAGGGAATCATACGTTCGCTCGGCCTTGTCTTCGGCGACATCGGCACCAGTCCGATCTACACGATGACCGTTGTATTCCTTCTCCTGCAGCCGACCAAGGAAAACATTCTCGGCGTGCTGTCGCTCATCTTCTGGACGTTGATCGCGCTTGTCACCGTACAATACGCATGGATTGCCATGAACCTGAGCAAACGGGGAGAAGGCGGCACCATCGTGCTCAAGGAGATCCTCATATCAAGCCTGAGGTCTCCCCGGGCATATGGTTTTGTGACCATGCTGTCGATCATCGGTGTTTCGCTGCTGATCGGCGACGGCGTCATTACACCGGCGATCAGTATCCTGAGCGCCATGGAAGGCTCGCTGCTCATACCGGGACTCGAACAGATCACCCGGGGTGAAATCGTCTTTTTCTCAGCGCTGATTGCGATCGGGCTCTTTGCTGTCCAGAGCAAAGGCACCGAGAAGATAGCCGGAGCCTTCGGCCCAATCATGATCGTATGGTTTCTAGCGCTCGCTTCATTGGGCATAGGGTATCTTCTCGAAGCACCGGTCGTACTCCAGGCGGTGAACCCCTATTGGGCCGCGAAATTCTTTGCAGACAATGGGATCAGGGGTGTCATCGCACTAGGAGAGATCATCCTCTGCGCAACAGGCGGCGAGGCGCTCTACGCGGACATGGGACACCTTGGCGGCAAACCGATCCGGCAGGCGTGGGGTGTTGTCTTCTGCGCACTCATCCTGAACTACTTTGGCCAGGGAGCTTACCTGCTGACCCACCCCGGCGCGAAGAATATCCTGTTCGAGATGATGTTCCATACTTTCCGGCCGGGCTATGTGCCTTTTCTCCTGTTGAGTATCGTCGCAACGATCATTGCCTCGCAGGCTATGATCAGCGGCATGTTCTCGATCGTTTATCAGGGGATAACGACGCGGTTCATGCCGATGTTCAAGGTTGCCTACACTTCAGCCGAGCGCAGGTCACAGATATATCTCGGTGCGGTGAACTGGTTCATGCTTGTTTCAGTCATCTTCATCATGATCGAATTCCAGGAATCGAGCAGGCTCGCGGCGGCTTATGGTCTCGCCGTCACGGGAACAATGTTCCTGACCGGCGTTATGATGACCTGGATATTTCTGCTCAAGAAACAGCGCCTGCTTGCCGGTCTCGCATGTGTCATCACTCTTATCGACCTGACCTATATGAGCGCGAACGTTACTAAGCTCCCCCATGGCGGCTACTGGTCGCTCATCCTCGCCTCGATACCTTTCGGCACGATCCTGCTTTACCGAAAAGGACAGCAGCGGCTCTACCGGGTCATGGACTTCATGCCGCTGGAGGACTTCCTGCATAAGTTTCGCCGCGTCTATGCCGCCACGCCCCTGCTGGACGGGACCGCGCTCTTTCTCCTGAAGGACGTCAAAGAGGTGCCGTTCTATATCATACAAACCATGTTCTACCACGGAATCATCTACAAGAACAATATCCTCGTCTCGATCATCAAGCGTGAGGACCCTTACGGTGTCACGGGTTTCTTCAAGCCTGACCTCTCGGACGGCCTCAGGGTCTTCGAGGTGCAGATGGGCTATATGGAAGTGGTCGATATGGAAGAGATCCTCAGGGAGGCAGACATTGAGGAGCGAGCAGTCTTTTACGGTCTCGAAGACATCACCGCCATCAATCCCTTCTGGAAGCTCTTCCACATCATCAAGAAAGTGACGCCGCCGTTTATCAATTTCTACAAGTTCCCTTCTCGGAAGCTTCACGGCGTGCTTACCAAGGTGAGTATGTAGCTGCTGCAGATCCTTCTTGACATATGGCAATAGGGAGGGAATATAATCAACGAGAAGATATTATATTTCTCTCACGCAGAGCCGACATGTCGGAAAAAAACAATCCCATAAAAGGCATCGTCCATTCTCTTGGCCTGGTGTTCGGCGACATAGGCACCAGCCCCATTTATACCATGACTGTCGTTTTTCTGCTTCTGAAGCCAAGCTATGAGAACATCCTCGGGGTCCTGTCCCTGATCTTCTGGACCCTTGTCCTCCTGGTCTTCGTGCAGTTCGACTGGCTGGCAATGAGCCTCAGCCGGAGGGGCGAAGGCGGCAAGATCGTACTGAAGGAGATCCTCGTCTCCCTTCTTCCGGCCGGAAAAGGAACCTTCTTTATCACCATCATCACGTTTGTCGGCGTTTCGCTGCTTATGGGCGACAGCGTGCTTACACCAGCCATCAGCATCCTGAGCGCAGTGGAGGGGGCTCTTCTCATTCCGGGGCTCGAGAACCTCTCCCGCGGGAATATACTCCTGATAGCATCCCTCATCGCCATTGTGCTCTTTTCCGTGCAGAGCAGGGGGACCGAGAAGGTGGCAGGGGCTTTTGGTCCGATAACCGGAATATGGTTCGTATCGCTGGTTCTGGTTGGCGGCGCTGCGATTGCAGAGGTGCCTGAAGTGCTGCGAAGTCTGAACCCTTTTTGGGGTGGTCACTTTCTGATGAACAACGGTTTTACGGGCTTTATTGCCCTCGGCGAGATCATACTCTGTGCAACAGGCGGTGAGGCTCTGTATGCGGACATGGGACATCTCGGCGCAAAACCGATCAGGCAGGCATGGATAGGCGTGTTTGCGGCGCTATCTCTCAACTATCTTGGTCAGGGGGCATTCCTCCTGAGGCACCCGGATGCAAAAAACATACTCTTCGAAATGGTCTTTCATTATGCAAGGTCACTGTATATCCCGTTTCTCGTGCTGAGCATAGCGGCGACGGTTATAGCATCACAGGCCATGATAAGCGGCATGTTCTCCATGGTCTATCAGGGCATAACAACGAGGATCATGCCCATGTTCAAGGTCGACTATACCTCGATCGAACGCAAATCACAGATTTATATAGGTTCCGTGAACTGGACCCTGCTTTTTGCCGTTCTGTTCATCATGGTCCAGTTCAGAGAGTCAAGCCGTCTTGCCTCGGCATACGGCCTCGCGGTCACCAGCACCATGGTGTTGACCAGCATCATGATGACCTGGATATTTTATCTCAAAAATAAGCCGCTCCTGTCAGTGATCGCTTTTCTGGTCGTGCTGGTCGACGCTGTCTATATGGTATCCAATTTCTACAAGATCCCGCATGGAGGATACTGGTCCCTCATCCTTGCCGCTTTCCCGCTTGGCATGATCATCCTCTTTACGCGGGGGCAGAAAAGGCTATACCGCATGATGGAGTTCATGCCGCTCGAAGATTTCCTCCACAAGTTCAGGATGGTTTATAAGACAACCGCACGGATCAGCGGGACAGCTCTGTTTCTTCTCAAGGATGTAAAAGAGATCCCGTTCTATATTGTCCAGACCATGTTCTATCACGGCATTGTGTACGAAGACAACATCATGATCTCCATCATCAAGCGGGATGATCCCTTTGGCGTTACGGGATATTTCAAACCTGAACTTTCAGACGGCCTGAGGGTATTCGAGGTCCAGATGGGATACATGGAGATGGTGGATGTCGAGGAGATCCTGCGGGAAGCCGGTATTGAAGAGAGGTCTGTCTTCTATGGCCTTGAGGATATCCTGACAGTCAACCCGGTATGGAAGCTTTTCCATTTCATCAAGAGAAATACGCCGCCATTCATTAACTTCTACAAACTCCCGCCGAAAAAGCTTCACGGCGTTATCACCAAAGTGCGCATGTAGCCATGCCGGCACCGGGGCTCAGGCGTATTCTCAACAGGTTTTACCGGACATATGATTTCCGGGAACGCCTCCTGCAAGACCCCATAGAGCTCCCGCACCGGTACAGTGCTCCCCGAGATATTGAACTCGCAGGATTCATTGCTTCCAGTTTTGCCTATGGAAAAGTCGGTCTCTTCAAGCCTCTTGCAACAAAAGTCCTGTCGATAATGGGCGAGAGCCCGCATGACTTTCTGATGCATTTCAGCATTGCCCGGCACGCAAGGCTTTTCCACGGCATACGATATCGGTTTAACGGGAATGAGGATATCCTCTGCCTGCTCTTCGTGTTGCATGCGACACTCAACAAAGAGGGGTCTCTCGAAAAGGCCTTTATGCGGCATTATCAGGATAGAGACGAGAATATCGGCAACGCGCTTTCCGGGATGATTATCGGGTTTCTTTCCATCAATACTGCAAAGGTCTATGGAAGGGATATCAGGCCCGCAGGTCTCATGCAGTTCTTCCCCTCGCCGGTCGGTGGCAGCACCTGCAAACGCCAGAACCTTTTCCTGCGCTGGATGGTGCGGAACAGGGACATAGACTTCGGCATCTGGAAGGGCATACCGAAGCACAAGCTGGTCATGCCTCTTGATACGCACATCATGAAGATCTCGCAGTGTCTTGGCTTTACTAAAAGAAAGTCAGCGTGCTGGAAGACAGCGGTTGAGATCACGGAGTCACTCAAGCAGTTCGACCCCGAAGACCCCCTGAAATACGACTTCGCACTTTGTCATCAGGGCATAGGGGGATTATGCAGAGGGACAAAACACAGCGCTGTCTGCTCGAACTGTGTCTTTAAGGTCTGCGCATAGCAGGAAGGTACAGATCTGCCTCTTCTTCCATCTTCATGAACGGTCTTTCTTTTCCGTCTTTCTTCTTGAAGATCTCGACCGTCTCCCTGAGCCTGCCTTCGTTGTAGGAAAACTTTTGGATAATCCTGAATGCATTGAACGGCGCAAACCTGCTGATATCCGGTGAGAATTCGACAACAACACTGTTCAGGCCGGCGTCAGCAGTTCCTCTGCCCTGTCCCCAGGAACTCTGAACATTGAGCGTCTGGGAGTTGCCATCAGCCGGCAAGGTTTTCACCCTGAAGTAGAGCGTCTGGTCGCGGTCCCCTGCCCTGCCGTCATAGTCAGGATGCCGCCGGTAGATTTCCTTGACCGATTCCCATCCGTCTGCATGAAAACGCTGCACTACTGAAAACTCATAATCATAGGAAGGCTGCCGCTGCCATTCGCCCTGCGTGAACCGATAGGCAACGCCCGTTCCAACATATACTGCCGTCCTGAGCGATTTTTCCGTTTTTTCCGTCAGGGGGAGGGGAGAATGAAGGGATGAACAGCCGGAAAGAAGGGTTCCCAGGAGCAACAGAGCTGTAAACATCAGGCTTTTGACAACTCTCTGGGTATGCCGCACCATGCGACCTTGGCTACTCCTTGTTGTTGATCTGGTTGAGGAGGTCGTCGGCCCTTTCCGGGTCTATCCCTAACAGGGTGTCGTATTCCTTCTGCGCCTTTTTCATATCGCCCAAGATGATATAGAGATTGCCAAGAGCAAAATGCGTACTTACATTGTACGGATCGATATCTAATGCCTTCTTGTAGTTTTGTATTGCTTCAGAGTATTTCCCTATCTCGGCATATATCCATCCCATTCCGTAATACGCTTCCAGAAATGATGGGTTGTTCTTGATCGCGGCGGCAAATGACAGCTGGGCATCCTCGTATTTTTTCTCCCTCAAAAAGGTCGCCCCCAGATCGTAGTGAAAGATCGGGTTATCCGATTTGATGGCAATGGCCTGCTGGTAGGATACTATGGCCTCGTCGGACATGTTCATGCGGGAATATGCCGAGGCGATACTGTAATGAATATCTGCATTTCCCGGAGTAATCTCTGCCGCATGCTTGTATGCAGTGAGAGCCTTGTCGAATTTCTGGCTTTCAAAGTACTTGGCGCCTTCTTCCGTAAAGGCATCCGCCATCTCTGCCTGTTCACGTGTTACCCCTGTCCCGCTACGGCCACCGCAGGATACGATCGCGAGGAGGGATACCAGAAGTGCTGACAGGATAATGAGCCTCCTGAGATTATCAGGAGAGGAGATCCAATCAATATCCGACCGGGATGTCTGCTGCAAAGAGCCCCTGCAGAATACCAAGATCATCAAAGGTAAGGAGAAAGGGAAATGAAACAATGTCTGACCTCACTACACCGTGGAAACCGCCGTCCGGGCGTACGATGCCTGCTTCGACGATCACATCCCGACCCGGCATGCGGATGACAAAAAAGCCACTTCCCACCCTTTGCGTAATGCTCACATCCAGAATGGCATGCGCATTGTTTCCATCGAAACGGGTGCCCGTAACATCATAGAACCTGAGCGTCAGATCGCCCTCTTTGCCGGCAATTTCTCTGGGTACAACCTCCCAGTCGACAAAAACAGTATTGGGATCAACCGCCAAGGCGATAATCGCGTTCTCGCCATATTCTTCAGGCAGTCCGGAAATGAAGCCCTCCTGTATATCCTCCCCACCTGCTTCTGGCCCGGGGAGGAATATCTTCAGCTTTGCTCGGTGAGGTTTTACAGGCAATATGGCAGCAGCAGATTTCTTTCCCGCGGGTTTCTTCAACGCTGCGACCGTTTTCGTGGAAATCTTTGCCGAAATAACCTTCCCCTTCTCTACTCCCACAGTTTTTCGGATAGGCGTTTTCCCTTTTGCTCCGGCAATCCCGCTGACTACAGGGCCTGTCTTCTTTAGGGCCGGAGCCTTCGGAGCAATGGATTTATTCTCTTCAACTGGCTTTGTGGCTACCCATACTGGTGCGGTCTTCTTTTTTCCCCCGGCCTTCAGGGAAGCGGCAGGTTTCCCGACCTTCTTTACTGACATCTTTGCAGAGACGACATTTTCCGCAACGGCCTTCGCCGGCGTTTTCTGCTTGCCTTTTTCCGCGGTCTTCAGAGATAAGGATTTGGCTTTTACCGGTGTCTTCTCAACTTTCGCTGCAGATGCTTTTTTCGCTTTTTTTGTCGGCTTTGCAGCGGCAGCTACCTTTTTGGAAGAGGGCCCTTTCACTTTTATCCCGATCTTTTTGACGGGAGCAGCAGACACCTTTGCAGCAATCTTATGAGCTGCAGGTTCTTTTGACGCGGGTTTCTGCAGTTTTTTTCCCGTTGCCTTGGGTTTTGCTCCGGCAGGCGCCGGAATTTTTTCTGCTTTTCCCTGAGAACTCTTCTTGGCAGGTGCAGGTATCTTTGCAACAGCAGGCTTCTTCATTGTCTTAGAAGGCTTAACCGCAGATAGCGTTACCAGTTTTCTTGTCTCATCTGAAGATTTTTTCTCTGCCCCTGCTTTTTTAACAATAGCAGAAGTCTTCTTTGCAACAGCAGGCTTTTTCAGAAGTGCTTTCCTTCCCGGCTTTGCTGTTTTAGCAGCAGACTTTGATGTTGCAGGCTTACTGACAGCCTTCTCAGTTTTGGGAGGAAAGGTTATGCTCTTTTTCGTGGATACCCTCTTCTTTGTTTCCGTCTTTCTGGCCGCTGTTTTTGTGCCTTTTACGTCTCTGGCTTTCATATATTATCCTGTAGTCCTATTGTATCAAATTCAGACCACATTATATATTTTATTTTCAGAGCCGCAAGTATCAATGTGCCTCCGCCCAGTTTCTGCCGTAGCCGATATCTACCTTCAGGGGGACAGAGAGCCTCAGGACTCCCTCCATTTCCTCCCTGACCATGCATTTAATCATCTCAAGCTCGTTCTCGGGAATTTCGAACAGGAGTTCATCGTGCACCTGCAGTATCATACGTGTTTTACACGAGGCAGCATGCAGGCGCTTACGGATATTGATCATCGCTATTTTGATGATGTCAGCAGCAGTGCCCTGGATAGGAGAATTCACCGCCAGCCTTTCACCCAGCTGCCTGATTGCCCTGTTCTTGTTGTTCAACTCCGGAATGGGCCGTTTCCTGCCGAAGAGCGTTGTGACAAAACCGTTACGCGCAGCCTCTGCGATGAGTTCCTCGACATAACGCTTTACTCCGGGATGGCGGTCAAAGTACTGCCTGATATATTGTTCAGCCTCCTTCCGGTCAATGTTCAGGGTCTCGGAAAGCCCAAAGGAGGATATGCCGTATATAACGCCGAAATTGACCGTCTTAGCCGTCCTTCTCATTTCTGCTGTTACACGATCGAGCGGCACACCAAAGAGTTCTGCAGCGGTACGCGCATGGATGTCGAGGTTTTCGATAAACGCGGAAATAAGCCCTTCATCCCTGCTCAGATGCGCCAGTATCCTCAGCTCGACCTGAGAATAGTCGGCAGAGAGGAGGAGATTGCCCTCCTCGCCGACAAAGGCTGCCCTGACACGCTTTCCCCAATCCCCTTTTACCGGTATATTCTGGAGGTTCGGATCACTGCTGCTCAGCCTTCCGGTAGCGGTGATGGTCTGGTTAAACGACGTGTGCACCCTTCCGGTCGCAGGGTTGACCAGGGCCGGCAGCACGTCAATATAGGTCGTCTTGAGTTTTGTGAGACGGCGATAATGGAGCACTTCACGGGGAAGGTCATGGACCTCTGCAAGCTCCTCCAGTACATCCATACCGGTTGAAAACCCGGTCTTTGTCTTCCTTGCCGGGCTGAGTCCGAGTTTGACAAAAAGGATCGAGCTCAACTGCTTGGGCGAGTTAATATTGAACTCTTCTCCTGCAAGAAAGTAGATCCTCTTTTCGATGGCCGAGGTCTCTTCCGAAAGCTCTTGAGACATCTCCTCCAGGAGTGCCGAACGGATCCGGATCCCCGCGGTCTCCATATCGGCAAGCACCTTGATGAGCGGCATCTCAATATCGAAATAGATTTTCTCGAGGGCATGCTCCCTGAGCATTGCGAAAAGAATATCCTTCAGCTCAAAAGCCAGTGCGGCATCTTCTGCTGCATATGCGGTTGCTTCGTCCACCGGCACGTCGGTAAAAGAATGCCGCTTCTTCAGGACCTCCATGAAAGACCTCTTCCTCCTCGAAAGATATTCAAAGGAGACCTCATCCAGACTGTGTCCCGGTTTGTTTGGATTCAGCAGATACGCTGCGATCATAGTATCGCAGAGGGGGCCATCGACGTTGATCCCTTTTCCGGCGAGCACCATAATGTCATACTTCAGGTTATGCCCGATCTTGCTGATGCCTTGATCCAGGAAAAGAGGGGCGAGAATGCTGAAAACCTTTTCAGTTTCAAGCTGGACTTGTCCGGACATGAGAGACTGTGCATGACCGATCGGGATGTAACATGCGCTGTTCCTCTCTTTGCAGAGAGCGATGCCGACGAGACTATCCCGAAGCGGGTTTCTACCCGTTGCCTCGGTGTCAAAGGCAAATTCGCCGGATATAGAGGCGGCAATATCACGGAGCCTCTCCTCCGACATAATCGTTTCATGATACCTGACAGCGGCACCGGTTCGGTCATCAGCCGCGGGGATGAGCTTCATGAGGCTGGTAAACTCATATTCCTTGAACAGAGAAAGCAGGGAGAGCCAGTCAGGTTCCTTCAAGACAAACTCTTCAACATCGATATCTATCGGAGCCGCGGTATCTATTGTTGCGAGTTTCCTGCTCATACGCACCATATCCTCACTATCCATTATGAGTGTCCTCAGCTTATCCCTGCCAATCCTTTCCGTATGCTCCATGAGCTCGTCAAGACTCGAAAAGGAAGCAAGAAGCTCCCTCGCCGTTTTGTCGCCTATCCCTTTTACCCCCGGGATATTGTCAACCGCGTCTCCCGTAAGCGCCATATATTCGGTTACCCGCTCCGGCCCGACGCCGAATTTCCCGATCACATAATCCCTGTCGAGTATGCGGTCCTTCAAAGGATCGTAGACCTTAATCCGGTCATCAACAAGCTGCATCATGTCCTTATCTGCAGTGACAATAAATATATTCGCTCCTCCAGAAGCAGCCTTTTTTGCTATGGTGCCGATAAGGTCATCAGCTTCATATCCTGGAAGCTCAAAGATCCTTATGTGAAAGGCCTCTATCACCCTCCTGATATGAGGCAACTGCTCAGCCAGATCTCCGGGCGTCTCCTTCCTGTTCGCCTTATACTGGCCGAAGAGCATATGCCGCTCAGTAGGCTCCGGCGAGTCGAAGGAGACCACAAGGCCTTCAGGTCGTTTTTCCCTGATGATCTTCATGAGCATGTTCGTAAAGCCGAAGATCGCGTTGGTAGGGAAGCCCTTTGAGTTCGTCAGTGATCTGATGGCATAGTAGGCCCTGTAAACATAGGAATTACCGTCGATAATATAGAGATCCATGGGTGTGATTATACCTAAAATTGACTAAAGATACGCTCTTATTTTAGAGTAGATAAACGTTCAAGGAGGTATCATTGGCCACGACAGTTGAGGA
>QKDO01000132.1 GCA_003252075.1 Nitrospirota bacterium
CCATCCCTGATCGCGCCGACTACGGAGGCAAGCGACATACTTCCCGAAGCCGAAAAACTCTCGCCGATCATGGACTTGATAGAACTAACCGGTATCTTTCTGCTTTCCTCATGAAAAACTTGTTTTATGGCCCTTGTTTCTGTTCTGTCAAGATCTCGTGATGAGTTTGCACAGGATGATATGTAATCTATTTCGTCAACAGCGCATCCTGCATCAGCCATGGCAGCGGTAACGGCTCTGCGCAATCCTTCGCCTTCGGTGCCGGATCGATCGAAGGAACTTCCGTATCCAAGAACAACTGAAAGGATGTCAGCCCCCCTTTTCCTCGCGGCATGCATGTCCTCAAGCACCAGCAGGCATGCACCCTCAGAGAGTATCACGCCGTTCCTTCGTGCGTCGAAGGGGCAGCAGACAGGCTCCGATCCGTCAGAACCCGTCAGGCAGCCGAGAAGTGAGAACCCGCGGAACATTTCCTCGCAGAGTTCCTCAACACCCCCGGTCAGAACCGCGTCAGCTCTTTTCAGCTGCAAAAAATCAGCCGCATACATAAGGCTGTCCAGACCTGCGCAGAAACCGTTTGAAATGGTCGTATTGAACCCCTTGATGCCGAACCGTATCGAAACCTGGCTTGCGGGAGAATTTATGACCGTATTGGGAAAATGCGATGGATTGACATACCGAGGCCCTTCTGTCAAACGAACCCTGTCAAACTGAAAAATGCTGTGAAGACTCCCAAACGTAGCTCCCAGTGAAATTCCAAAAGAATCGCTATGATCATCAGTTACAACGAGCTGTGCATCGTCAAGTGCGAGTTTTGCTGCAGAACAGATGAGCCGCGTACTCCTGTCGAGTTCCCGCACCCCTTTTTTCGCGAGGTAGACCAGGGGATCGAAAGCGGATATTTCTCCCCCTATCTTCAGGGCAAAGGGTGATGTATCAAAGAGCGTGATATCCCGGAAACCGGCCCTGCCTTCACGCAACCCTGTCCAGAAATCCTTCCTTCCCGTTCCGACAGGCGAGATAACTCCCAGCCCGGTTATCGCTATGTTTCTTTCCGTCATTGATCTATATCCCCAGTCCTCCATCAACCTGGATCACCTGTCCGGTTATGTATGCAGCTTTTTCAGAAAGAAGAAAAAGTGCTGCCCGGGCAACTTCATCCGGCAGTCCGAAGCGTTTCGCAGGGATCTCATCGAGCACGGTGGTCCGCCTCTTTTCCTGCAGCTGCATGAGCATGTCCGTCTCGATAAATCCCGGCGCAACGGCATTTGCCCGTATGCCGTAGGGCGCAACCTCCTTTGCCAGCGATTTCGTGAACCCGATCACACCTGCCTTAGCTGCCGCATAATTGACCTGACCCGGCATCGGCCTGATCCCGCTCACGGAAGAGATATTGACGATTTTCCCGCTTTTCTGTTTCAGGAAGGAAGTAATGCAGGACTGGGTCATGTTGAAAACCCCTGTCAGGTCAGTCTCGATCACCTCACCCCATGCATCGCGGCTCATCATAAAAAGGGAGCGGTCGCGGGTTATACCGGCATTGTTTATCAGGATGTCGATCCTGCCGAACTCCTTTTTTGCCCGTACCACCAGCTCACGGGCGCTGTCATAATCCCTGACATCGAGCCTAGCAGGGATGGCCCTCCCTCCCGATTCCCTGATCTCCTCAGCCAGGGCATTTGCAGGAGACGAGCTCGACAGGTAGGTGAACAGACAGTCAGCGCCTTCCCGGCAGAGGGCCCGCACCAAGGCTTCCCCGATTCCCCGAGCTCCGCCGGTCACGATCGCAGCATTTCCTGAAAAAGCTTTCTCCCCCAATATCTCCGTATTCTTTCTGTTGCCTACTGTTTCGGAATCAGATAAAAGATTATGATTCCGGTGGCATCACGTTCTTCCCTGATCGCAGACCGCGGGATGCCGGCCTCATCCAGTATGGACAGGAACTCCTGTTCCGTTCGCTGCAGGAACCCGGTCCAGTCGACAAACCAATGGAAATCCTGATGACGGTATTTCTCTGCATCTTTAAAGGAGGCGATAAGTGTCCCCTCCCGGTGAAGAAGCCGATAAAGGGAGCCAAGCATCTTGGCAAGGAATTCTGAAGGGAGATAGTCGAATAGACCTGTGCTGTATATGATATCCGTCTTACCGAATGAGGCCATATTGAGTTCGTCGTCGAACATTCTGGCAGCATTATATTTCCGGAACCTTACGTTCTCCCCAGCTTCGGTATGAGAGAGCCTCTCCATCGCAAAAGCAAGAGCATCAGCATCCATGTCGATACAGGTGACCTGGGCGTTCGTGCGGACTATGTCCGGCGCAAGCCCCATGAGCTCCCTGCAGGAACCGCAGGCGATGTTGAGGATAGAAGCTGTATTCCTTCCGGATATCTCACGCCGGATGATCTCTTCAAGCTTCACGATCCTATTCCTCACTGCATCTGCAAGCGGCAGGGAAAGCCCATACTTGTCGAGATAATACCCGAAGCCTTCAGATACCGGAATATTCTTATAAAGGGTCTCCAGTATTTTGTAATCACCCTGGTATCCCTGGGGCCATGTCCGCGCATGCCGGACAAAGGAACTCTTGCAGAGGACCCGGTCTGTCTTTTCATGAAATACCTTGCGCTGAAACCGGATGAATTCACTGTCAGATGCAGCTGCATTTTCAAACTCAGCGCATGCCCGCATCATATCTTCGCTCAATATTTTCAGGCCTTTTATGATCTTCCTGTCGTTAGCACCCGGGGATGAACAGGCAGATGCAAGCGCCTCAAGCGCTTCTACATATTCTCCTGTTTTTGTCTTCAGCGCGGTCGCATATTTCTCAGGGACTTCCTTGACCTCACCAAAGGCGGAAGGAACTATGGAAGGATAGGGTATGCTGTCTGAGTTTTCCGTGCGAAAAGCAATACCAGCCCTGTGGCGCTGCTCGTCCACCTTGATCGCCCATTTAATGATGCCTTTTGTTTCGGTGTCACCACGGGTGAAGCAAAGCATCACTCCAGGCTCAAGAGGATAATCTGCCTGGATTCCTATCCCTCCGTCACTCAGATCGACAATTCTTCCTTTGAGACGGGAAGCAGACCGCTCACTGAACTTAGGCATGATAACGGAGAAATCAATGGTCTCGATGTACGACCTTCTGCTAAACTGTCTCATATCTCTCCCGGAGTGATGCGGCAGATCTTCCATGGCAACTCCTTTCCATTTCTGTACCCTGCACGTAGTAACGCTAGAGGAGATCGTTACAGGGCCGTATACTAATATTTCCTGCTTCCCTTACCCAGAAAAAAAAGGGCTGCCTCTTTATTCTTATTGCAGCCCGGCTGTCCTTGTAACCAAAGACCCATGATTTTCCGTATCCTCTTCACAAAGGTTTTGGCGTTTTTCAGGACATCTTTTGCCGATGATATACTAATTAATTTTTCGTATTTTGTAAATAGTTACGTTCACCTTCTTCATGCTGCTGTTTATGCTCGTGAAGGCATATTTTGGTTGCCACCCATGCTGTCAGCTCTAGAATATGCTCGATCTCTCATTCCGAAAGTTTGACCTTGACCCATATTCGGTCTCAACATTCGGATCTTCCGGGGATAGGCCTTGTGCGCAAGCCAGGAATTGATGATCCTGCTGCAGAAAATCGTCCAGGTTTTCAACAGAAGTTGATAACCTGTTAAGAACTTTCTGAAAAATATGTAATATTACTGAAAATACGCATATCCGAGCAAACTGCCCAATATTTAGGCATATAAATTATTTAATAAATTCAATGCAGTAAGGCATTTTAAATGGAATTTTTTTTGGGCATCCTGAAATGTGCCCATGAAGCCTTGATGGATAAAGATTCCTGAAAAGCAACCTGCAGCTCCAGGGTTATCAACAGAGAGAAAGACCATCAGGTCATGCAGCAAGGATGACCGTTAAGCCTTTATCCATCCCACCGTCATACCTTATTCTCACATATTTGGCTGATTTCGGAGCCGAAGCCGCCCTCTTGTGCAACATATCAGTCAGTCTTCATGCAAAAAAGGGCATTTTTATAAGGATCCATGTATTTTTATTATATTTTATTGGGCAGAGGAAAGGTGACGCTTATGGGAGAGAGAGAAACAAAGCCGAACCGGCGGGAGGTTAAGAAGTGCGATCATCGGCCAGGCGGCATCTTTGAAGAAGTGCTCGGAACTTGTCCCGCAACACAGGAAGAGAGACTTCATAGAGTGCACGACGGAACAAATGCAGTCAGAGCATGCTGGGGCATGGCAGACACCCTCTGCAAGGGTGAGGTACAGTATAAGTTTTGCCCACAATTTCAAGCATTGTGAGGAATGCGATTATTATTGTTCTCTGAAAAGCGAAGAGTTCCCCTCTTCAAGCTCTCCACGTGCTCTTGACGAAAATATAGGAGAAATGATAACCGGCATCGACAACGCGCCTTTTTCGAAAACAACTGCGGTCTGAACTGAAACCGTGACAACACGCGCTGATACGTATGCCCTCCGGCTTCGTACGGTGCCGACAGCCCTATTTCAGATCCTCGCTGGCCAGGCTGTTCAGGTATTCATCCCACTCGATCGGCAGCATATGCTTTTTCCTGTTGTTGCATTCCTTGCAGGCCGGCACCATGTTTCCCTTTGTCGATTTCCCTCCCCGGATAATCGGTACGATATGGTCCATGGTCAGTTCCCGTACCGGAAACTCCTTCCTGCAGTAGTAGCAGCGACCCTCTGCAAGCCTTCGCTTCCACCAAGCTGAATGCCGCATCTCGCGGGCCTTGCCACGCTCCTTCCTAATCTCCGCTTCGCTTACATCTGAAATAAAATGATTCATGTTCCTACTGCACGACTCCCCAGTTCACGCTCTGGTTCCTGCCCTGATGTTTGGCATGATATAACGCCTGGTCTGTCCTTTCGATCAGATTTTCCTTGGTCTGCGCGTCGGCAGGCGCCGTGGCAATACCGATGCTCGCGGTCACCTTCAGGGTCTTGCCGTCAGCAAGGAAAACCTCGGTCATAATGGCCTTCCTCAGCCTTTCAGCAAAATTCTTTGCTCCTCTGCTGTCCGTCCCGGGCAGGATTACGGCAAACTCCTCTCCTCCGTAGCGTGCTGCAATGTCGACATCCCTGACCTCATATTTCAGGATCTTGGCTACGCCCTTGAGCACCAGGTCGCCGGCCGGATGACCGTAGACATCGTTCACCTTTTTGAAATAATCGATGTCGACGAGCAGGAGCGACAGCGGCGTGGAATACCGTTCGGAACGCTTCAGTTCATCCGTCAGCTTCTCCTGGAATATCCGGTGGTTGAAGATGCCGGTGAGGCCGTCCGTCGTTGCCATGAGCTCTATCTCCTCATGCATCCGTGCATTCGCTATCGATATGGCAGTCTGATTGCACATCACCTCAATAAGGCCGATCTGCCTGCTGTCGAGAAATTCCCTCTGGTCTGATATCATCCCGAAAACGCCAAGCAGCCCGCCTTCGTAAAACAGCGGCACAACAATAACCGAGCGGCTGACCGACGGTCTGAACAGCGGCGGGAATATCTTCATGCCGTATTGCCGGACATCACTCACATATTCCTTGTGCTTGTTGTCGATGGCAAGCTCAATGAGCGTACCGCTGAAATCTATCTTCTGCTCTCCGACGATCTCTCCGGGGAAATATTTGACCTCGAAACCAAGGCCCGTATAAGCGAAAAAAAACGCCTCTCCCCCGAATGCCTGCTGCGCATAATCACAGAGCTTCTGGAGCACGATATCATACCGGATAGACGCTGCAAGGCCTGAACTGAACTCTTTGATGATCCGGAGTGCCGTAATATCCTGTTTCAGGACAGTATGGACACGTTCGCGCTCCAGGATCTTTGCAATCTGCGCGGAGAACATCTCCGCTGTCTTCCGCTCGCTGTCGCCAAATGCATGATAGCGCGGACTGTCGATGGCCAGGAGACCCACGGGCGTAGCTCCCTCCAGCACCGGCATCACGATCAGTGACTGGATTCGGTCCCGAATGTAGCCGACCGGTGTCGTCTTTTCATCTATCTCGCCTGCGGCGAAGGTCTTTCGCTCCCGAAGCACCTGGGCCATGATTCCCCTGCCGGTGATGATGAGTTTCTCCTGTTCTTCCGTTGTATTTCGCAGGGAAAACGTCTCGCCTCGGTACTCGAAAAAATGGACTCCGTCGGCAAATACGGCATGTTTAATCGCTGCGAGGATTTCCTGGATCTCCTCGTCTGCCCTGATCTTCGAAGCGAAATAGTGGGAGATGATCTCGTCGCTTCCCAGCGACTCCATCTCCGTATCCCTCGTCCTGTCCCGCGCCCCTTCACGGATCTTTTCCAGTTCTGTAACGGCCCGCTCCTGTTCTCTGTGCAGCATGGCATGGATCAATGAAGCAGCAGCGGCAGTAAATACGAGGGATAGGGAAAACGCAGCCTGCCCTACGATATTCTCTCGCGCTATCACCAGGGTCTTGAGTTCCGTAAACGGGACAAGGATCGACAGGGGAATGATGACTTGCAGACGGTAGAAAGGCGTCAGGGAGATGATGAAAGGAAAAAAGGCAAGCTGAAGCCATGGCAGGCCGGAGACATGGATCGCGCCGGCATAGAGAATGACGATCGCATAGAGAAATTCGATGGCGTGCTCGCGTCGTTTTGACAGCAGGTGCAGGACACCGCAGTAGACGATGATAACCGCAGTGCACGAGAACCAGATGCGGGGGAATCGTACGGGTATATCAAAAAGCAGAGTGGCCCAGGCAGCAGCAACCAGGACAACGGCAGCGAGCTTTAACCCGTAGCCCTTCCTTTTTTTATCTCCTCTTCGCGGTAGTATTTTTTGTAGAGGACTTCCCATTCGGAGCTGCCTTCTATGAGTTTCTTTGAGAGTGACAGGAGTTTTTTTCTGACAATCTGCTCGATTTCCTCGCCGATCTTGAGCTCTCCAACAATCGTCCGCTTTATCTCGCGTCGGATTGCGGCTTCCTCGTCCTCATCGATATCGATAAGGTCGAGGTCATAGAGCCTGTTCAGCATGATATGGCTGAGATGAGAGATCTTGTCTTCGGAAAGCATCATAGGACAAGATTCCTTTCCTTCACCAGTTTCTGCTTGGTGAGTTCAAAAAGCTTGCGGTAATCCATCCGGTTGCGTTCGATATCATTCTCATGTTTCTTCAGGAGTACCCGCACCTCGTCATTCAGCCTGTCCTCGACCATGAGCTCGTCCAGAAGAATAGCGTCAGTCTGATCAATAAGCTTCTCGACAGGAATCTTAGGGCTGATCATATTCTTGGCAAGGAGGTTTTCAATGATCCTCTTTGCCATGACCGGCACCCATGATTTTGGTATGCGCATCTTATCTTTCCACGAACGATACGAGGGCAATGCTCCGAGCGCGCATGATCGCCTCGCTCAGTGCCCGCTGATGCCGGGCACAGGTGCCGGTCATTCTCCGGGTCAGTATCTTGCCCCGCTCGGTAAGATGGTTCCTCAGGAGCTTCACGTCCTTGTAATCTATGAACTCCACCTTTTCGGAGCAAAATCTGCAGAACTTTCTTCTCTGGAATCTTTTTTGTGGTGCTGCCATGCTGTCTCCTTTCGCTATCTGCTGTTGCTGTTTTCTTTAGAACGGCTCAAGATCAGTCGTTTCATCGGGCGGCGTGACATCTTCCGCAGAGGAACTGTCATGTGAACCTTCCTCTTTCCTGCCGCCGAGAAACCGGACGCCCTGCGCCACAACCTCGAACCGTGACTTCTGCTGACCGTCAGACTCCCAGCGCCTTTCCTGCAGCCTTCCCTCGACAAGGACCGAACGACCTTTCGAAAGGTGCTGCGCAGCAGTCTCGCCCTGTTTGCCCCAAACCACGACATTAATGAAGAGGGTCTCGTCCTTCATGCTGTCGCCCGACTTGAACCGCGTGGTCGAAGCGATCCTGAGAGTACATACCGGCGTTCCCTGCGGCGTATACCTGAGCTCAGGGTCCTTGGTAAGGTTGCCTATGAGGATGACCTTGTTGAACATTTAGGCCTCTTTTCTCGCCTGTTCCGTTTCTGCGGCTGCCTGGGCTGCGGCCTGTGCAGCTTCCAGCGCTTTCACCTGCTTGGGACCGAGCTTGATTACCATAAATTTGATGACCGGATCGAAGACCTTGTATAATTCTTCGAGCTTCTTGATCGTGCCGGCCGGGGTCTTGAATACGAAGAGGACATAAAAGCCTTTCTGCTGCTTCTTAATCTCGTATGCAAGCTTTCTTCTGCCCCAGAGGTCTGCCTTGACGGTTTCTCCGCCGGTATTCGTCACGAGGTCCTTGATCCTGGTGATTGCGGCATTGATCTCTTCATCGGGGAGCGCGGCATTGAGGATGACGATATTCTCGTAGATGTTCATGCAAACACCTCCTTATGGATTTTTCCTGATACACAGGATTAAAGCCCTTCCCAAAGAGAAGAGCAAGGAGCTTTCTTTTATACCACAGGCCGTAATATTCCGTCAAACAACGGGGCTGAAGCGGGAAGAACACCAGTGCCGGGCTTGTATCGCATGATATGCCCGTAGTATCCGGTCACCGGTTCCTTGTCCTCTTTTTTCTGATGATTGATTTATAATGGAACATGCTCACTGCGATCCGCGAAAAGGTGCTTGCAGGAAAACGCATTTCCGACGAAGATGCGATGTATCTGTTCGCGTCCGACGACATCTTCACCCTCGGCGCGCTCGCCTCCCACGTTGCGTACCGGAAGAACGGCAGGAAGGCTTTCTTCATCCGGAACCGGCATGTCAATCCGACAAACATTTGTGTGAACCGCTGCAAGTTCTGCGCATTCAGCAGATCCCAGGGACAGGAAGGGGCCTTTGAACTCACGATAGATGACATCATCGGGAAGCTGGGCAAAGGGCAAGCGACAAAGGCCAAAGGGATGGGGAAAAGCAGATCCCCGCGCAGCGTGCACGTCAGTCCTCACGGGTTTTCGGAGGTCCATATCGTCGGCGGACTTCATCCTGACTGGCCGTTTGAACATTACCGCAACATGCTGTCAGCCATAAGAAAGAGGTTCCCCAAGCTCCATATCAAGGCATTCACGGCAGTCGAGATAGACTATTTCTCCCGGATTAGCGGCCGTTCGCTCGAAGACGTACTCCGCGCCCTGAAGCAAAGCGGGCTTGGCTCCATGCCCGGAGGCGGCGCAGAAATATTCAGGGAAGAGATCCGGAACCGCCTTTGTCCTGAAAAGATCCCGGGAGAACGGTGGCTGGAAGTGATGGAGACAGCGCACCGGGTCGGCATAAGGACAAACGCGACCATGCTGTACGGACATGTGGAAGACCTTGCCGACAGGGTCGACCATCTTTCGCGTCTGCGGAGGCTTCAGGACAGGACAAAGGGTTTTCAGGCCTTCATACCCCTTGCCTATCACCCGAAGAACACGGAGATAGAAGGCAGCTACACCTCGGGTATTGACGATCTGAAGACCATGGCAGTCAGCCGCATTTTCCTCGACAACTTCGACCACGTCAAGGCTTACTGGATCATGCTCGGGGAAAAGATATCCCAGCTCGCGCTCCTATTCGGTGCTGACGATATCGACGGCACGATCATCGAAGAAAAGATCACCCATTCCGCAGGAGGGCTGAGCGGTGAAAAACTCACAGCTGGGCAATTGGTGAATTTGATACAAAAAGCCGGGAAGGTTGCTGTAGAGCGTGATTCCTTTTATAAGACCGTGAGGGTTTACCCGTGATAACGCAGGAGGACAACAGCCGCATAAGCAGGAAGGAGGCCCTTTCCCTTTTCAAGAACGCCGACCTGCTCGGCCTCGGCATGTGGGCGGACATGGCTCGAAAAGGTCTGCATCCCGAGGAGATCTGCACCTTTGTGGTCGACCGCAATATCAACTATACGAACGTCTGTATCAACAAATGCACCTTCTGCGCGTTCTGGCGCGATGCAGACGATGCAGATGCCTATCTCCTGGACCGCGAAACGATCTTCGGGAAGATCGAGGAGGCGATAGCGATGGGCGGAACGCAGATACTGCTCCAGGGCGGACTTCATCCGAACCTCGACATTTCTTTTTACGTGGACCTTCTCCGGTCTGTCAAGGAGCGGTTCGATATCAATGTCCACGGTTTTTCCCCCCCGGAGATCTGCTATATCGCTGATGCTTCCGACCTGACCATCCGGGAAACGCTTTCGATCCTGAAATCTGCAGGTCTCGACTCGATACCGGGCGGCGGTGCCGAAATCCTTTCCGACAGAGTACGGGAGGTCCTGAGCCCGAAGAAGATAAAGTCGTCACGATGGCTTGAGGTTATGGAGGCCGCGCACAGGCTCGGCATGAGGACGACCGCGACCATGATGTTCGGCAGCATCGAAACGCCTGAAGACATCATCACCCACCTTGATGCGATCAGGCAGCTTCAGGACAGGACCGGCGGGTTCACCGCATTCATACCCTGGACGTTCCAGCCGGGCAACACGGAACTGGAGGAAACTGGCAGGGTGGAGAGGACAAAAGGCAGAACAGCCCGAACATCAAAGCTTAGGGTTCAAAGTCCGGCAACCGCAGTCGAATATCTGCGGGTGCTGGCTATCTCACGGATATATCTCGACAACGTTGACAACATCCAGGCTTCCTGGGTAACGCAGGGTCTGAAGACGGCCCAGGTCGCCCTGCGTTTCGGAGCAAATGACTTCGGCTCCACCATGATCGAGGAGAATGTAGTTGCTGCTGCCGGCGTGAGTTATGCGGTTTCCACGAACGACATCATCGGCGCCATCCGTACTGCCGGTTTCGTGCCGGCCCAGAGGGATACCCACTATAACCTTCTCAGGTTTTTCTGACGGGGGATATGCCGTGTGCTGATGGTCAGTTCTGGTGTGCGTATCTCCATGAACAGGCTGCGCACGACACAGATGACAAGCCCACCTTCCTGCGGAACAAAAGGCAGTTTACATCTCCTTCCCGAAAAGGTATATTTCAAGTAGCACTAACTTCACTGATGAGGAGGGTAGCTATGCCTGCTTACGAATACACGTGCAAAGGTTGCGGGAAAGAATTCACCGTTTATCTCTCCATGAGGGAATTTGATGCGCATCCGAAGATCAAATGTCCGAAATGTAAAAGCAGCAGCGTCGAGCGAAAATTCACCACCTTTTTTGCGAAGACAAGCAAAAAGTCGTAGCTCCAGAGATACCTTTCAACGAGGATGCCACCCGGACGTACGGTTGAAAGATCTGCCGGCACATCCCTCCCGATATCAACAGCACCAATTCATGAAACAGTGGTGTAAGGGAAATGTGGCAAGCCGGGGAGTGCATGATATTTTGTCCATGATTTCAGAAGATACAGGACATGAAGATTCATTATGCTGCATGAAACGAAAAGGACGATATTATGAAGGATGCGTTGAAGCCCGGGATTGAGTCAGAGTTCAAATTTCACATTCCTGAGTCGAAGTTGGTCCCCGCGCTCTATCCGGAGTCAGCGGAATTTCAGGAAATGCCGGAAGTTTTTGCCACGGGCTACATGGTGGGCTTTCTTGAGTGGGCTTGCATCAAGGCAATTAATCCGTATCTCGACTGGCCCAGTGAACAGACTGTCGGAACACATATTGACGTGAGTCATATTGCGGCAACCCCGGCGGGCTTTGAAGTAACGGCAAAAGTAAGACTCATGGTGGTTGACGGTCGGCGCTTGTTATTCGAAGTAGAGGCACATGACGGCATGGAACTGATCTCGAGGGGAAAACATGAGCGATTTATCATCAATAAGGCTAAATTCGATGCAAAGATGAAAGAGAAAATCTCAATAAAAGGATCAGAAGACAATACTGTTCCCTGAAAGAGTAATCATGAGAGAGGGTTCGCATGGTGCTGAGTATAGGTGATAATCGTTAGAATCTGCTAATAAATTATGTTCAATCTAATATTTGGAAAAATTCAAAAGGAGCATGAAAGTAAGTATGCCCTGCAGGTGTCGATCGCGCGCCGTAAAGGCGTCTTTATATCTGGATGGCATTTAATTGCACTGAACACTGATTGCGTTTACAGTCCTCGTAAACGCAATCAGTGTTTCGGACACATTTCTGTCATCAGTGCGCTTGTAATGCCCTGAAACAGTGAAGCGCTGGTATGCTTAATTCTTTGACTTATGGGTGCTAAACCCGAGCACCGCCCAGAGCGGTCAAAAACCTGAAAAAGCGGTGATGAGCGCGATAGCCGCCACCACAAATGCGCCGACTCTCATGCCCGTGCTCATCTGCATAAAAGAGCCAACTAAAAGCAAAACAAGTCCGATAATCAATCTCAATATTTTGTCGATACCACCTACATTTTTTTTCATGAAATCGCCCTCCTTTATTTTCCGTTCTCGCCTGTTTTGCCCCTTACTCATATAATAGCAGATAAAAATGATGGCAATCGCATCTATTTCGGTAAATTGCAATAACACAGGTGGTTTTTCCTCAATGGCTGTAACCTATGCGGCCCAATGTTTCTTCTTGGAACGCGCAGCAGTTTCGAGTCCGGAATCTATCTCTTTCCGCTCGCACACCGCGAAGCCGGCAGTCAATCGAGCGTGAGAATAGGGTTCAGAGGCTCAGAGACGGCAGGATAGGTGAAGGTGGCTCGGAAGCAATGAAGTGCGTCGTGAGCGGAACGGTAAGCAAGCGCTGTGAGAATAAGGGACGGCTGCAAGTCCGGTCCTGATCAGGTTCTGCCCGCAGGAAGAAGCGGTATCCTCAGCATCAGCCACAGCGTGAACTCACCCCTGTTATTCCCCGGCGACACATCGTCAAGGTACCTCTGGTGACTGGCGGAAAAGGAGAGGGTTCCCCCTTTCCTTGCGGCAAGGCGTAATGCCCGTATGACGGCAAGTTCGGTGTAGAGATACTTTGTATCCATCCGCCATTGTCGATTCTGTTCGGTGTAGTACGACCCGAAGGCCCTGTATCCGGTATGTTTCGAGGGCCAATAATCCAGAGACAGGGAAGCAGACCGGCGACGCGTCGATGCAGCAGTGTCGGCATATCTGTCGATGCCGTAGCTTATCTCCGGTGTGATATGCAATGCTTTTGTCGGCTTCAGGGTCGTTGACAGATAGTACAGACGCATGTCCGCTTTTCGTTCGACCGGCTGAAGCAGATCCCTCTCCCTAGCGTAGGAAGAGTACACTGCGATGTCTATCTTCTCGCTCGAGTAGGACAGAGAATGCTCAAGCGTGCTGACCGGTCCCCGGTACGAGTTATAGCCGTTCGGCTCACGCGAACTCCTCTTTTCCCCTTCGGAGTACGAGACGGTATAGCCAAGGTACGGCCATGAAGTAAACATGTAGGTCAACGATGCTCCCGCATCTGTCGTGGTGAACTGGGGCTTGTTCCTGTCCGCGTCCAGATTGTCGTGGAGGCTCCTCATGAACACGGACAGGCCGACCCTGCCCCGACTCCAACTTGCCCATACCTTCGGGCCTGCCCTGTCAACTTCCAGCCTTTTCTTCGTCGAAAGAAGGCTGCTGAAGGCTTTTCTCACCATGACGTAGTTCACTCCATAGGTGAATTCCTTCTCGCCTCCCCGTATCTCAAATCGATATGCGTCATACTGACTTTTTCCGAACCCCGACGTCACATAAGGATCAAAAGGCCGGAACGCGAACTCTGCCTCCGCCTGCAGTTTCCCTACAATCGATGGCAACGCCAACCTGAAGGACCACACGGTCTGGTCTTTGTCCTGACTCGAAAGAACAGTCAGAAGACCGCCTCCACGGGATACACCGAATGCAGGCGAGTCTTTGGACAAAGGCATAAGAGGAGAGAGCACGTTCCTCGCATCGTAGTGGGAGGAAGGCAGGGCGAGAAGGCTCCTCATGGGGCTGACAAGAATGCCATTCAGTACTTCAGTCGGTTCCCCGGCGCCACCTGCTGAGTCGATCGGCACAAGGGATTTATCCAGTTGAATGTCCTCTGCGTCACAAGGCCCTGCAGCGGCAGTCACCAGCGCGGAGGCCATCAGAAACGTAACGAGCAAATAGGCAAGGGCGCTTCGCTTGAAAGTCCCCCCGAAGCAAGCACCTGGACAAACGGGGATGAGACGTTTCGGAGTAATACTGTCAGCACATCTGAAGCACGACATGGCCTCATTCCTTCTGAGGATATGGTGAATCTCCTGCCCGCCTCGAATCGAGAGATGACAATCGGTTCACGTGATCCTCAACAGCTTTCAGAATCCAGCATGACCCCTGCTCAGAGCATCTTATATAAATTGTACAAGTATCGTGAAGCCAAAAATATCGCTAACTTGCTGAATTGATGTCAAATATTGCTTTCCATGGCAATTCTCCCTTCATCCTCAGTCCTCAACAAACCCCGAAACTGTGATTTCGTGGCTGAAACAAACGCCTTCAGGCTGTGTTGAGGATGTCTTTGGCAGGTCGCACTCTTGATTGAGTTTCGGTTTTCTGAAAGTGCCGGTTCATCGGTGAAGTCAACAACCAGCGTGGCAAAATAAAGATGGGTAACCGCTTTATTTCTTCCGGATTATGCGGAGAACTGCATGTCGCGGTGGGTGAAGGGGCAATGGAATTTGAGTGAGGTCGCGGTAAGCTTCATGCCTTCCCGGTTCTTGTTCCCTTTTCCATATTTGGGGTCTCCCATGACCGGATGGCCGATCATCTCGAAATGGCGGCGTATCTGGTGTGTGCGTCCTGTCTGGATGGAGACCGTGACGGTCGAGACATTGGAGGCCTTATCATAGGCCTCAACAATATACTCAGTGATGGTCTGTTTGCCGTCGAGCGGCAGGTCGATCCGACCGCCCTTCCCCTTTGCGAGAAGGTTTCCGAGCACCTCGACGCGGTACTCCTTCACGACCTTATTGTCCTTAAAGAGTTCAGACAGCTTGGCCGCCGCTTTTCCTTCGTGCGCGATCAGCATCAGGCCCGCTGCCTCCCGGTCGAGCCGGTGCACGAGAAAGACCTGACGCTTTCCCTTGAAATGCATCTCCGCGAGCCTGAGGAGAGAGCAGTGGTCGCCGAAGGGCGATCCTTGTGCAAGGAGCCCTGCCGGCTTGAACCATACCGTATAGTCCCTGCGGTCTGCGATGAGGAGGGGCTGGGGCGGTACCAGGGAAAGGACGTGCAGGTCGTAGTTGAGCTCGAGGATATCTCCCCGTCTCAGCAGCACCGACCCGGTGCGTATACGATTTTTCCGGTTCCTGCGGGTGAGCCAGACCGCTCCTTTGGTGAGAGCTTCAACGATCTTATCCCGGGGCAGACCGGTCTTTGCTGCCAGGATTTCCCTTGCCGGCATTGGCTGGTCCTGATCGAAGGAGACCCTGCAGGTGAATGAGGGATCCGGCGGACGCATCGGTCTATTGTAGCATCTGCGGGAACGCGGAGGATACAGATGCCGCGTAAGCACCCGATAGTGCTGAAGCTGCTTCTGCGGTATACTGGAAACGGAAAGCACCAATGAAAGACTCCGGAACAGTGAGCATGCGCGGAAAAGGTGAGCAGGAGACAGCCGTCGTGTTCCGCACGATAGGCCTGACCAAGGTCTATACCATGGGAGCGGTGCAGGTCCATGCCCTGCGCGGTATTGACCTGGAACTCTATGCCGGAGAGCTGGTCGTTCTGCTCGGGCCCTCGGGCAGCGGCAAGTCAACACTGTTGAACATTCTTGGCGGGCTGGATACCGCGACAGGCGGTACAGTCTTTTACCGCGATACGGAGCTGACCCGTGCGACCGAAAAGCAGCTCACCGATTACCGGCGGTTCCATGTCGGATTTGTCTTCCAGTTCTACAACCTCATCCCCAGTCTGACGGCGCGCGAGAATGTGGCGGCGGTAACCGAGATTGCCCAAGCTCCCATGACCCCTGAGGAGGCGCTCGGGCTGGTCAATCTCGGCGAGCGGCTCGACCATTTCCCTTCCCAGTTGTCCGGCGGTGAGCAGCAGCGTGTTGCGATAGCGCGGGCAATATCGAAGAACCCGGCGGTCCTTCTCTGCGACGAGCCTACCGGCGCGCTTGATTCTGAGACCGGCGTGGTGGTCCTGGAGGCACTCGATCAGGTAAACCGAAGGCTAGGAACCACCACGGTCATCATCACGCATAATGCGGATATCGCCGGCATGGCAGACCGGGTCATCCATCTGAGCAACGGACTCATTTCAGAGATCACGCGGAACATTGCGAAGAAATCACCGCAGGAGCTCCACTGGTGATGCCATGAAGGCCCTCGATCAGAAGCTCCGGAGGGACCTCTGGAAGATGAAGGGGCAGGCGCTTGCCATTGCGCTCGTGATCGCAAGCGGCGTCGCCACATTCGTCATGCTTATCGGGACCATGCATTCCCTCAACGTAACCAGGGACCGGTTCTACCAGGACTATCGGTTCGGGGACGTCTTTGCCCCGCTGAAGCGGGCTCCCGACAGCCTTGCAGAGCGCATCAGGGAGCTGCCGGGCATTGCATATGTCGAGACGCGTGTCGTTGCCGACGTCAAGCTCGATATCCCGAACTTTTCCGAGCCGGTGACGGCAAAGCTCGTCTCCATACCCGACAGCGGTGACCCGCTCCTGAACCGGCTTTATATCCGCAGGGGCCGGAGCATCGACCCTGCCAAAGACAACGAGGTGATCGTGAGCGAGGCCTTTGCCGAGGCGCACCGGTTCAGTCCGGGCGACCGGTTCGGTGCGGTGATCAACGGACGACGGAAGCGGCTCGTGATCGCAGGCACGGCCCTCTCCCCGGAGTTCGTGCTCCAGGCCCGGCCCGGAGCCATCAGTCCTGATTACCGTCGGTATGCAATCCTCTGGATGGGCAGGACAGCACTCGGTACTGCCTACAATATGGATGGCGCATTCAATGACCTGGTCGCGACCCTGGAGCCCGGCGCTGTGCTGGATGATGTGCTGCTGAGACTCGACGATATTCTTGATACCTACGGCGGGCTGGGTTCCTACGGCCGAGCGGACCAGCTCTCGAACCGGTTCCTGACGGAAGAGTTCAAACAACTCCAGCGAAGCGCTGAGATATTCCCGACGGTTTTCATCGCCGTTGCCGCTTTCCTGTTGAATGTGGTGATCAGTCGGACCGTGAGTACGCAGCGGGAACAGATAGCGGCGCTGAAAGCCTTCGGATACAGCAACCTTGCCGTCGGCGTCCATTATATAAAGCTGGTGATGCTGATCGTTCTGATCGGCATCGCAGGAGGTATCGCTGCGGGATCACGTCTGGGCCAGGGGCTGGCAAATATTTATATGGAGTTTTACCGTTTTCCGTTCCTGCTGTACGAACTGCGGCTGGCGGCGGTGCTGACCGCGGCGATGATCACGGCTGCGGCTGCTATCGCCGGTACGGTCTATGCCGTACGAAAGGCGGTGCTCCTGCCGCCTGCAGAGGCCATGCGGCCCGAACCGCCAGCACAGTACCGCAGGACGACGATCGAGCGACTCGGCCTCGGCAGGCTTCTTTCGCAGCCGACCCGCATTGTCTTCCGCAATATCGAACGGAGGCCCTTCAAGTCGCTTCTCACGGTCACGGGCATATCGCTGGCATGTGCTATCATGATAGCGGGAACATTCTCCAAGGATGCCGTCGACTTTATGGTGGACGTGCAGTTCCGGCTTTCCCAGAGGGAAGATATGACCGTCACCTTTACTGATCCGGTATCGCGTAAAGCCCTGTATGAACTGAAGGGACTGCAGGGCGTGGAGCATGCCGAGGTATTCCGGTCGGTGCCGGTGCGCATGAGGTATGAGCACCGGACATACCGGACGTCGATACGCGGTATGGACCCGGGCGGGCATCTGCACTATCTGCTTGACCGGCAACTCACGCCGCTTGAACCGCCTCCTGACGGCATTGTGCTTACCGATTACCTCGGCTTTCTCCTCGGTGCCAGACCGGGCGATCTGCTGACGATCGAGGTGCTGGAAGGTGAACGGCCGGTGCGGCAGGTGCCCGTCGTGGGGCTGGTCAATCAGTACATTGGCCTCATGGGGTATATGGACCTCTCCGAGCTCAATAGACTGATGCGGGAGGGACATGCTGTCTCGGGCGCGTATCTCGCTGCCGATCAGCTGTACCAGGCAGACCTCTACCGGACCCTCGTGCAGATGCCGCGGGTGGCCGGCACGGTGGTACGGCAGGACGAGATACGCAACTTTTACGACACGCAGGCAGAGGCTCTGCTCTTCTTCACCTATATCGCGAGCCTTCTTGCCGGAACCATAGCATTCGGCGTCGTCTATAACAGTGCGCGTATCAGCCTGGCGGAGCGGAGCCGCGAACTGGCTAGCCTGCGGGTGCTCGGGTACACGCGGGCCGAGATATCCTATATCTTCCTGGGAGAGCTTGCCCTCTTCACCTTGACCTCGCTGCCGCTCGGCTTTCTGATCGGTCGGGGCATCGCCGCCTATGTGGCCCATGCGATCGAGTCGGATCTGTTCCGTGTACCGGTGGTGGTGGAGCCGCGGACCTATGCCCTTGCAGCGACAGTCGTACTCGTTTCGGCATGCCTGTCCGGGCTGATCGTGAGACGAAAGCTCGATCATCTGAACCTGGTTGCGGTCCTGAAGACGAAGGAGTGACCATGCAGCCCCGCGTGCGCAGACGAATCCTGATCATTTCCGTGACGATCGCTGTCGTCCTTGCCGTGGTCTATGGTTTTATGCCAAAGCCGGTGCCGGTCGACATCGTGCCCGTGAACCGCGCCGCCATGCGCGTGACCGTCGATGAGGAGGGCAAGACGCGCGTCAAGGACCGCTTCGTGGTTTCGGCTTCCGTGTCAGGGTACCTGCGGCGTGTCGAGCTGGAGGTGGGGGACAGCATTGCGAAGGGCCAGATCATTGCCGAACTGGAGCCCCTGCGATCCACGGTGCTTGATCCCCGAAGCAGAGCAGAGGCCCTTGCTGAGCTCTCTGCAGCGCAGGCAGCGCTCGAAGCGGCAAAGGAAAAGGCCCGTTCGGCAGATGCTGCGGCAGCCTACGCGAAAAAAAATCATGAACGGCAGAAGACGCTGTACGCTGCCGGATATACTGCAAAGGCTGAGCTTGATCGGGCGGAGACGGATGCGAAGCGCACGGAAGCGGAACGGCTTTCCGCAGACGCTGCAGCGGCAGCAGCGCGTGCCGATGTGGAACGCGCCCGGAGCGTGCTGGGGCATTCTGCAGCAGAGGGCATTGCTGACCGGGGTCATGTGGTGGCAATACGGTCCCCTGTGAGCGGACGCCTGCTCAAACTCCATCAGGAAAGCGAGGGGGTAGTGACTGCAGGCGCTTCCCTAATCGATATCGGTGATCCGCGCAACCTGGAGGTGAAGGTTGAGGTGCTTTCGGCGGATGCCGTGAATATCCTGCCGGGGAGTACCGTGTTCTTTGAACGCTGGGGTGGAGAGGAACCTTTGACCGGCAGGGTCAGGACCGTTGAGCCGCAGGCCTTTACCAAAGTATCGAGCCTCGGCGTTGAGGAGCAGCGGGTGCTGGTGATCGCGGACATCACGTCCGTACCGGAGGAATGGAAGCGGCTCGGCGACGGGTACCGGGTTGAGGCGAGCTTCGTTATCTGGGAAGGGGAAAATGTCCTGCAGGTGCCGGCGAGCGCGCTCTTCCGGAAAGGGGAAGGGTGGGCGGTCTTCGTGGTTTCGAACAGCAGGGCACAAACCCGTCTGGTGACCGTAGGACACCGGAACGGTCTGATCGCTGAGATCATATCCGGTCTGGGCGAACAGGATAGGGTGATCGCGCACCCGGACGACAGGGTCAGGGACGGGGTGCGTGTTCGGAAGCGATCATCGGGGGCATAAGCCGAATACGGTAGGAAAGAAGAACATATGAGAGGAGGTAACGCATGACACAAAGGAAAACGACGTATAGTACGCTGTTGATCGTGGTGCTGTTGATCTTCGGCAGCGCAGCAGGTGTATACGCAGCAGATCGTAAGATTCTGGTAAAGGTGCCGGGCATCACCTGAGCATCTTCGGCAATGGCGGCCCGTGACGCAGCCACATCCATTTCCGGAATAACGTTTGCTGACGATGACATGATGAACGCCACACTGACCATCGTATTCGATGACGCGAAGACCAGTATTGAAAAGATACGGACTGCCATGAACAAGGCCGGGTTCCCCATAGAGGGAGAACCGGAATATCTGAAGCCCTGATAACGGAAGAGGAGGAGCCATGCAGGAGAAATGTTCCGTCTGTATAACCCCGAAACATTCAGATGCTTTCGCAAAAGTTTATGCGACGATCCTTGATGAACTGAAAAAGCGGAACATCCAGGGTGTGGAGGATCCGGATGAACTGGCGAAGACCCTCTCCATTCTTGTCGCCGATTCGCTGAAGATCGACATCTATCAATGATGCGGCCCGGGCCGCCTGCTGATGGTTGACGCTCTTTTTTCAGCTCTGTTCGTTCAGGTAGGTATGCACCCGCGGACGTTCTTCCTCGTTTTATTCTGAAGTAATATTCATGAACGTAACTTAATGGCACAGCGGCCTTGAGCGTGGTATGATGATATCCGGCGGGCTGATCAGTCGTCCGCAGAAAAGAACCAGGAGGTACGACCATGAAGATTATCAGGACCGCTGCCTTGTCTGTCGCGGTGGTTGTGTTTCTTGCTCTGGCCGGGGCATGCCCTGCGGCAGGACAGGCAGCCATGACAGGAGGTCCCGCGCATGCAGCAGATCAGCTTAGCTTTGGGTTACAGACTCCGGGGCCTTTCGCTGTATACCCCGAAAGGCTCACCATCAGGGGTGCCCGCAACATCAGCACGGAGCAGACTGCACATCAGCTTTCCCTGCTTGAAAGACGTTCCGATATGTTCAAGGTCCTTTCCGTTCTTGAAAAGCGCATCGGCGATAGAGACCTGATCAAGAAAGTGAGTCATAAACTGCCAGAATTGAGTGAAAAACGGCTGAAGATGATAGCGTCACTGTCAGACCGGATGGAAGGAAGCAGACGTGACCCCGAAAACAACATTGCATTTCTGCTCATTGCGACTCTGATCATCTTCTCCTGATCTCAGAATATCAGACCTCTGCGCATGGTAAAATCCTGAAGCACAGACTGGAGGTGCCCATGTTCAGGACAAAAGACCTGAAACAGCTGTTATCTTTTCCTTCTCATATCATTTCTCATATCGCCATCATTGCGGTCAGCGCAGGGATTGCCCTGTCGCTTCCCTATACCGTCGGCGTTATCGCACAGAAATTTCTCGTTTACTGGGCGTTCATCGGTAACGAGAAGATATTTATGCTGACGGTCGAGATCGTGACCGCGGTTTTTCTTATCGTTATCTTCAACTATATCAGCTGGATCTGGAGGGAGCGGCGACGCGCTGCGATGGCACGGGAAGCCGGCCTGGTTGCTTTTTCCTCGTCCCGAAGAGCTTTTGCGCGGAAGCGGAACCGGAAAGTGAAGGAAGATCAAGGGATTGCCAGGGACATCATGGTGATCGGATCTACGGGCCACAGGACATTTGCGACCAGCGACGGAGACCTACATGCCGTTGTCAGGAATTGCCGTACGGCAAGGATCATGCTGCTCAATCCATACAGCGAAGGGGCTTATATCCGCGCGCGGAGCATCGCCGATCCGGAGATCACACCGTCAATGCTTGCCCGGCAGATCGAAGAAAGCATTGCATTCCTGAAGGGACTGAGGTCCGTGCAGAAGGACATCAGGCTGAAGCTCTATGCGACCACGCCATTTCTGAAGATGGCCATATCCGGAGATTATATCTGGGCCAGATACTATCATGGGGGCCTCGATGTACAGGGCATGCCTGAGTATGTCTTCCGGCACATCCAGAGCCCCGGCAGTCTGTATAATATCTTCTATCAATATTTTCAGAGCCACTGGAGCGATCCTACAATCCCCGAATATGACTTTGAAAAGGATCAGCTGGTCTATCGTGACACATCCGCCAATGAGATAAAACGGGAAGGATTGTGGGGGGCGGATACATTACGCTTGCCTGAAGAAATATCGGTATAATTCACGATCTTCAAGGGAAAAAAGGCACTGAAGGAAGCCTCCCGTGCCTTTTCTCTATCGAATAATTATTTTTTTGTTTTTTTCGTTGTCTTTTTTTCGGTTTTTTTCGGAGCGGTCTTCTTGGCGGTGGCCTTCTTTACGGTCTTCTTAGCAGCAGTCTTCTTGGGAGCGGTCTTCTTGGCGGTGGCCTTCTTTACAGTCTTCTTAGCAGCAGTCTTCTTGGGAACAGCCTTTTTAGCAGCGGCCTTCTTTACCTTCTTTTTTGCAGGTGCAGCTTTTTTTGCCGTTTTCTTCATCGTTCCTTCTTTTCCTTTCTTTGGTGATTTCCTTGTCGTTGTCTTTACTTCTGCTTCTGCCGGTTTATTTCTTTTCATTTTTGCGGTCTGTTTGACTCTGACTGCGGTCCCGGCCTTTGTCCGTAATGCCTGCACCATGGGCGGCCGGTCTTTCTTGACCTCTACATTATACGGCTCCTTAACGGTGAGCTCATCACTGCGTTCTATAAGACCGAGAATATCTTCCTCCCTGAGAAGGGTGAGCTCCGTGCCGTCAAGGTTAATGTCCTTTGCCATATAATCAATAAACATGACCTGTTGACCCTGCTTCAGCACCGTAGGGATGAACTTTTTGTCTTTCTTCCCCTTTTCCTGTTTATATTTCCCCGGTCCGACAGCCTCGACGGTTCCCTCTGCTGGTTTGTCCTTTGCGGTATCAGGTATGATGATACCGCTGCCGGTCATTTCGGCAGCTTTGCTTCTTCTGATTACGACCCAGTCATGAAGCGGTCTGAACTTCATTCGGTCATCCTCCTGTTGATATGATGTTAGTACATTATACTGCAAGACGACGCTGATGTGAAATAACTCTAAAAAGAAGACTAAGAATACTCTGAAAAAATACGCATGCACAGGCTGAAAAAACAGAGAGGATGAGTGAGATGAGGAAGAACAGGAAATCTTTGCTCTGCGGTTTCCGTGCCTTGTCACAGCATAGCTGGCGTGATGTTCAGTCTTTGATCGTTATGCCGTATTTCCTTTGCAGGTCGGGGTTGCCAGCCACTGTTCTGATCTCTCCGGTCTCTGTATTGATATCGAAATAGAGCCCCTCAGCCGTAATGCCGTCTGTTACTATATAACTTACCAGGAACATGTTTTCATCCATTTTTTTGGCTGTCCAGCCCAGGGGACTCAGTTTCCCTGCGTTTTCATACATCCATTTGTTCACCAGCAGATCAACGGTAGCAACGCGGTCAAGCACATGAGATTTTCTTACTGATGCGATTGCCCAGTCAGGAGTCTTCTCCACCTGCATATCAGGCTTGTCGTCCGGTGACGCTGTCTGAGTCTGTCCGGCGTCCAGCTCTTGCCGGGGATGCGTAACAGATAACGAAGAGGCTGTCTTTTGTTGCTGAGCCGTTTGCTCCGGGATGCTTTCCGGCACAGCAGGCGGAGAACCTTTTTGCGAAGGAGAGAAGAAGTAAAAAGCGAACGCGACGAATATGACAAGGCCAATACCGCCTATGACGGCGAACTTGACGGTGGTCGAGTCCCGGGTTCCTTTTTGCGCATGCCCTGTTGCCTGCAGGAAGACGGCATATGCTTCGTTGATATTCGTGAGGCGCGCGCGGGCTTTGCTCAGCGCATGCGGGTCCTGTGCATCGGCATTTTTTTGCCAGACCTTCAGTAAATAGCGATAGGTCTGTTCAACAGAATCAGGAGGGGCGTCATCCTTGATGCCGAGGACTTGATAGTAAGCATAACCGCAGGTACACTTCTTGTGCGGTGGCTCATGCATGCGGCCACATTCAGGACAGATCCATGCCATCAAAATTTCCCCGTAATCGTTCTTTGATTCTCTCTTTCATTCTAGCAGAGTGGACGCTGTCCTTCCAATTCCCCGGTGATTTCCGGGTCTTTGGCAGGGTGACAGGAGAAGAACATGCTTGCCATACTATAAAAACCGTTGTCTATGAAACAGATTTCATAATTTCTTCATGGATATGAGGTAGAGTCAAACATGAAAAAGATATTGCTGATATGTACAGGGTTGCTGGTTACCGGAGGTCTGGCCATGATGTCCGCTGGAGGACAGAAGAAAACTTTGAGTTCGAAAGGCAACACCGCAACGGCGACCTTTGCCGGAGGCTGCTTCTGGTGCATGGAGCCGCCGTTCGAAAAGCTTGCCGGCGTTCGGGAGGTCATATCGGGATACACCGGGGGCAGCAAGGTGAATCCGACCTATGAGGAGGTCTCGTCTGGCGCGACCGGCCACCTCGAGTCAGTCGAGGTAATTTATGACCCCTCGGTGATATCCTATGACAGGCTTCTGGACGTATTTTGGAAAAATATCGATCCTACTGATTCCGGCGGCCAGTTTGTCGACAAGGGCGGCCAATACCGCTCAGCCATCTTCTACCACTCTGAGGAACAGAAAAGGCTTGCCGAAACATCAAAGCAGAAACTCGGGGCATCGGGCATCTTTCAGAAACCCATTGTTACGGAGATTCTCCCTGCCACGACTTTTTATAAGGCGGAGGACTACCATCAGGATTACTACAAGAAGAATCCGACCAAATATAAGTTTTACCGCTACAACTCAGGGCGTGACCAGTTCCTTGAAAAGACATGGAGCGGCAAGACATTCGAGGCTATTTCATCAGCCGGAGAAAGGCGGTATATGAAGCCTTCGAAGGAAGAACTGCGGAAAAGGCTGACCCCCCTGCAGTACAAGGTGACCCAGGAAGACGGGACAGAACCGGCGTTCAGCAACGAATATGCCGACAACAAGAAAGAAGGCATTTACGTTGATATCGTTTCGGGGGAACCGCTCTTCAGTTCTCTTGACAAATATGACTCCGGGACCGGCTGGCCGAGCTTTACCAAACCCCTTGAGCCTGCAAACATTGTGGAGAAGAAGGACAGGCGCTGGTTCATGGTCAGGATCGAAGCGAGGAGTAAGCACGGTGATTCCCATCTCGGTCATGTCTTCGATGACGGCCCCAAACCGACGGGACTGCGTTACTGCATGAACTCCGCCGCACTTCGCTTTATTCCCAAAGAAGACCTTGAGAAAGAAGGCTACGGGGAGTACAAGAAGCTGTTCGAGAAGAGCAAATAAGGTTTACGCAGCGTCACATGATAACCGCTTTTCGCCTTTTTCGGCGTTTCTTCGACCGCGCCCGGCGTATTCCGCTGCAGCAGGGTGACCCGCTTCCACGTAGAGCAGACCATGCCCGATATCTGACGCCCCCTCATGCCGGAATCCTCTGTCCGAAAATCACCATGATGCGCGCAGTGGATATCGGTCATTCTTGATCATAGGGCGCAAGATGATGATAGGGCGGCAGGGTGGTGATCCTGCTATCCTCTACAGCGCCGCCGATCGTGAAATGATAGAGGCTCTGATATGCATCGTCGGTGATACCGAGCAGGCGGTGGACCATATCGTCAAGATAACAGCCAATGCCGGTCCCGCGGAATCCGAGAGCCTCAGCTCCCAGATAGAGCACCTGGCCGATCATGCCGGCCTCCCAGAAGAGACGCCGGTAGCTCCACGGTTCTTTTTCGATATTCTCCCTGAACTTCGCTATCATGCCGAGGGAGAATACACTGTCTCCCGCGATGTTCTGGTAGCAGCTTGCAGCGACAGCTGTCTCCCGGAAGTCACCGCGTTGCAGAAGAGAGAGCGCAAGGGATGCCGGGGCTCCCTTTACCCGCTCCCACAGAAAATCACTGCGAAAGCAGTTCCGTATGTCCTGGAGTCCTGATTCATCCCTGCAGAGGAAATAGATTCCCTGCTGCAGGTCGACCACCCGGTGAACGAATAGCGCAAGATGAAGATCAATATCTCCCGATCCTGAGTCAAACGGGGCGCAACCTCTCCGCGGAATAGTCTTGTCAAGAATCGAAAAGAATGCGTCCCTGCTCATCTCTGTCATGACGTCATATTCCTGAACGCTCCTCCTCCTGCGGATGATCCCGGCGCCGGACATCGTTGCATCAACCGGTAAGTATTCGTTGCTGCGGAACCTGCATTCCATCGAATCAGTGCGGGATTTTTCCGCTGCTGCTGCCATTTCTTCTATGATCTTCCAGTCCGCATGTCCGCTGCTTAGTCGATTCGGCAATCCCTCAACGGACAAGGAAGAAAAGGATCTTACGATTTCGGGGGAAAGGCCGAGGGTTTTCGGTTTTTCTCTTTCGCTGTGCACAAACAGGAGAAGGTCAGGATACTCCCGTTCGAAGGCATGCCATGTTGTCCGGTCAAAGCCGAGCAGGGTGCCGATATCGTCATCCGCAAGGGTGCTGAGCCAGGTAACGCTCCATCCGTGCATACTTGCAGAAAAACTGAGACAGGCAAGGGCATGCCCCACGTCGTGGTTGCAATAGCGGAAAGCGCGCTCTCCGTATTTCCATGCCTCTCTCCAGTGAATGCTCGAAAGAGCGATGAGAAAGCAGTCCATGCCGATATGATCACGCACCCTCTGCCAGAACTGGCTATCAAAGGATGCCCTCTGCTCCAGCCCGTGAACGTAGGGACTGTAATGAAATATTCCTCCGTGACCAGGGGAGATATCCGTCGGCGGGAGTATGAGATATACCTCTGTCGGGTGTAGATTGCCGCTGGAGGGATTCATGCGAAGCGCCCATCTGTTTCCCCCGAATGACTTCCATGCGGAGAGACCCATGGAAAGCTCGAGCATCGAAGCTATATGCTCAAGTGACAGGGGGAGAGGTTGCGAACCAGAGCGGTCGAAGAGGGAAAGAAACCCGCCAGCAGGGTCCTGCGCCAGGAAGGGGAGGCGGGAAAGAGCAGCGCCCTCATAGGACCTGAACGGCACCGGCTCGTTTGCCCAGTCCATATGGCCGGGCCCCCGAGCAAAACGGTCCGGATGGTGCTTTGTCCGTTCGTGATAGTGCAGAACGGTCTCAATCCGAGTTTTCGTATCCATGATGTTATTATATGATGTACTGTCCGGATTCGCTTGCATAATATGAAAGAATACCCTGATGAGGAAGAATCGCTGCCGGTTTCACCACCTATCGATGGGGTGCTCGATCTCCACACGTTTCAGCCCGGTGAAGTGAAAGATCTGCTTCCTGAGTATCTGCACGAATGCAGGAAGAGGGGCATCCTTGAGGCAAGGATCATCCATGGAAAAGGCACGGGCATGCTGCGGGAGACCGTGCATGCCATCCTGAGGCGGATGCCTGAGGTGGCCTCTTTCAGGCTTGCAGACGAGACCGCCGGAAGCTGGGGCGCGACCTTGGTCGAACTCAGACGCAACACATAATCGCTGTATAGGCACCCGGTCAGCCGGCAGACATTCCTATCTGAACAAGCCCTTCAGCAGGTCATCGGGCGAGGTGCCTTTTTTCTTTTTCTGGGGCTCTTCCCCGCTCTTTTTCCCTGAATCGCCTGACAGGGCCTTGAAGATTTCCTCCCCCGCCTTTTTCTGGAGTCTTTTCCCCACATATTGCATGTCGATGCCGTAAGACGGGTTGGTGACCGTACCCCCGACTTTCAACGGTATCACGGTCCAGCCCTTTTCCTCGGAAAGGAACTGCGAAATGGATGACTGACTCAGCATCTTCGGCGACAGTTTTTCCGATGCTTTTGCCAGGATCGCCAGGTCAAGGCGTTCGTCCATGCCGATCGTACCTTTTTCGTCAAGGATGAGGTCCCTGCTCGATATCATGCTCGTAAGATGCATGGTGCTGTCTGCTATGGTGAATGATCCGTCCGCCTTGTCCATGGGGATCTCTCGAAGATCCTGCAGACCAAGAAACGCCAGAAGGCCGCTCGACACCTTGGCGTTTCTGATCTTCCCGTCCTTGACGGAGAACGCACCCTTTCCCTTGAGATTACGTTTGATGCTCGCCGCGAGGGAGCCAGCGCCCGAGGCATCCATCTTACCGGACAGCACACCGTAGAGCGTATCCTTGGCCTTAGGCGCAAACGCTGCAGTGATATCCTCCAGTTTGATCCCGGTCGTATCAGCATTCATGGTATAGGCGGTCCCGCGCGTTGAAAGGTCAACTGCTGACTGGAGCCTGAAGCTCCCGCTCAGCGTATTGCCGGTCATGGAAGATATCCTGAATACATTGTCCCGGAATGCATATTCAGTGCGGAAATTCCGGATGGCAACACCCCGGAAGATGATATTCCCTATCTCAGCAGACCCTTCTGCACGGGCCTTTGTCTGGACCGGCTCGAACTCCTTCTCTTCCTTTTTCGGCGCGACACCTGCGGAACCTTCTTTGGTGCTGCCCCCGGCACCCCCGGCAGCAGGGACAAGGGCATCCACATTGAGCGACGCAGCCCGGATGTCCAGCCGGATATCAGGGGTCTTGGCATATTCCCTCACCTGCCCGCTGATCTCCGCACTGCTTTCTCCGGCGACAAGCCTGATCTTATCGAGACTGATCAGGTCAGGGGTGAATCGCACCGTGCCGTTGAGGACCGGTCGGAATCCCTTTACTGAAACCGCAGCATTGTTCATCAGCAGCTGCCCCTTGAAGGTCATGCGGTTGCCGGTAGTTGCCGATTGTTCTGCTGAGACCGCAAGAGAGGCGGCACCGTCGAGAGCGGTGCCAGTGGGCAGGAACGGTCCGGCAATCTGCTGAATGGGGGCGAGATTTGTTTCGGGCATGTTCAGATCGAGAGCGAAGGACAGCGGATCATCATAGGAGATATATCCCTTCATCGTGACCGGGACCTTTGCAATGTCGGCTTTAAACTCGGTTATATCGACTCTCTTTGAAGACATGTTGAGACCGATCTGGTACGCACCTTCTGCGCTGAGGTCTTTCAGAGGACGGGGATTGTCTTTGAGAACTGCCTCAGCCACCGTAAGCTGGAAATGTCCCGCAGATGAGATCATACCGGACGATGGCGATGCAATTCCCAGGTCCGCATCGATCAGGATACGCGCCTTCAGCAGCTTGCCTGCAGGTTCGGCATATTCCATGACCGTGTTTTTCAGGGTTAAGGAGCGCACATTCAGGGCTACGGGAAGACCCTGCGTGTCCGACTGCTGCCCTTTCGTCCCCTCCTTGCCGGGGTGTCTGCCGATATCGGAGAAATTGAACGTGCCGTCAGCATTCTTCTGCACGCGCAGACGGGCATTCACGAGCTGCAGTTCGTCAATGACCAGAGACTTTGAGAGCAGGGGAAGCAGCTGGTACTTGAGCACGAAGCTTTCTGCCTTCACGAAGGGTGTTTCAGATGCCTTTTCCTTGATTTCAAAATCCTTGACGGAGATGCCCTTAAAGATACTTACCTGTATCGCACCCAGACCGACCTTTCTCCCGAGTGATTTTTCTGCGGTATCCACGATATACGTACGTATGCGTTCGTCGGTCAGATAGGACTTCGCGAAGAAGGTCAAACCTCCGATCAGGACAACAACTACTAGGAACAGTGCCATCGCTATCTTCAGGGAAGTTTTCATGGTGCCGGGCTCCTCTTCGACGGGTATTTCTTACAGGATACTATGCTTTGGCATGTCCTGCAAGCGGGTGCTCAGACAGATGCCGGCGGTTTGTTTGCCCGCCCCTCGAACTGCCGGAACTTCCGGAGTGCTACCGACAAGGTGGACGACTCGCAGATGGCAGCTGAAACGAGCATGACATCGAGGATCTCATCCAGGCTTGCACCCTCTTCGACAGCCCGCGCCATATGGGCGTCGAGGCAGTGTTCGCACCGGAGCGCCGTTGCC
>QKDO01000142.1 GCA_003252075.1 Nitrospirota bacterium
GATGCTGATTAGGGAAATTCCGTCAATGCGTCTTGAGACGGTCCTGGCGGATGATATGTATGCGCATTAAGAACCAATGGCAAAGAGAGCCTAAGTCATATGTCTCGGCTTCTGCCTATAATTAAGGAGGTTTGACATGAAAAAGAGTCTTATAGTTATGAGTTGTTTTGTCGTCTTGTTGTTTGTCTCTTCGCACGGTTTCGCCCAAATGGGTGGCGGCATGATGGGCGGTCGGCAGGGTCAAATGGGTGGCATGGAGAAAGGACAGATGGGTGGCCATCAGGGCATGATGCAGCATGAGGGCATGATGGAGCACGGTCAGATGATGAATGGCATGATGGACATGTCGAACAGGATGTCTGGCATGATGGGGAATATGTCCGGCATGATGAAAGATATGCCCATGGGTGATATGCAGAACATGTCAGGACTCATGGGTGATATGGCAAAGCAGATGATGGACATGTCAGTAATGATGAAGAAAGGCATGGCCACTCAAAAAGAGATGGAGATGATGCAGCAGAGGATGACGGAGATGCAGAATAGGATGTCCGAAATGGAAAAGAAAAAGTAGGGGGCATCCGGAGGCAAGATGAAAGTCAGAGACCCTGTATGCAACGTGACCATCGAAGACAGGGACGCTGCAGCTGCATCTTTACATAAAGGGAGTAAGTACTATTTCTGTTCTCCTGCATGCAAGGAGAAGTTTGACCAGACACCGGAATCTTTTCTTCTCGAAGATACAGGCGGCGTTGGGAGGAGGAAGGGCTTGGTTCCAGAGGAAATCTACACCTGTCCTATGCATCCTGAAGTCAGGCAATCCCTTCCTGGAGCCTGTCCGAAATGTGGCATGGCCCTCGAACCGGTCATGCCAGCGTCGAAGCTGTCTGAAGCCAGATGGACATGCCCTATGCATCCGGAAATCGTCCGCGAGGAGCCGGGCAGCTGCCCGATCTGCGGTATGGCCCTTGAGCAGAAGACGATCACCACAGAAGAGGAAGAAAGTCCAGAACTGATCGACATGACGCGGCGGTTTTGGGTAAGCGCTGTGCTAACGGTCCCCCTGGTTATCATAGCCATGCGCCATTTTATCCCAGGACTCTCATTTATCGACCAGGTGCTTTCAGCCGAGTTTCTGAAATGGGTTGAGATAATACTTTCTACGCCGGTCGTGCTCTGGGGCGGCTGGCCGTTTTTCGTCAGGGGTTGGCAGTCAGTCGTTACCTGGAACCTGAACATGTTTACCCTGATCGGTCTGGGCACAGGCCTTGCCTATGGCTACAGCATCTTCGCCACGTTCTTCCCCGACCTCTTTCCTGACTCCTTTCGCGGTTCGGAAGGGAAGGTAGGGGTGTATTTCGAGGCAGCCGCAGTGATCGTCACCCTGGTGCTCCTGGGGCAGGTGCTCGAACTCCGGGCTCGTACCAGGACCGGAGCTGCCATCAAGGCATTGCTCGGTCTTGCCCCGAAGACGGCCCGCAGGATTCGGGATGGCAATGAAGAAGATGTTCCTTTGGAACAGATCGAGCCTGGTGATCTGCTCAGGATACGGCCGGGCGAAAAGGTTCCTGTGGACGGTACGGTTGCGGAGGGATCGAGCAGCGTAGATGAATCGATGATATCCGGCGAGCCCATGCCTGTGGCGAAGCAGGCCGGCGACCGGGTTATAGGGGCTACGGTAAACGGAACCGGTACGCTTGTCATGAAGGCGGAAAAGGTCGGCGCCGAGACGCTTCTGGCGCAGATCGTCCATATGGTCGCCGAAGCCCAACGAAGTCGTGCTCCGATCCAGAAGCTCGCCGACACGGTTGCGGGCTATTTCGTCCAGATCGTTGTGAGCATCGCGGTTCTCACCTTTGTAGTCTGGGCATGGGTCGGACCTGAGCCGCGCATGGCATATGCCCTCGTAAATGCCGTTGCGGTGCTTATTATCGCTTGTCCGTGCGCCCTCGGCCTCGCAACGCCCATGTCGATCATGGTAGCCATGGGAAAAGGTGCGACGGGAGGGGTGCTCTTCAAGAACGCCGAGGCAATCGAGGTGATGAAGACTGTCAACACTCTTGTGACTGATAAAACCGGCACGCTCACCGAGGGAAAGCCGAAACTGGTGAATGTGGTCCCTGTGAAAGGTTTCGACGAGAAAGCGCTGCTTCACCTTGCCGCAAGCATTGAGACGGGGAGCGAACACCCTTTGGCCGCGGCAATTGTCGCTGGTGCGAAGGACAAGGGGATCTCGCCTTCGAAGGTTGAGTCTTTCGAGTCGCATACCGGACGCGGGGTGACCGGCACGATAGACGGCAGGAAGGTAGCCCTCGGAAACCGCAAGCTCATCGAAGATTTCGGCTTTGCTCCCGGCGATCTTCCTGAAAAAGCAGAGGCCATGCGAAAAGAAGGACAGACTGCTATGTACGTTGCTGTGGACGGAAAAGCCGCCGGAATCCTCGGCGTAGCAGACCCGATCAAATCAACAACAGCCGAGGCGATAGAACAGCTTCATGGTGAAGGTATCAAAGTTGTTATGCTCACCGGTGACAGCAGGACGACAGCCGAGGCTGTAGCAAAGAAGCTCGGCATAGACGAGGTGCTCTCCGAGGTCCTTCCGGATCAGAAGGCCGAGATGGTGAAGAAACTCCAAGCCAAGGGAAAGATCGTTGCGATGGCAGGGGACGGCATCAACGACGCCCCTGCCCTTGCGCAGGCTCATGTCGGTATTGCCATGGGCACGGGGACGGATGTGGCCATGCAGAGCGCAGGAGTGACCTTAGTGAAGGGCGATCTTCGCGGGATCGTCCGGGCCAGAAGATTGAGCAGATCCACGATGCGCAATATCAAACAGAACCTTTTTTTTGCCTTTGCCTATAACGCGCTGGGGGTTCCTGTCGCCGCGGGAGTGCTCTATCCTTTTACCGGCATGCTCTTGAGTCCGATTTTCGCGGCCGCTGCCATGAGCTTCAGTTCTGTCTCGGTCGTCGGGAATGCTTTGAGATTGCGGAGGGCGAAACTGTGAGGAGGCGGTAATGACCCAGAATCCGGACAGAGCGCGGTTATGCATGCACTGCGGGGCCGAGATCAAGGGCGCGGCCTTCATCGAGAGGGAGAGCGGTTTCTATCTCGGGGAAGAGTGTTATTTCCGCAATACCTATCTCGATGGCATCGTAGACCGTATTGAGGCGAGTTACCTCGCCACTATCGAGGCGTTTGTCAGCGCTATCGACGCGCGGGAGCACGAAACAGGGAACCATTCGCTCCGGGTCTCCCGGTTTGCCGTTATTCTCGGCTATCACTTCGGCATGCGCAGCCGCGACCTGGTAGACCTTTACTGCGGGGCCCTGCTGCATGACATTGGCAAGATCGGCGTTCCCGATGCTGTGCTTTTGAAAAAGGGGCCGCTCACCGATGCCGAGGAAAAGATCATGCACGAGCACCCGGAGACCGGGTATCGGATCATAGGGCATATCGGATATCTGAAAGCCGCGGCAGAAATAATCCGCTCGCATCATGAGCATTTCGACGGCAGCGGCTATCCGTACCGCCTGGAGGGTGACGACATTCCGGCGGGAGCGAGGGTCTTTTCGGTGGCTGATGCCCTGGATGCCCTGACTGTGGCAAGGCCGTACCGGAAGGCGCTCGTCTTTGAAGATGCCGTAAGGGAAATCGAGAGGGAATCGGGCAGCGTGTATGATCCGGCGGTGGTCGCTGTTCTTGGCACCTCACGCGACGAACTCCGGGCATTTGTTGGCAAAGTGCCGTCTTTTGATCTCCCCTCTGCAGGGTAAGGTATTGTGGCGCTCAGCAAGGAGGATCTGAGACAGCTCTATAGAAAGAGAGCGGGGTTGTATGACCTCACGGCAAACCTCTATTATCTTATCGGTTTCCGCGAGCAGGCATACCGGAAACAGGCAGTGGCTGCTTTGGGTCTCCGCCGGGGCGATACGGTCGTGGAGATTGGCTGCGGCACTGGCCTGAATTTCCCCTTGCTGTTTCGCGCGGTGGGGCCGGAGGGGAAGATCATCGGCGTAGACCTGACAAAGGAGATGCTCGAGAAGGCGCGGGTGCGTGTCAAGAGGAACGGCTGGGCGAACGTGGAGTTGGTGCATGGAGATGCAGCTGAATTTCGCTTTCCGCCGAACCTCGGCGGCATCATCTCCACCTTTGCGCTTACCCTTGTTCCGGAATTCGATCGGGTGATAAGAAACGGATGCCTGGGGCTTGCACCCGGGAAGAGATGGGTCATTTTCGATTTCAAGCTTCCCTCTCATCGGGCAGCGGCGCTGTTCGTGCCGTTCCTCATCTTCCTGACCAGACCATTCGGCGTTCGAAGGGAGCTTGCCGAGCGTCGTCCCGGGGAATCGATCAAAAAGTGGCTTGGAAATCTTTCGATGACCGAGTTTTATTTCGGGTTCACCTATATCGCCGTTGGCGAGAAAGGAACTGCATGCCAGGAATAAATCTTCCGGCACGTTCACGGAGTAACAGGGTGTTCCGGCCAATAACGCATTTTATTATCGTCGAGGTGTTCTTTCCTGCTGCTTCATCTGTTTGGGTAGCGACCGGAGAATACACTGACAAGTCTGAAAAAATGCTTGATGGAGAAAAGTGACGCTTTACGAAGATAAGGCGCAGCAAAGCAGACCGGTATAATTATTCGGCCAATTATATTTCTTGCTATATAGTAATAACGTAACGGGAGAACTGGAAGACGTGAGCTGCATGACAAAAGGAGGTCATTGTGAAACTTGGGATCAGTAGTGACTTGAAAAATAGACCAAAAGTGATAATGTGAAAACATAAGGCGATAGAACATGCAGGAAGGAAGAAGTAATGGCTGTAGATAAACAAAAACATATTATACAGGAAATACTTTCACCGGCAGGCATCACGCTCAATGGAGATAAGCCATGGGACATCCAAGTCAGAGATGAGAGGGTTTATCAGCGCATCCTGAGGGATGGTAGTTTAGGGCTTGGAGAATCATATGTGGACGGATGGTGGGAGTGCGGGCAGCTCGACGATTTTTTCGCCAAGATCATGCCGACGCAACCTAAGGATAAGATCAAAAAGAATTGGAGACTTCGCAGCCAGATTCTCGGTTCACGAATATTTAATAGAGGCAGGAGGTCGAAGGCATTTCAGATAGGAGAAAGACATTATGATAGGGGAAATGAACTCTTTAAACAAATGCTTGATAAGCGGATGGTATACAGCTGTGCTTACTGGAAATATGCCAAGACGCTCGATGACGCGCAGGAAGACAAACTGGAGCTAATCTGCAGGAAATTGGGCCTCAAGGCTGGTGACAGGGTTTTGGATGTGGGTTGTGGATGGGGAAGTTTTGCAAAGCATGCCGCTGAAAACTATAAAGTTGAAGTTGTTGGTATAACGGTCTCGAAAGAGCAGGTGTCGCTGGGGAGGGAATTCTGCCGGGGGTTGCCTGTTGAGATCAGGCTGCAGGACTATAGGGACATAAACGAAAGATTCGACCATATCGTCTCTGTAGGGATGCTCGAACATGTGGGATACAAAAATTACAGGACCTATATGGAGAGGGTCCACACATGTCTCAGAGATGAGGGGTTGTTCTTGTTACATACCATAGGGGACGGTGTCTCATGTATAAGTGTCGATCCTTGGCTTGCTAAGTATATTTTCCCGAATTCACTTATTCCTTCCCTGAAACAGCTGACTGCCGCTATAGAGGGATTGTTTATTGTCGAAGACCTGCACAACATCGGCTTCAATTATGATGAAACTCTAATATCATGGTTTAATAAATTTGATCGCAATTGGAATAAATTGAAAAAACTTTATGATCAGAGGTTCTATCGGATGTGGAAGTATTATCTTTTAAGCTCCGCAGGCACATTCAGGTCCCGGTGTTTGCAAGTCTGGCAGATCCTTCTTTCCAAAAAGGGGATTCCGGGAGGATACGACCCGATCCGCTAGCATTCTGTACCCAACAACTCTTTGTGGTGTCTCAGAATTCTGTCCTGCGTTGCCGGGCTGTGCTTTATCCGTGCCAAGCTTTTGTTGCGCATCAATTGGAAGCAGTGTCATCATGGCAAATTGCAATTCTGGTTATTTCAGTAGCCGAGATTCCCGATTCTCCGTGGAAACCATTGTAACAAACACCGCGACTACCACCTGCCATTGTTCACGTCTCAAAAGCTTGCAACGATGCAGATGATAAAGCGAAAGGTACAATAACCGTTACGAGGCATGTCAAAATGACCCACAGTATGACCTTGGCGGTGCACAAAAAAACATACCTGCAAGACCTTTAACGCTACAAATCAATGAGCTGATGAACCGGTGGTTCAAAATTGGATACCGCTGATGGATCAATATGCAGCACGGGTCAATACGCGATATGTATTGCACCATTACCGCATGCCCTAAGAGAGATATAAAGAAAATACATATCATGGGTGTCTTCATGGTATCCCGGGAAGCACAGCATTACTGCGTAGGAGGACGTTCAAACTCAAGGATATACCGCTCGCGGCCGCGGATATCACGGAAAGGAACGATTACTTCCGCGTTTAGTCCCTGCAACTCGTCCAGATACTTTCCCCGGGCAAAAAGTACCATTTCATTGTGCTCCTTGATGACTTCTTGTAACTCTTCACGTGTATGGAGTTCACTGATACACCGGTTGGCATAGAAGACGATATCTTCGCTGCCATCTTTATAGAAATAGATCGGTCTATTTTCTGAAATTACCTCGTGAAGAACGAACGCATATGCAGGGCTAATCTGCAATCCATGGCCCGCCACGAACAGGTTGAGCAATAACAGTATCGCTAATCCTTTAGCTACAACGAGCGAGAGGGTTCGCTCAAACAGATTTCCTTTTACGATAGTCAGCAGTGACACAAAAATGACAAGACACCCTCCAAGCAAGACCGGCATGAATGTTGTTTTTTCAAAATAGGCGACGTACATGAGAGCCGGGATTTCTATTAACGCAAGGCCGATATAAATATTACGGACTGCCTTCGTGAAAACACGAACCTGACGTATTGCACTGCCGATGAGGATCGCAAGGGGTGGATAGGCAATAAGGATGTAATTATGCAGCTTGTTGGACGATATGCTGAAGAAAATCAATACAAATGCTGCCCAGAAGACAAAAAACAGCTCATCCGATTTTTCTCTCACTATCCTCTTAAGGTGTATCCATAATTCTTGGGAGAATGGCAACCAGAGATACAGCGAACCTAATACAATGGGAATGTAGTAATAAAAGCGGAAGGAATGCTGTCGAGCCTGTCCCGTAAATCTATAGATATTGTGGAAAAGAAAGAATTCTTCAACGTAGCGGTAGCCGTATATTTTGATCATCATGATATACCAGGGTAACCCTACGACGAATAAGAGGATAATGCCGGGGGGATTAAGCATTTTTTTTGCTGTATGAAATACCCCCTTTGTATAGGAGAAATAGAAAAAGATGACTGCCCAGGGGATTAAGATGCCTACCGGCCCTTTCGTCAGAAAGGCAAAGGCTGAGAATATATAGCCGAGATACAGGTGCCCTTTTTTTTCTTTTTCGATGCCCTGGTAAAAACTGAATATTGCAGCAACTTCAAAAAAGACCAGCAGCATTTCCGGCGCAACCGATCTGCCCATGACCCATACATGAAGAACAGTAGCGAAGACAAGGACAGAGAGGACAGCGGTCTCGTGGTCAAATCGCTCTTTGCCCGCACGGTACATAAGAAGCATCACCCCAAGAGTTGCAAGAAGTGCGGGGAACCGGGCAGCCCAGTCAGAAATGCCGAATATCTTGTAGGAAAGAGCAATAGCCCAATATATCAGTGGCGGCTTATCGAAACGAGGCTGACAGTTAAATGTGGGAGTGATGAAATCACCTGTTTCGATCATTTTTGCTGCTGCGAATGCATACTTGGGTTCATCCGGCGGCATAAGGGGGATGGCGGAGAAGCCGCTCAGAAAGAAGAGTGCCCAGATCACAATGACGCTGACAATAAAATAGTCGCGGTAACCGGGCCTGAGGGTATTGTTATTGTAAGAAGAAGACATTAATCCTTTCCCATTGATGCACCGTGCACATAACTAGTAATAAAAATGCTGCCGTATTCCCAGGAGGATCTTGACCGGTATACTATACAGCAAGGCCGCGATTTACCGGAAGGGCGTAACAGACCTCTCGATGACAGCCCTTCCGGACAGCTTAGCCTTATCAGTGGAGCTATTGTTTCTGTCTTTTCATCTCCTCCATCTGTTGCTGCATCTCTTCAGAAGCTTTTTTCATTTCTTCTGTTTGTTCCCGCGGCTGTTGTTGTGTTGCTTTCTGCATCTCCTCAGACTGCTGCTGCGCAGCGCGTGCCGCTTCCTCAGCAGCTTTTCTCGACTGCTCGGTGCTCTTATGCATCTCCCTGCCGGCATCCTCCATGTCTTTGCGGAGGCGCTCTGCATCGCCTGCCATTTTTCGCGCTGCAAACTGTCCGCTT
>QKDO01000143.1 GCA_003252075.1 Nitrospirota bacterium
GAACATTATTTTTTAAATCGCATGCGGCTTTTTTCGTCATTATATGGGCACTTGAGGTGTGAGTCAAGGAAATTCTGGATATTACACTGCTCTATCTAACTGAAAAGAAAGGAAAATAATTCTTGATGTAAGATTATATCGCATGCGATATAATCTTCCCGACAATTATACCGGCATGATTTGTTGTGCCTTTTGAATAAGCGTCATTCCGCAATTATCGCAGCAGAATGACGCTTATTCAATGCCGAAAAAGGGCTATGCAGCTTTCGGGTGGAAAAGTTATAATGGCTGAAAATGGAGTGAGGGGCTCTTAGCAAAGTCATTCCGGTAGCCTCCCCTTTTAAACGTTTGGTGGAATAACGGTAAATACAGCCTCAAGCAACAAGGACACATATGCCAGCAAATACCCGTGATATTTCGCAGATTCTCGATCTTGTAGGGGGTATTATTGTGGTCATCGATTCCGAACAGAACGTCAGCTATATTAATAAGAAAGGTTGTGAACTCCTGGGATACGAGCACCGGGATATCATCGGGAAGAACTGGTTTGACAATTTCCTTCCGGAGAGGATACGAAAGGACATAAAAACGGTTTTCAGCAAGTTGATGGACGGAGAAATCGAGCTTGCTGAATATTTTGACAATGTCGTGCTGACAAGAACCGGTCAGGAAAGAATCATCGGGTGGCACAATACGGCACTGAAGAATGACACCGGATCAATCATCGGCACCCTCAGTCTGGGCGAGGATATAACGGAACGCAGGAAAATGGACTCCCTGCGTGAACAGCGCATTCAGGAGCTCCAGGACAAGGTAATGGAACTCACATCGATGAAGATGCACATCCCCATCTGCTCATGGGACAAGAAAGACATGAAAACAGCCATTAATTCCCATTATTACCGTATCTCAACAGAAGGAAAGTGCGCCGAATGTCTCCGTATCCTCAGAACAGCCCCAAAAATATAGGAAAGGCGATCGACACCCGCGACTATATCACCATCGAGCACGATCAAGCAGCGATGCCGGCCGATGCCATCTTTCAGATCTCTTTGCTGTAAACCTCCGGGGTTTCTCACCCCCTGCGTCGCCACGTGCAACACACGACGCTTATGGTGTTTTCCCCCTATTCTTCCGTGATAGTAATGGCTTCGACAGGGCAGATGTCAGCTGCTTCCTGGCAGTTACAGGTATCGCATTTAATGACATATGCCTTTTCATCTTTCAGTTCAAAGACTGCCGGGCAGAGTTCTACACATGAACCACATCCGATGCAGGTATCCCAGTCAACTACCGGTTTTTTCATGTTCAGTCCCCCTATCTGCCTTTTTCCCGTTCTTCGAAGTTCTTGATGAATTCCCCGATCTGCACGCCAAGATATACACACTGGAACCCGTCCATACAGGCATCCGCATCTTTTTTGTCAAGGTGCGTGGTAAGTTCATGGGCGCCTTTTTTGAACTTCACGATATAGGCATGCTTTTCATCGCTGTAATCAAGGCTCACCGCAATACCATGTTTTGCAATCTCGGGATACATCTCCGTGATCTTGTCTTTCAATCCAACATTTGAATATCCCATCGAAAACCCCTTTTCTGTTTCGTTCCGGCGCTGCCCGTCTTGGTCGCCTGTCCCCGTCTCCGCCGCATGCCAGGTATACGGGCCCCGTCTTTTCCGCATTCCTACACGGGGCCAGCATCCTGTTACGCCTAAGACGCAGGTAATCTCCGTCAGAGTCTGAGACCGGCCTGCCTCACCAGCACGTTTCCTACTGGACTTCACCCGCAGGCATGGACTCTATCCTGCTGATAATGCCTTGAACGGTCTTTTTCTCGGTCAGCACGCCCTTTTCATCGCCCATCTTCTCCACAGCCTTCAGGTAATGCTGCAGCGCGTTCATAACCGCCACTGCCTCCAAATTGGTAAGCTTCAGATCCATTGCTTTCGTCTCCTTTCTCCTCAGGAATAATACTGCGCCGATGTAAAGCCTGCAAAAGACAAACTACGGTGCATACCTCAGACGACACCTCCTTCTCCCTTCAGATACCCTACTACCTGTGCATTTGGCTTGGGTAGACCCGCTACCTTCCAGGCAGTAAGAGGATCCATGAACAGCTCGTTCGTACATCCCTTCGGCTGGTGAACATTCTTGCAGATCGAATTAAGAACAGGGAAGAAGTTATATTTCCTATAATGGTCCCTTAGGAATCTGATGATCTCCAGCCTGTCTTTGGTGAGTTCTTCGATGCCTTCTTTTTCTGCCAATGCACAAGCTACCTTATCGTTCCAGTCATCCGGATTTTCGAGATATCCCTCGTCATCCAATACTATTTTTCCGCCTGAGTATTCCAGTACCGGCATTAGAGTCCTCCTTCTCCCCTCTCCACCCCTCTGTCTGTTATAAAAAAGATCACTCCGGATATATGGTTTTGCGCTTACCATCAACCCTGTTGCGGATGGTGGATAGCGCCTCTTCTTCTGTTTGTCTTCTCGCTATCCGGGATCACTTTTCCCGGTCCGATTCCCTGTGCGGGAAGAAACGAGCTTATCGTTACCTCCTTTCATGCAAACAAAACGCCTGCGCACACCACAACAACGACCTCCGGCAGCTCAGCCGTCTTATCGCAATTAAGACCCGCCGCTTTCCGCCCCCTTCTTACGGAGGGTTTGGCTTTATCGGTTTATCTTTATGATCTCTATACTATTTTATCACGCCACTCCATAGTGTCAATGCCATGAATGACAACCGTCGGTGTGATAGACATGACAGTTAAGATGATATTAATGACGGCAGGTGCCTGCCCGGCGATATGGGGCATTTCGGGTATTTAACTGAATGCTCTGAGGAAGAACATTATGTCTTGCTTATTAATAAAGCACTGTTACCGCTGTCATCTGCACGGTCATTCTGCGCCGCGATCAATTTTTGTCGATCAAAGCGCTCCATCTTATTGCCTGTTCAGGAGTTCTTCAAGAAGGAAACGTCTACAGCAATAATGGAGGCGGGAGCATCCTGAAGAAGACGGGGGTTTGAACAAAGATATGAAAAGACCGCAGGCTATAGTAAAAATAAAGGACGGGAACTTTCCCGTCCTTCCTGTATCGAACCGCTACTCTACCTTCTTCATCTCCGTGCCGCAGGGGCACTTGCCCGGGTTCTGGCTGATGGTATCGCATTTGCAATCAGGACCGCAAGCGCACGTATATTTGCCGGTTGTCTTGAATGCACGTTCCTTTTCCC
>QKDO01000099.1 GCA_003252075.1 Nitrospirota bacterium
GAAGGTTAATCCTTCGGCAGCTCGGCCATCTTTCTGAAGACCCGCCGCTTTCCGCCCCCTCCTCACGGAGGGTTTGGCCTTATCGGGAAACTACCGCACAATCATATCTCAACTTACAATTATCATGTTTTCCGGTGTTTGTCATTGATAATTGTCAAGAATTGCCTGCTGATCTTCAGGATCCTCGCGAGGTAGTGTCGGAGATATACAGCAATTTATTGCGTCGAGACAGGGGGCCTCTTAGCTCTCGCAATCTGCCATCAGGGCTGCGGCACTCATGACCGTCAGCATGCTTCCATCTCTCTTTATTGCCCCTTCATGTTCCAGGGCTTTAAGCAGGCGGCTCAGATGTTCCGGAGTTACGGCGATCATCTGCGCCATCTCTCTATGTTTCAACGGTACCTCTAACTTGATTTCCTGTGCAGGACCGGCGGATAGATCCATTTCGGTGATGATTTCATAAAGAAGGCGCTTCAAACGGTCTTTAGCACGCAGACAGCCGAGGTTGGCGAATTTCTTTCCCTGAATGAAGATCTCCTGACTGAGCATCGTAAGCAACTCACGGGAAAAGTCAGTGTCTGTCTCGACAAGATTAAGGAAATTCTCTGAAGATATGCTTCTGAGTCGGCAGGCTACCAGGGTCGTAACGGTAAAAGAGTACTGCTGTCTCAGGAGCACAGCAGGAGCTCCTATTAACCAATGGCGTCGACGAAGACCGGCGATGACTTCACGACCTGACGAGTCTATCCGAGATAGCTTTAAGAGTCCGCTTTCGACAAAATATACTGCTGTTGCCGGTGTATCCTGATTGATTATCACCGTATGCGCTGAATGCTCCTGGATGTGGTGCCAGCCCTCGAAGCTGTTGTTCAGCCCGTCGAAGAATGAGCAGATAAAGTTATCAACTGAAGGATTGTTATTCCACATACAGGACCGTACAGATGCACCTTTCACTCTCGTAATTTCATTTTATAGGAAAATTACCAACTTGCAAGATGTTTTTGATTGCGTGAAGTAACCCCCGGACTTACCGGGCCGGTCGGCAATTATCTTAAGCTCATATCAGCAAACTGTGATGAATTATTTACCAATAGGGCATATCTCGCGGCGCCCCGTTCTATCTACCGGCAGCGTTGTAGCCTTCTCTTTATCTCTCAAAATACTCTATATCCTGTTTCTATGCCTTGCGGTGCATGTCAAGTTTAACTTTGTTCGCACCGATGTTATCCCTTGTGCCAGAAATTCTTTTATTCCCATATTGCCTTTGATATCCCCAAACACAGGCTCTACGGTCTGCTGTCGGATTTTATATATTTCACGAGCCAACGGCGTGCATCTCTGCAATCATGGCATTGCGCTCGTTTTCATCAGACATGAAGTGGACAAATCCCCTTATCGGTCTCCTACAGGACAATGGCGGTCCTACCTTCACGCGTGCTCTTCTTCCCGGCAGTCCTGCCATTGATGCTCCTGCGCTCTGCCCTGCTGCGGACCAAAGAGGGATGCCGCGTCCATTGCACGGCAACGATGACGGGATACTGAAATGCGATATCGGTACATTAAGGCAAATCTCTTTGTAACACTTATTTCTCCGAACAATGGCGAGGGTCTGCCTGCGGGGGGCCACCATTGTATGGTGGAGGCCGGACACCGCAGAGAAGTTCAAGATACAGTATTTACTGAGCGGCGGAGAGACCATGAAGACTCTGGCCAAAGATTTTCAGGAATGCGCCCTTGACTGGAATATCCCTGTCATGAAGAAGAACAAGAAGAACGTGATGTTGCTGGTGACAGGATATGACGCGTTCGGTAATATGATATGCGCGGATAGCAATTATTATTATCTGACCACAGAGGTGGTAAATCTGGAGACACCGAACGGCGGAGAGCGTTTCAGCTGGGGGAATCAGAAGGACGTGACCTGTGGAAGACCGATGTTACCAAGAGAGAGGTTAAGAGAACGCTGCTGAAATATACCTCAGACGGCGGGTCGACATGGACCACTGCGGCAAAGCTGAAGGGTAATCCCTGATCATATCCGTGGAAAATTCTCACCATTTGCGGGGTCAGAAATAGCTGCAAAATGTAAGGTAGTGCTGATGGATGGGAAGGGTACTGTTGCCGGAAAAGATAAGAGTGACAGTTTCTTTGCCATTGTCCCGTAGGCGTCCACAAACCGGGAGGGCGGCGCGAATGCGATTCAGCTGCTCTCCCGACTCACCCTGCTGGTCATGCTGCCCCCGGTCGATTAGTGATATAATACTTCATGAAAACCGCTGTTCAGAAAGAGACTGAAGGTATTCTCAGGACCTTTGACTCTCTCAATACCCCTGTTCTTCTGATCGATGAAGCATTTACGGTCATTTCCTGCAACGAAAGCGCCCGCATCTTTTTCCTGTATGAACCGGATGAGATGGCAGGCAGACCCCTGGACATGTTCATACTCCCTGACCGGCGACATCCGCTCAGGATAGCCGGGCTCAAGAGGAATGAGCCCCGCGACATTAGGAGCGCGTACCCGGACAGCTATTTTATCTCTTCTGTCATCCGAAAGAACGGTGATTTCATTGAAGCACGGATTTCGATTATTCCGTGCCAAGAGAACGCTTCTTCTCATAAGCTGGTTGTGCTGAACGACATATCAGAACAGCGGAAATTGCAGAGAAAGGCCTTCCAGCGGACGAAAGAGCTATCTATTCTCAAGGCCTTTGCAGATATCCTGGCCCAGAATGAGGCCATCGAAGCGATTATGCAGAAGACCATTGACATGCTCCTTGGCATCATGGAGGTGGAGAGGGGTTGGATTTATCTGCTTGATCCGGAAGCGAATATCCTTCAGCTGAGGGCAATGAAGAGCCTCGTCGATGAGGGGTCAGCAGAACGGGACCTGAAGGAGGGCGAGTGCATTTTCGGCAAGGTGTTTGCCTCAGGTATGCCGCTGCTCGTTGAAAAGGCATCGCAGGACCCGCGTGTCACCAGCCTGTATGCCGGCGCAGATGGGGTCGAGAGCATTGTCGCCATCCCGATACGGTCGAAAGGCATGTTCTTGGGAGTACTGGGCCTCGGAACGAGGCGGGAATCCTATTTTACATCCATGGACACGCAGCTCCTTGTACCGATCGGCAACCTGCTCGGCGTTGCCATGGAAAACATCCGTCTTATCGAGCAGCTTCACCTGAAGATGAAGCAGATTGAACTGATCAATGAACTGAGCGGTATTGTCAACTCGAGCCTGAGCATAGGCACGATCTTCAGGATCATGGTCGCCGAGATCAGGAAGCTGATCAAGTATGACAGGGCAAGCCTCCTGCTGTATAACGAGAAGGAGGATAACCTGCTCATCTTTGCCCTCGACACGGACATGCAGACGATCATGAAAAAAGGTATCAGGGCCCCGATTGATGGTACCAGTGCCGGCTGGGTCGTCAGGCACAACAGACCCTGGATCAGCCATGACCTGAACACAACGGAATTCACCCTGGATAAAAAGCTTCTCCGCGAAGGCATACGCTCAACGGTCAGCATACCGCTCTATCATGACAAGATTCTCGGGGTTTTCAATTTTGACAGCAGAAATACCGGAAACTATTCAGACAAGGACCTTGAGATCCTTCTGCCGGTTGCGAAGCACATATCCATTGCCCTTGAGAATGCCCTGCTCTTTGAGGAGATCTCCCGCGAAAAGAAGGAGTGGGAGAAGACCTTTGATGCCATTACCGATATGGTTTGGATTGAGGATAGCAGGCAGCATGTGGTCCGTGCGAACCGGGCCCTGCTCGACAGGACAGGACTTACCATGATCGAGGCACAAGGAAAGAGCTGCAGGGAGCTTTTCGTGATGATCGGCATGCTTGATGATGAGTGCATCTGCACCGAGTCGCTGAGCGAGCTCCGACCCTGCTTCAGGGAACTGAAGAGCCCGGGGGGCAGTATCTTCCATTTCTGGACCTATCCCCTGATCAGTGACGAAGGGAAGCTTTACTCGCTCGTGCACTATCTCAAGGACGTTACCGCGCAGAAGCGGCTCGAGCAGCAGCTTTTGCGTTCGGACAAACTCGCCTCGCTCGGGACGCTTGTTGCGGGAATTGCACACGAGATCAATAACCCCCTCGGGATCATCGCAGGGTATGCAGAAGCGCTCCTGGACCGGTCGCGGGATGAGTCGCTTCTGGCGTCTTCGGAGTTCGAGGACTTTCCCGAGTACCTCCAGACCATTCACCATGAGATATTCCGGTGCAAGGGCATCCTGAGGAGCCTTCTTGACTTTGCCCGGCCGACAGGGGGGACCTTCCGCGAGATCGACATGAACGAGCTGGTGAAGGAGGTCATCCTCCTGGTGAATCACCGGGCGAAGAGACTGAATCATAATATCGGACTGAAGCTGGACAGAAATATCCCGAAGGTCCATGCAGACCCCGGCAACCTGCGGCAAGTATTCATGAATATCATCATCAATTCCATGTATTTTACGCCCGAGGGAGGGAGCATAACGATCACCACAGAGATGGACGGAGAGGCAGAACGGACCGGCCAGAAGAGAAACATAAAGGTAACGGTCGCTGATACCGGTGCCGGCATCGACCCGGAGATCATCGGGAAGATCTTTGACCCCTTTTTCACGTCAAAACCCGTGGGTGAAGGGACCGGGCTCGGCCTCGCCATATCCTACAAGATCATCGAAGAGCATGACGGCAGCATCGATGTGATGAGCAGCGTGGGAGAGGGTGCCAGCTTCATCATTCGCCTGCCGGCGGACGCAGAACATGATTAAGGTCCTTGTCGTTGATGATGAAGAGCCGTTCAGAAGACTCCTGAACAAGGAACTCACCCGAAAGGGTTTCTCCGTGGATGTTGCCGCAGACGGGAAGACCGCCCTCGGATTGGCAAAACAGACTGCCTATGATGTCGTGCTCCTTGACATCATGATGCCGGTCGTGGACGGCATATCGGTGATGAAAAAGCTCAGAACAGACCCTGCCGCTCCTGCCATCATCGTTCTCACGGGAAAGGCAACGGTAGAGACCGCTGTCGAGGCCATGAAGCACGGCGCCTACGACTACCTCACGAAGCCCTATAAGCTGGATGAACTGGTCATCATCATCAACCGGGCATATGAATACGGCAGACTGAGCATAAAGAGCCGCCTCCTCGAGCAGGAACTGGTGCGTAAGGAATCGCCGTTTCGGTTCGTGTCCAGCTCCTGGCAGATGAAGGACATCCATGCCCTCATCAGGAAGATTGCACCGACCGATTCTACCGTATTCATACAGGGAGAGAGCGGGACCGGCAAGGAGCTGGTCGCCAATACGATCTGGCATTACAGTGCGCGGAGCACGCTTCCTTTTATCGCCCTTAACTGTGCGACCTTCTCGGAAAACCTCATCGAATCAGAGGTCTTTGGCCACGAAAAGGGCGCCTTTACCAATGCCTATGAAACGAAGCACGGTATTGTCGAGGTAGCTGACAGGGGAACGCTCTTCCTCGATGAGATCGCAGAGATGCCGGTGGGCTTGCAGGCAACGCTCCTGCGCTTCCTTGATACGGGCGAATTCAGGCGCGTGGGCGGCAACAAGATACTGAAAGTGGATGTGCGGGTAATCGCGGCGACGAACAAGGACCTGCGCGATCTCATCCGCGAGGGAAGGTTCCGGGAAGATCTCTACTACCGGCTCAATGTGATCAATATTACCATCCCGCCCTTGCGGGAAAGGACAGAAGATATTACCGATCTCGCAGGATATTTCCTCGACAAGTACAGCCGGAAGCTCTCGAAAATCATTAGGGGCTTTGCCCCGCAGGTACTTGCCACGCTCAGCGGTTATCCCTGGCCCGGAAATGTTCGTGAACTGGAAAATGTGATCGAGCGTGCAGTCATCCTCTGCGATTCAGACCGAATCGAGGCTGACGACCTGTCTGTGCCCACTTCCAAATCTGGTGCAGATCAGGGTTCAGGCGGTTCGCTGGAAGATATGGAGCGTGACCATATCCTGAGAGTGCTCAGGGAGTTCAGCGGCAATCAGTCAAAAGCGAGCCAGGTACTCGGCATAGACCGGAAGACCCTGTATCTCAAACTCAGAAAATACGGCCTGAGCGACTACGTAAAGAAGTGAAACTGGGCAGGGGGCAGATGCATGCTTCCGTCCCCTGCCCGACAATTATCAGGCGGGACAGGCAGCCGCAGCCCTGCTGCCGTTTATTGACACGGAACCCGTTACTTCCACTGCCCTTTGAAGGGTATCGTAGACCGGGCAGTGTGACTCAACCATTGCAACCAATTTGTTCAGCGACTCGACATCCGCAGGACTCTCGATTGTCGTTTCATAGCATATTTTTCTGAAGCCCGGCGGTACGGCATCATCCAAGGCAAAGAGGCCTTTCAGATCAAGATAACCTTTTACATCGACCTTTACTTTACTGAGCTGTATTCCCATGACCGATGCATAGGCAGCATACATAATCTCCTGACAGGTGCCGAGTGCCCCGAGTACCAGTTCGACCGGGTTCATAGCAACATTGCTTCCACCAAGATCGGCCGGTTCATCTACGCTCATGGGTGAGAAATCTCTTACTTTCATCGTGCACCGAACGTCTTCTGCCAGCTCGGTCTCAGCCCTAAAGACCACGTTTGAACATTTAGGGTTCTGGGTTATGGCAGCAATTGTTTTCTGCAACGCCTCTCTTACTGTTTCCTGTGACATGACTACCTCCCGTAATATGGTTTAACAACAGAAATCCCAACGATATATGATATGCTGCAACGGCTGTGCCATCCCTATTGAAAATACAGCCGCGACACAGAGAACCTGTTACATGGATACGCAAAGTTCTTATAATGAAAAGGTTATACGCAGGCGCACACAATACAGCTCGGTCGACCGTTAGATGTGTTGTCCATGTTCACGCCATGCGGGATTGCAATTTGCAATCTTTAGGAGCCCGGAACCTTGCGATTTGCAATCAGGACTGCGGTGTTTTTATCTTTTTAAGTTTTCTCCAGAGCGTTGACTGATTGATACCGAGGATTTCCGCAGCTTTTTTCATTTCGCCTTTTGTGATGCTCAGTACATTTGCAATGTGATCCTGCTCAACGCGTTCAAGCGACCAGTCGACGGTATCCTGAACGGATGAAATAATCTGATTCGGTAGGTCTCCTACCGAAATTTCGGCTGAGTCTGCCATTATGACCGCACGCTCGATTGCATTTTCGAGTTCCCTGATGTTACCTGGCCAGGGATAACGCATGAACATCATCAGGGCGTGCTGTGAGATGGCGCGAACAGATTTATCGAATTTCCTGCCGCACTTCTCCATGAAATACCTTGCGAGTAATGGTATGTCCTCTTTTCGATCTCGGAGCGCGGGCAGTTCTATTTTCACAACATTAAGACGATAGTAAAGATCTTCCCGGAAGTTCCCCTGCCGTATCTTTTCGTCAATATCCTGGTTGGTCGCAGCGATAATCCGCACGTCAACGCTCAATGGGACGGTGGAGCCTACACGGTAGAATGTCTGGTCCTGAAGGAAACGAAGGAGCTTAAGCTGAAGATTGGGGCTCATGGAGTTTATCTCATCAAGGAACAGCGTCCCTCCGTCTGCAGCCTCCAGAAAACCAGCTGTCTCAGAAACCGCGCCGGTAAATGAGCCCTTCGCATGGCCAAAAAGTTCTGATTCGAGAAGTGGTTCAGGCAGTGCTGCACAGTTGATGGGGATAAAGGGCTTTTCCACCCTCCTACTGTTGTAATGGATCGCACGTGCTATAAGTTCCTTGCCGGTGCCGCTTTCACCGCAGATCAGGACGCTCGAAGGCACGTTCAATATCTTGTTCACCAGACTCAGCACCTCGTGCATGCGTTCGCTGTTCGTGATGATCCCTTTGAAATCAACATGCGTGTTCCTGTCAACGACATCCTGCCTGACTGTATCAAAAATAAGGGCATTCTCTATCGCAAGCCCTATGGGAAGGGTAGCAGCCCGTAGGATGTCAAGGAGCCCCATCTCAGGAGCGTAAGGAGTGTGTGTGATGACACAGAGCACTCCGACAACCTTGCCCCGCGCTTTGATGGGGAGCCCTGCATAGAATTCCATTCCCTCTTTTTTCAGTACTCCTCTGGTGAACCGCGGATCCAGCGAGGCTTTCTCGCAGACAATGACTTCTTTATCGCACTGCGCAATTGAACCGCACATGCATTCCCCAACCTTTACTTTGTTTTCACAAAGATCTTTCACAACCGCATCCGTGAGATTTTTGAACGCTACGGGAATCATCGCGAGCGTATCCTCATCGATCACATATATGACTCCTGCATCAACCCCCATGAATCCTATGATTTTCTCAAGTGCGCTATCAAGGATGGTTTTGAGATCAAGGGACTTGCCGACCGTAAGTGCAATTTCATACAGAATGGAGAGTTTATTGTTCTGTTTTGACAGAAGTTGGCTGAGGTCAGTGTTGTCAGTCATGATGTGGAATACCGCTGGAAAGAAGAGCTTTGTTCAGGCCTTTTCCGATGATCACAAGACGACTTGCAGAGATCTCTTTCCCGAAGGATACGCTCTGCACGTTGGCAAAGGAAAGATCAAATTTGTAAGGTCCCTGCGCCGTGTTTACCAGCGCTTTTGCCCGGACAATGTCACCGTACCTGCCCGTTGTCATCTCGTGGAAAAAGCTGCTGATCGCCTCAAGATCCAGGTCATTGCCGAGTTTCAGCGACAGGGTGTCAAAGTGGAAGTGATGGTCATGTCTTCCTGCCGGCCGCTCTCCTCCTGAGACAGCCGGAATCGGTTCTCCTGTTCGGCAGTTGACCGTCCGATAGACAATCGCGCCCGGATTCAACTGTTCAACGGTCTGGATGGACCTGTCCACGAACTCTTTTTCTGCCAGGTCTGCCTTGTTCACGAGGATGACGTCGGAGCTCGTGATCTGGTCTTCAAAGAACCTGCCGAATATCTCTGCTTCGTAAAGCTCAAGGAACTCCGTTGCATCGAGAATACCCACAACGGTTGCCGGGTCTATGTTCATTATCTCAAGCGCCTCGATTACCCCCGAAGGCGCAGCAACGCCGCTCGGTTCGATCAGGAGGTGTTCGGGCGCAAGCGTATCGATGATCTTCCGGATGGTAGTGATGAGGTCGAATTTGAGCGTGCAGCAGACACACCCGCTCGGCAGTTCGATCGACTCGATCCCCTCTGCAGAGAAGATCTCCCCGTCTATCCCCGTCTTGCCGAAATCATTTACCAGGACGACGGCCTTGCCCTTGATATCCCTGATGAACTGCCCGATGAATGTGGTTTTGCCTGCCCCCAGCATCCCGCATACAATGGTCGTTTTCATAGGGGTACTATAACCAAAAAGTCCGTTGATGCTCAAATGGCTGCGCCGCTATGCATGCAACAAAATAAAAACATTTTTGCAGTAAGCACCCTTTTATGAAATAATGAGGACTAACCTGATCCCACGATATAAGGAGGAGCCATCGCATGGCAGAAAGAAATCTCAAGGAGATCGTAGCGACAAGAATCGATTTTTTCAAGCGCAAGCCGGAAGCAGCCGTCTACAAGCCGAAGGTGGCGTCCCGGCACATCAGGAACCTCTATACCGAAACACAGGTGCGGGAGCATCTGGTGAAGTCTGACTACGGAGAGGCTGCGGGGGGCGAGAACCAGGCGCCAAACCCGATTGAACTGCTCCTTTCAGCATTTGCGGCATGTGTTGAGGCTGCGTTCTATGAGTTTGCGCAGCATGAGGGGCTGACCATAACGTCCCTGTCCGTTGACGTGGAGGGCACGCTTGATCTGCGCGGTCTCTTCATGATCGATGACATTGCTGCAGGCTTCAGAGAAGTAACATTTGTCTTCCGTATCGAAAGTCCGGATGATGAAAGCAGGGTGCGTGCTCTTGCGGAAAAGGTGATCAGCCATTGCCCGGTGGTCGACAGTCTGAAGAAGCCGACGCCGGTGTCAGGGGAGATCATCATAACACGGAAGTGACTCGGCAGGAGTGTCCGACGCCCCGGTTTTGTTGGGGAAAATTTCCCCGGTAAGCTGGGGCAATATTCTTCACTTTTTTAGTGCATAAGAAAATAACTATGTAATATAAAGGGGTTGCCTCTGGTGTTGCTCTGGCACTGGAATTGCTAATTTCCCTGTATCGTGAGTGATATCCTGTTATGCACCCATGACCCGATGCTTATCAAGGGACTGTACGGCATCCTTCGTGACGAGGGATGCAGGGTCGATATCTCTGACTATCCCGCACATGCAGTGCAGCAGATCATGAAGAACACTTACATGGCCGTCATCATCGATTCCCATGCCTTTGGCATGTCTGCCGAGGATGCGGCAAGGGTCATCAGGACCGTTGCACCTGATGTCACGGTGATCCTGGTAGGTTGCCCTGAACACGAAACAGATGCTCTGAGCGTTAAAGTTCCTGCTGACCTCGAAAGGGTGAGGTCAGTCGTACATGGTATACATCAGATCAGTGCAATTTCACATAACTAAGGAGGGAATACTGGTATGACTATGACACCGAGAGAGACTATCTTAAAGGCATTTGCAATGGAGAAGACCGAGAGGGTGCCGGTCACCCTGTTCGGCGGCGGCATGTGGTCCATCAAGGACTACGGGACGACCTTCGAAGAGCTCGCGAACAATGTGGACAAGAACGTAGAGATGTGCGTTGCCGAGGCCGAAAAGATCAGGTCGGATATTGTCTACGTCGGTTCCGGGTTCAATAACTTCCATGCCATAGCCCTCGGCAGAAAGCTGGGCGTCGGCGTGAAGTACCGCGAGATAGGCGCCCCTGATATGACCGCTCATGTGGTGAGCTCCGAAGAAGACCTTGCCAAACTTGACATGGAGGACATCTTCAAGGATCCCGTGGTCATGAATGTGATGGAGGCCACGCGGAAGGTCAAGCAGAAGATCGGTGACAAATATCTCGTTACCATGACCTGCTGGGGCCCCTTTACCCTCGCAGCACGCTATGTAGGCGAAGAGGCATTTATGAAGGCAACATTCAAGAAACCCGCCTTTGTTGAGAAAATGGTAGATTTCTGTGCCGACCTGCTCATTAAGCTGTATGAACCGCTGGTAAAAGACGGCGTTGAGGCGCTCAGTATCGCAGACCCAACGGCATCGGGAGATCTGATCAATCCCAAGCAGATGTCACGGTTTGCCGTGCCGCCGCTGAAGAAGATGAGCGACTGGGCAAAATCAAAGGGCGTGCATACGATCCTGCATATCTGCGGAAACACGAGCGACAGGCTCGAGCTCTTCCCCGAGACCGGCTGTTCGACGATCTTCTTCGACCAGAAGGTAGATATTGCGAAGGCTCGGGAGGCCCTGCTCGGCAAGATGTCCTTCGGCGGAAACGTTGCGCCGGTGCATGTCCTCCTCAATAAAACTGCAGCGGAAGTGGAGGCTGCCTGTAAAGAGGTCATCGATATCGCAGGGAAAGACAATAAGGGCTTTGTGCTTGTGCCCGGCTGCGATATTCCGCCGACGATCAGTTTTGAGAACCTGAAGATGTTCCATGAGGTGGCACTGAACTGGAAGTATTAAGCATAGCGTGATACCCCTGAGGGAGGTGAGGAGACAACAAGGGGATCGGGAATCCTGCGAGGGAGGTAACAATGGGGTTAGTTGATTATGTGAAAAAAATGCTCGGCCTTGAGCCGGGGGATCAAACCAAGGAGGTACGTACTATGGCAGAGAAGATGACAACAGAGCAAGTGAACGATTACATGAAGCAGAAGTGTGGTTTTGTTCCGAGGATGTTCCAGATCATTAACACCGTGACACCTGATCCGGGAAAGACCTTCGCGGATTTCTATGCGAGCATATTCGGCGACGGCGCGCTCTCCCGCAAGCATAAGGAACTTATGTTCATGTCGGGCGGTGTTGCATACTGCTCACCCCGCTGCATTATCCATGTCATTCCCGCTGCAAATGCAGGGGCGACGTGGAACGAGGTCTTTGAAGCAGCAGCAGTCGGGATGATCCTGGCGGGATTTGTCCCTGGCGGACCGGGCATTCCCTATGCATTTGAATATTGCCTGAAATGTCTTGACATCTTTGACAAGTACAAGAAAGGCGAGAAGTGGGAGTACCTGCCCGCCCCGAAGTTTGATCACGGGGTATTCTAGGAAATAAGGTACAGGTGGAGGCACAGGCAAAGATCTTTTTTTCTGCCTCTGTCTTTACCTTGGTACCCGAAAAAAAAGGCAGCGTCCTGAGACAGGAACTGCTGCCTGTGAGTGAATACAGAGTTATTTTAGCATAATTTTCAGATAAAGGAGACGGAATGTTCAAATTCGAAAAAGAACAGAAGGTATTCAATTTCAGCGGCATCCCCGTCGGCGGCCAGCCGGGTGAGAACCCTCCGTTGATGATCGCGTCGCTTTTTCATAACAAGGACAGTGTTACCAAGACCGACCGCAAGGGGAACTTTGACCGTGAGCGGACAAAAGAGATGCTTAAACAGATGGAACAGATTTCCGAGGCCACCGGTGTGCCGGCAATGGTTGCCATGGTCGCCAACACCCCTGACGAGGCAAAGCTGTACATAGATTTCTATCTTGAGAACACCTCCATGCCGTTCGGCATTGATATGTGGGTTGCAGAACAGCGGGCTAAGGCGACGGAATATGTTTCGAAGATCGGTGTACAGGATAAATTTCTGTATAATAGCATTACTCCCTGGGACAAGGACATCAAGGGTCAGGCGCAGCGCCTGAAAGACCTCGGCATCAAACACGTCGTGATCCAGGCATTCGATGACCAGGACCAGTCCCCTGCGGGGAGGATGAAATCCCTCGAGGCCATCATGGCGCAGGGTGCGGACTCATTTGATACCATCATCGTTGATACCTCGGTCATGAACATGCCTTCGACCTCTTTTTCTCTTGTGGCCAACCGGATGATCAAGGAGAAGCACGGTCTTCCCTGCGGCGGAGCATATTCGAACGGCACGCATATGTGGGGAGAGATCAAGCAGAAATGGGGTCTGGACGGTTTCAAGGCCATGGACGCCGTTGTCCAGGGCATGGGCTCTGCGCTCTGGTCTGATTTCAACTTCTGCGGTCCCGCCATCACAGCGCCGCGCGTCTTTCCCGCCGTAGCCAGCGCGCATATCCTGCTGTCCACGCTTGTCTATGATGAGACCGGGATCATTTACGAAAATCCCAGCTTGCCGATCCGCAAGCATTTTGCCGAATTCATTGCGAAGCTGCTGGAGGGCGGTTCGAGGAAAAAAGGAAAATAATTCGAAAGGAGAAGTGTCATATTATGAATTCACGGGAAAGAGTTCTGAAATTATTCAAAAAGGAGGCGATAGACAGGGTCCCCTGCTTCAGCGGCATGGGAAACATCACCGAGACCGGAATCAACGGGCTGGGTTATAAGTTCGCCGGCATCCACCTTGATGCAAAGCAGATGGCGGACACTGCTGCGACCACCTATAAACTGTTTGGATACGAATGCGGGGTCATGCCTGTCGACCTCTGCGTCGAAGCCGAGGCCATGGGCTGCGTGATTAATGTCTATCCCCATGCAGAGGGCATCCTCTATCCCACGATCAAGGAGAAGCTCATCCATAACGAAGCGGAGATGGATACCATCAAGATACCGGACGGTTTTTCCGAGAAAGGTAGGATTCCACTGATGCGGGAGGCGATAAAGCTTCTCAAGGCGGATATCGGCAATGATGTTGCGGTCGGCTCCTATGTGCTTGGCCCCTTTACCCTTGCCGGCCAGATCATGGAGCTGAACGACCTTCTGAAACTCTCCTTCAAGAAAGCGGACAAGGTGGCCAAGCTGCTCGATCTCTGCGCAGATGCAATCATACTCACGGCTAAGGAATTCGAAAAAGCAGGAGTTGATTACATCACCGTCAGGGAAATGGGCGCGACCAGCGACGTGCTGAGTCCGCGGGTATTCAAGAACCTTATCATGCCGCCGCTGCAGAAGGTTATAAAAGCGATCTCCTGCCATACGGTCCTCCATATTTGCGGCAAGACGAATGATATCGTTACCTTTATGGTAGAGGCCGGTCCCACGGCGATCAGCGTCGAGCAGAAGAACGACGTTGCCGAATCCCGGAAAAAGCTCGGCAATGATGCCCTCATCTTCGGCAATGTGGATGCCTACAATGTTCTCGTTTCCGGCTCCGAGGACCTCGTCCGGTCTACGGTCAGAAAATGCATCGATGACGGCGTCAGCGCAGTCTGGCCCGGATGCGACATTTGGCCTACCGTACCGCCGCAGAACATGAAGGCAATGATCGACGAAACTATCACATACGGAGGTAAAAAGTAATGGCAGACGAAGCGAGAAAGAAAGAGATTCTTGAGAAGCTGAGGAACGGCGTTATACAGTATGACGAGGACGCATGCAGGGAAGGAGCGAACGAGGCGGTAGCCGAAGGACTCGATGCGAATGAGGCGATCTTTGACGGGCTCGTCTCCGGCATGGAGGAGGTCGGCAGGCTCTTCGAGGCACAGGAATATTTCGTTCCCGAGATCCTCATGTGTGCCGACGCGCTCTATGCCGGACTTGACATCCTGAAACCCCACTGCAAGCAGATGGACCTCGGCGTCAAGGGGTCGGTCGTCATCGGCACGGTCGAGGGCGATGTGCATGACATCGGCAAGAACCTCGTCAAGATGATGTTCGATGTTGCCGGCTTCCATGTCTATGACCTCGGCAGGGACGTTCCCCTTGATAAGTTCGTTGACGAGCAGCTGAAGACCGACTCCGAGCTGGTCTGTTTGTCGGCCATGATGACCACATCCATGGTCGGCATGCCGAAGGTCATCGAGAAGATCAAGGCGAAGAACCCCAACTGCATGATCATGATCGGCGGCGCGCCCACGTCCAAAGACCTTGCGGACAAGTGGGGTGCGGACGGCTATGCAGAGGATGCAAGTAACGCCCTCAAGGAAGCGATAAAGATGGTCGCGTTCCTGAAGAAACTGAGGGACGAAAAGGCCGCAAAGCAGTAAGCCGTGAATGCTGACCTGCTCAAGCAGCACCTGAAGAGGGAAGGCGCGACACTTGTCGGCATCGGCGACATATCCGAGGCCCTCTCGAGCGAGATCATGCACCTGAATCGCGGCATCGCTATCGCCGTGAACAGGAACCTCAATCGGGGGACTGTCGAGATCCTCTCGCGGCTTCAGGGTCTTGCTGTATCATGGCTCAGTGTGCGGGGATTCAGAAACCTTTCGATACCCCCGGATTCCGACCGGCAGAAGGACAAGCTTATCACGAAGCTGTACAAGCTCTTCTGCCATAAGACGGCGGCCACCTGCTCCGGGCTGGGATGGGTAGGCAAGAACGGTCTGGTGATCAACAGGGAATATGGATCGAAGCTCTCCTGGGCGACGGTCCTGACCAATGCCCCGCTGCTCCCTGATCGGCCAATCAGGGAGTCCGAGTGTGGAGACTGTGATCTTTGCGTCAGACACTGTCCTTCAGGAGCGGTCACGGGTCATCACTGGTCAGTACGCGAACACGGAAAGAAGCTCGTTGCATATGAGAAATGTGCGGCACTCAAGAACGTGCGCCAGAGCATTGAGGGAAAGCCGAACTGCGGTTTTTGCGTAACGGTCTGTCCCTATTCGAGGAATGGAAAGAAGAAAGCGGCAAATAGTTAGCAGTTAACAAGAAAGCGCTCTGGAAATATGCATTGCATGTGGGCAGGCAGCAGTTGGCCTTCCTTTAAGCCCGGGACACGCAGGTCTGGTTTCAGCGCGCCGGGAATCTTTCGCAGAGCTTCAGGACATGCCCGGAGAGAAGCAACGCTTGGCTCAGGTTATGCCGGAATGACAGAAAAATATATGGCGATTTCGAGGAGGAGATATATATGAGCCGTAAGTTCAAGGTGATTTTCCAGCCTGCAGGAAGGCGTGGAGAAATAGAAGAAGGCACAACGATTCTCAAGGCAGCGCAGCTTCTGGGGGTTGACCTCGAAGCGCTCTGCGGCGACAAAAAGGTCTGCGGAAAGTGCAAGGTGAGGATCGAGGAGGGGTATTTTGAGAAGGACAATCTCGAGTCCAGCATGTCCCATATCACACCGCCCGAGGCCGGTGCTGATGAACTGAAGCATATCAAGCCGGAAGACGGGCCGGGCATCAGGCTGGCCTGCTCCTGCGAGATCCACGGAGACCTGAAGGTCTTTGTTCCCGAGCGGTCGCGCGCAGGGAAACAGGTGGTGCGTAAGGCTGCAAAGGAGCTTTCCATAGCGCTGGACCCCGCGGTAAAAAAATATACACTGACCCTTACCCCGCCGACGCTCCATGACATGACGACCGGCGATTATGAACGTGTTGTCATGGAAATGGAGAAGGATTACGGCCTTAAGGGACTGACCTTCGACTATCCGGTGCTGCTCCAGCTGCAGGACGTCCTGCGCGAAGGGGAATGGACCATTACCCTTACGGTCTGGCAGGACAGGGAGATCGTCAAGGTCGAGCCCGGCCACGTAGATGTGTGTTACGGCCTTGCTGTTGATGTCGGTACGACCACCTGCGTCGGCTACCTCTGCGACCTGTCAACGGGCAAGGTCATCAACACCGAGTCCATGATGAATCCCCAGGTGCCCTATGGCGAGGACGTCATGTCCCGGATCACCTATGCCATGTCGAACCCGGAAGGCCTGAAGACCATGCAGGATGCGATCATTACCGGACTGAACGAGATCATCGACAAAGTCGTGAACGAGGTGAAGAAGGACGGACCGAACCCGGGCTTTGCAATCGATGATCTGACGATCGTGTTCAATACGGCGATGCACCATATTTTCCTCGGCCTGAACCCTGTCTATATCGGCAGGTCGCCGTTCATACCCGCTGTGCAGCGCTCCCTTGATATCAAGGCGCGCGATCTCGGGCTCAGGATCAACCCTGGGTCGTTCATTCATGTGCTGCCCATTGAGGCAGGCTTTGTGGGCGCAGACAATGTGGGCGTTCTGATAGCGCAGGAACAGTATTTCCAGGATGAGATGGTGCTCATTATAGATATCGGCACGAACGGCGAGCTTCTCCTCGGCAACCGTGACAGGGTATGTTCGACATCCTGCGCTACGGGGCCCGCATTCGAGGGTGCACAGATCAAGTTCGGCATGCGGGCGGCACCGGGGGCGATCGAGAAGGTAAAGATCGACCCGGCAACCAAGGAACCCCAATACAAGGTGATCGGCAAGGCTGACTGGCATACCCACATCGAAGGAAAGATCAATGCGAAAGGCATCTGCGGATCGGCCATCATTGATGTTGTGGCAGAGATGTTCAAGGCGGGCGTCATCGACAAGACCGGCAAGTTCGTCATGGACTGCGGCTCAAACCGCGTACGGAAAGATAATGCAGGCAAACCGGAATATGTCCTTGCCTGGGCTGATGAGACGTCCATCAACCAGGATATTACCGTGACCCAGGGAGACGTCCGCGCGCTCCAGCTTGCAAAAGGTGCGCTCTATACCGGCACCAAGCTGATGATGCAGAAGATGGGAGTTACCAGGCTCGACCGCGTTGAGCTGGCAGGCGCCTTCGGCAGTCATATAGACCGTGAGGCGTCGCTTACCCTCGGCATGTTCCCTGACGTGCCGATCGATAAAGTCGTTGTCGTGGGCAACGCTGCCGGAGACGGCGCACGCATGGCACTTCTCAACAAGAGTAAAAGGATAGAGGCCGACGAACGTGCCCGGTGGGTCAATTTTGTGGAGATCGCCACAGAGCCTGCGTTTGAAAAGGAGTTCATGATGGCGATGCATATACCGCACATGAAGGACAAGTTCACGAACCTGAAGGCGTGGCTCGAAGAGCAGAAGGCACCGATAGCCGCATCCATCAAGGGATAAGGCAGGGAAGAGAGGCGGTGTCTTCTGTCTCTCTTCTACGGTCCACAGGACTTCAAGGCGAAATTTCCCCCTCCAACGGAAATTCCCCTCCCCCTTGAATCCTGTGGGCCGTAGAAGAGAAAATAACACTATGACACGGGCTACGGTTCAATCAGGCATTTGCGGGTTTTCTGTGCTTGTCTCTGTTGAGAGGGACAAGGACAGGAACCTCCATGTCAGTCTCGATACGGAATGCGGCATGGTGAAGAAGATGGCTGAGGATATTTCCTTTCTTGAATTTCGGGCGCCCTTCGCATCGATATTGCACAACCCGGTCTACCGGTCGGCATCCAAGAACCTGAAACATGCTGCCTGTCCTGTACCTTCCGGTATTCTGAAGGCGATTGAGGTTGAACTGGGGGTCTGCCTGCCGAGGCCTGTCAGCATAACCTTCGAAAAAAAGGAAGAGAAAGGCTGATTCCGGTCATGGGAATCATTACCACGTCATGAAGAAAATTGTCTTTACACCCCAATCCGGCGTGCCGGCATGAGACAGGGGAAGTGATGCACCCCAGACCGTGGATCCTCTTCTGGTTCTTTGTCATCTGTTGCCACCTGTACCTCGATTATTCCCTGTACCGGCGCTGGAAAGGGTGGATCCGTGGCATGAAGACCGGCTTCGCCATGAGCAGGCTGAAGATGCCTGTCGTGAGAATCTGGCTGTATGAGGTGTTCCTCCAGCGGCAGCTTTTTTCGCTTTCGGTTATGCGATGGCTTATCCATCAGTGCATTTTCTGGGGGTTTATCTCCCTGACCTTCCTTTCCTTGACAAAGTTCATCCTGCTCCTCCTGAGCAGGATATCCCTTGACGCCGGCCTGCACGATTTTTTCTCCTGGGGTGCAGGATATCCCTTCACCAAGCTCTGGGGGGATTTTTTCGGCCTTATCCTGTTTGCGGGATGCGCCGGCGCTCTGGCACGGCGTTTTGTGCTTCGCCCGGTCGAGACTGCCCATGACCAGACAGACACGTTTCTTACGGTCTATCTCCTGCTCATGACCTTGTCAGGATTCATGCTCGAAAGCCTGCGTATGGCCCTTTCCCCTTCCGATCTCGACAATTATGCCTTTATCGGCGGTATCTTCATGCCTGCGCGCTTTGGGATTGTCGCGGGGTTGGGGACGTGGCATGCGGTGACGTGGATCTTTCATGCCTTCAGCGGAGCTGCCATACTCGCCTACCTGCCTCACAGCAAGCTGTTGCACAGCCTCCTTGCTCCCCTTGTCATCGCACTGAATGCGGCAGAGGAAGAGGGAAGAAAGGACATGTATTGGCCCAAGACAAAGCAGTACAGACCGATACGGTAGCATCAGGGCTCACCCTGAGGCAACTCATGGAGATGGAGGCCTGCGCCCGGTGCGGCGAGTGTCTCGCCTGGTGCCCTGTCTATGCACAGGACCCGCGCGAGAGCATCTGTTCTCGGGGCAAACTGGGGTCTCTGAAACGTATCGTAACATCCGGCCTCAATGGGGAGGATATGAAAGAGTTCCTCGAAGGCCTCTATGAGTGCTCTGCCTGCGGACAGTGCCACATTGTCTGCCCGGTGAGGATAAATACCCATGAACTCTGGGAACAGGCGAGGGAGTCGCTGGTCAAGGCCGGCATCTCCCAACCGGAGGAGCAGATCAAACATCTTACCGCGATCAGGGAGTGCAACAATTCCTTTGCAAAGCCCCAGACAGAACGCGGTCTGTGGGCAGAAACAGCATGGCGGGCCGGACTGCTGAAGGAACCGGTGAGGCTCTGGAAGGAGTATCAGGCGCCTGTCCTTTATTTTGCAGGGTGCACGGCAAGTTTTGATCCGGCAATGCAGGCAGTAGCGGTCCAGTCCGCTCGGCTCCTTCAGGAAGCAGGCGTAGATTTTTCAATCCTCGGACCTGATGAACCCTGCTGCGCCAGCAAACTGAGGCGCATGGGTGACCCGGGGTTTGCTGACGCGGCGCAGCAGCGCGCGGACCTGTTTCTTCGATCCGGCATAGGCAGGATCATCGTCTCCTGTGCAGGGTGCTTCAAGGGACTGCACTCCGACTACGCGGGCATTCTGCCTGCATCTCTAGAGGTCCTGCACCTGACCGAGTATCTTGACAGGCTCATCAGGGAGGGGAATCTTACGCCCACCAGGAACGTCTCCATGAAGGTGACCTATCATGACCCCTGCCATCTGGGGCGGCATAATCAGATCTACCGTGAACCGCGGAACATCCTGCATGCCATCCCCGGACTCTCGCTCATCGAGATGCGGCGGCACGGCCCCTTTTCCTTGTGTTGTGGCATGGGGGGGGGACTGAAACTCGCCAAGCCGGAGATACAGAAAAAGATGTCTGCAGCGAGGATCAGACAGGCCGAGGAAACAGGAGCAGAGGCCATCGTCACGCCCTGTCAGACCTGCCAGATGGGGCTGATGACAGGGACTGAGGCGACTTCCTCCGGCCTGAAGGTGTATCATATAACTGAGATGCTTATTCGTTCGGTCTGTCCTGAGGCAGACAGAGCGCATATCGAGAAGGCCTTCACCGAAATCGAAACAGGATGAACGGCTGTCCATGATGGCCGGAAGGCTGGAGAGGGAAACCTGTGGGACTTGTTCTATCCGTGGGCTTTTATACCTGTTTTCTCTTCTTTGTTGCCGGGTATCTGGTCAGGATGGTGACTTGGGCGCAGCAGGCGCCGCCGCGGGTGTTGCCGGGCAAGACGCTGACGCTGCCCGTGTTCCTGAATGCCCTGGTGGATATCCTGCTCCTCAGGAGGCTCCTCAGAGCGAATGATGTTCTCTGGCTGGGGGAGTGGACCTTCCATGCATCACTGCTCATCCTCTTTCTCCGGCATCTGCGTTATGTCCTCGAACCGTCGCCCCCGTTTGTTTATGCCATGGATATCCCTGCGCGTGTCGCGGCATGGCTGCTGCCGGCGTCTCTCATCTATATAGGTGCCATGAAGCTCGTCATCGAAAAAAAAACGTATATTTCGAGCTATAACTTTATGCTCCTCGGGCTGATGATGGTCTCGTGCGTAAGCGGTCTTGTCATGAAATATTCCCTTCCCGCAGATATGGTGGATATTAAGCACTTCACCATGGGACTCGTGACCTTTCACATGGGCATTTCCCCGGAGAGTATCACGTTCCTGTTCCATTTTATTATCTTTCTTGTTCTCCTTGTGAGCCTGCCGACCCATATGTTCGCTGCGCCCCTGACCATGATCGAGGCGAGGCAGCGCGAGGATGAGCTCCCCTACCTGCTGCATGAAAAATAGCGACTCCTTCACAAAAAATCTTACCCCTTCCCAGCGGATCGAAATCGACGCCTGCACACAGTGCGGCGAATGCCTGGACTGCTGTCCTGTCCAGCAGGTTACGAAGAACCCTGATATATCCCCGCCCGAGAAGATCAGGATGTTCAGGGAGTTCATCATGGCAACGGACAGCCTGAAGGCAAAAATTCTCGGCGCTAAAGAGATCGACAGAAAGCTCCTCGAGGATTTCACCAGGGCGGTCTTTGAGTGCACGACCTGCGGGGCCTGCGGTCAGAACTGCACCGTGGGCATCAATACACAGCGGCTCTGGCCGATGCTTAGGAAAGAGATGGTACGCCGCGGACTCGGCCCCCTCGGGCCGCAGAAGGAAATGCCCGAGGCGATAGGGAAGACCGGCAACCCGTATGGCAAGCCCGCAGAGGAGCGGTATAGCCCCTGGTTTCCTGAGGACATTCAGGTTGTGGAAAAGGCCCCGGTAGCATACTATGCGGGCTGCACAGGCGCCTATGAGGCCCATCCGATGGTGAAGGGGGATGTCCTCGTCCTGCATGCCATAGGCGAACCTTTCACCATGCTCCCGCCGGAGGAAGAGGTCTGCTGCGGTTTCCCCCTCTTCATCACCGGGCAGCATGATATGCTCGAGGGCCTCGTAAAAAGGCTCGTCGAGGCCTATCAGGCGAGAGATGTGAAAACGCTTGTCTGTTCCTGCCCCTGCTGCGTCAATATCATGGCACGGGACTGGCCGCTCTATTACGGCAGGGAACTGCCCTTCAGGATACGGCATATCACCCAGGCCGTTGCCGGTGCCTTCGCTGCTGGCAGGCTGAAGATCGAACGGGAGCTGAGGGAGAGGATCATCTATCACGACCCGTGCTATCTGAGCAGGGGTGTCGGGATCATGGAGGAGCCGCGGGACGTTCTGAAGAACATTCCGGGCATCGAACTTCTGGAATTCGACCACAACAGGCTGGAATCCCGCTGCTGCGGAGCAGGAGGCGCTGCACGGAAGGTGTATCATGAAAACGCCGTAGCCATGGGCCGGTTGACCATAGACGAGGCTGTCCGGAAAAAAGCGGACAAGCTCATCCTCAGCTGCCCTGCCTGTTACGCAAAAGTGCATGAGGCGATGCAGGATCATAAGACAAAGATCCCGATTGTTGATATCATGGAACTGATATCAGGTCTCCTCGGGAAAGGATAGGCTGAATTATTCACAGATTATGATGCGCGAGAAAGGACATAGCATAATGGCTCATTCTCGGTCTTCGACCCGCGAGGTATCCGGCCTAGTTCTTTTCAGCTATGCAAACTGTCTGAGCATCGGCCGGATAAAGCAGCTCAAATGCCCTGTCCTTTCCAGAGGCGAGAACATTGTAAATAGATCAGGATAAGCCATGAGCCATTTTTCGATCATCTGCAGGAAATGCGGCAAAGAGCTGGCTGGCACCTATTGCGCCTTTTGCGAGCACTGCGCAAACTCTCTGCTGATAACACGTTACCGGGACACGTTCAGGGATGACTGCGGAAAAGGGATATGGAAATTCAACTGGCTGCCGGTGCATACCCCGGCTTTTGAACAGTCCGGAACAAGCGTTTACCGGTCCCAGTGGCTTGCACGCCATCTTGACATGGAAAACCTGTATATAGCGTTCAACGGATACTGGCCGGAGAGGGGGGCATTTCTTGAGGCCTGCACGTTCAAGGAGTTTGAGGCCGCGATCGTGCTCCAGAATGCGATCGAAAACGGTGTGAATGGTCTGGTCGTAGCATCGGCGGGGAATACGGCCCGGGCCTTTGCCCATCTCTCGACCGTCTCCGGATTCCCGGTCATAATCGTTGTCCCCAGGATGTGCCTGATGGAGATGTGGTATCTCGAGAGCTCTTCCATGGTCCCGACACTGGCAGTAGGAGACGGGGACTACTCGGATTCCATAGATGTCGCACGAAGGATCGCAGTCATATCGGGGTTTCCCTTTGAGGGCGGAGTCAAGAATATCGCCAAGCGTGACGGTCTCGGTTCGACGATCCTTGAAGCCGTCTCCGTCATGGGGAGGCTGCCTGACCACTATGTTCAGGCAGTAGGCAGCGGTACGGGAGGCATCGGCGTTTGGGAGATGTCAGAGCGTTTTTTGTGTGACGGGAGGTTCGGGTCGGTGTTGCCGAGGCTCCACCTTGCGCAGAACCTGCCTTTTGCGCCGATGGTGAAGGCCTGGGAAAAGAAAAGCCGGGAGCTTTTTGAGGAGGACCTGAGGCCGGAACTCATCGGGCAGATATCAACGCGTGTGCTTTCGACCAGATACCCTGCATACACGGTACAAGGCGGTGTTTTCGATGCCATGCAGGCAACGCAGGGGAGCATGTACGGGGTGACGAACCGGGAGGTTTTTGAATCCATGGAGCTTTTCAGCAATCTGGAGGGCGTTGACATTGTGCCTGCTGCAGGCGTTGCTGTCGGCGCACTGAAACAGGCAGTGGACAAAAAGACTATAGGAAGAGATGATAGTGTCCTGCTGAATATTACCGGCGGCGGCGAGGTGATGCTCGGCAGGGAAAAGAAGACATACAATGTTGAGCCGGTGTTTATATCAAAGAAAATCACGGACAGGGAGATCGAGGATCTGGTATGTACAGTCCTGAAGAAGAGCTCATAACGATAGTGAAGAATGCGGCAGTGGATATGACCGCTTCCCTGCCCTGCGAAAAGATCAAGACGCTCCTCGAGATGGTCGAAGAGCGCTTCTTCCATGTCCCGCTTACGCGGGAGGAGGAGGGTGTCGGCATCTGCGCCGGCGCAGCGCTGGGAGGAAGGCGGCCTGCCGTGTTCGTTCAGAGCTCGGGCATCGGGAATATGGTGAATGCGCTCCTGTCGCTCACGCAGTTCTACGAGCTGCCGCTGGCGATCTTTGTGAGCCAGCGGGGGATATATAAGGAGAAGATCGCGGCACAGTTCCCTATGGGGCAGCGGCTGCCCGCGATCCTCAGCGGAGCCGGCATCCCGTTTTCCGTCATCAGCTCTCCGGCCGATCTTATCGTCGTGGCGCAGAAACTGCCGGAAGTGTATGCGGACAGCCGTGTTCATGCTTTTTTGCTCAATCCGGCCATCTGGGAAGAGTCTCCGGAGCAGCGTGTCCGCCAGCTTGATCAGCGGCCCATTGCCTGCATTATCCCTGAACAGCGCAGGGAGATCTCGCCTCCGGCCTGTTCCCGCTATGATATCATCGAGGCCATTGCTCCCTATCTTTCCGGCAAGGCTGTGGTGAGCAATCTCGGCTGGCCTTCCAAGGAACTCCATGCAATCAAGCATCAAGAATCGAACTTCTATATGCTGGGCAGTATGGGCATGGCATCTCCCGTAGGTCTGGGCATGAGCATTTCTTCAGGGAAGGACGTGGTCGTGATCGACGGCGACGGCAGCCTGCTCATGAATCCCGGCGTGCTTGCTACGGCAGCACATCTCGCGCCGGATAACCTGACGATACTCGCCATCGACAACAGTTCCTACGGTTCGACAGGCAGCCAGGAGACCCTGACCGGCTCCTGTGTTGACCTTGAGCTTGTTGCCCGGGGCTTCGGCATAGGAAATACGCTCAAGACATCCACGAAGGAGCAGCTTACAGAGGCGATGAGATCAGGCAGCAAGGGACTGAAATTCATCCACGCCCTTGCAGTTCCCGGCAACAGGGACGTACCGAACATCCCCATCGATCATATTACGATTAAGAACCAGGTCCTGCGTTTCCTGACAACCTAGGAGGATTGCCTATCGGTTGCGGAGCGGAGCGCCATCGAGAAGCCGCTTCATGCCTGCAGGCGACAGGCCGAGGCTGTCGATCTCCTTCTTGAGCTGCGCAGCAGTGCCGAAACCGCCGAGATAACCGTTCACCCTGCTGACCGCGGTAGAATTCACAAAATCCTTCATGTCAGGGTAGATGGCATCATATTCTGCGGTGAGCACCGGGTCCCGCTGAAGATGGAACTTCTGGTGGTAATCTTCCGCAGGATAGAAGGTCGAGGCAAGGACAATCTCTGTCCGTACCTGACGGCCCAGCTGTGCGGCTATACGGTCCCGCGTTTTCTCCGCAATTCTCTTCTGCTCGTCATTATGGTAAAAGATGACATTCCGGTACTGCTTTGACCACGAACGTTCGGTCGGGTCGTGGCTTTCCCAGAAGACATTCAGCAGCAGCTCGTAGGTTATTCTTGCCGGGTCGTAATCAATCTGGACCGTTTCGGTATGATCGCCGAGGCTGCGGTATGCCGGAGAGGGTTTGGTGCCGCCGCTGTAGCCGACGCGTGTTCTGATAACGCCCTCCATGCTCCCGAACCGGGAGTCAGGTCCCCAGAATCAGCCAAGCCCGAAGGTGGCTGTCTCGATGTGAGAGGGTATTTCAATATCCAAGAGCGGTAATGCTGTCGTATGTTCGGTTGCTGGCATGGCTGTTTTCTTCCTTTCTGAAAAAGTTGCAGCAGGAGACGGACAGGAAGCTGATTCCTGCGCTGCCGGGCTGCTGTCCTTGCCGAGCGCAGAGAGGACTATCACTGCCAATCCGATCATATTCATGGCGGTCATCAGGACAGCGAACAGCACCCATCTCAAGACCTGCGTTCTCATCGCTGAGATAATATTATCTCCGTTGTTTGAAGAAAGTATGAAGATACCGGCCGGAAAATGGGGATGACTGCCAATATACTGCGGGAAGGCATACCACCGGAAGCATAGGAGGACGATATCTACATGCCGTCTTCTTTATCCAGAAGCGGTCGTTCAGTCTCCGGCTTGTTCATCCACTTCTCGAAATATGTCGTCCGTTTTTCCTGAATACTCGGCATGTTATCTCTTGCCCATTGGTAAGAGGCTTCCGTATTTTCGACGAACTCGCAGCTGGTGTTCCAGTCCTTGAAGTCATCTGAACTGATCTCATTCTTATGGACAGGCTTCAGAGAAAACCGTGCTTTCCATACACCGATCCGCGGGGTTACCAGGGCATAATAGGTCTTGCCAGATTCGAGATCGGCTTTCATAAAATCAGCACTCTCACCGACCACCATAAAGAGATGTTCGCCCGGTGAAACCCTGTAGGCGACCTTTGTCTTATGTGATACAATGCCAACAAGAACATTGTCGCTGGAAGTGACATCGAATACCGAAGACTGAATGGCTCCCCCCAGAGAAGAGGGACGCATGAAGATGATGGCAGCCTTATCAATTGACGGAGCATAACGTGCTGCAGCATCAGGGCCTGTGGGCTTCATGTACTTTGAAGTGCATCCGTTAACAGCCAGAGCAAGAATGCTTATCAGTGCAAAGATAGCCAGCTTTCTCATGGATACCACCTTCTGAAGTTAATAAGCAGCTTTACTGTATCAGCATCACGGACGGTCTCTGCTTGGCTCATGCCTTCTATTCAATCTTTAACGCTGCCACGTAAGCAATGAATGAACGAAGAACTTCACGGTCTTTGTCCGTTACATCAATGAATTCTATTCCGATGTCATATTGTCTTTTGTCGTTATTCCCTGCCATCTGGCAGGTAACAACTCTCCCGACAAAGCTGATACGGCTCTCATCATGAAGAGACAATTCCATCGGAATCTTGCTTTCGCACGCCAGGCTGTGGGAGGTCTCAATGAGCATGCCGCTGAGACTGACTACTTTCACCTTATAATCTGCCGGATAGTTTAGGATTGCCTTTCCCGGATCCCCGATGAGAAACCTGACATTGTGCCTGCGGTCAACTGCTGGCGGCACCTCTTCCTTACGGTGATGTTCAACAAAATACAGGAGTTCTGCGGTCTTTTCTTGCGAAAGGTCGACGAACTTCATTCCTGCCGTGTAGAGCGGAATAGTTTCACCGTCCGGGGTCATTCTGGTCCCACTCAGTGCGGACCATGCAACTTCACCCTTCAGGGCAATAGTCTTTTTCTTGTCTTCCAGCTTGATAACATATTTGCAGCCGATATTCAGCCTCCTGTCCGCTTTCAGCGATATGCCGCCCATGCTTATGTCAAGCAGGGTTACGTCAGTAGCAAATGTCAACTGGCCGTTTACCTCCACAAAATCTAATTTGTATCTTTTGAAACGTCTGGTGTTCTCCATGAAACAGCCCCCTCCCTAGGTCGCTTGCGGAACCATGCGCAAGAGTATAGCGATTTTACCGTTTTCTTACTTAAGTTGATATTATTTTTTCTTCCCTCGTCATTTCGGAGCGCCAATCGGTGTGCGTGTAGTAAGAAGTCCACATCCTCGTGCTGCCCGGTCAGCAGGTTTTTGCCTCGAGAAGGGCTCTCCGTTCTTCAGCAAAGGCATGCAGGGTGATCGGTTTCGGAAGGACTCCGCAGAAGCCGTGTTTCCGATATTCGACCGCCACCGTCGCGTCAACTGAACCGCTTTTTAGCGGTATGATGCGCAATCCCATGTCTTCGAGAAGTATTCTGAGACAGAGAAGGAGGGACATGCTGCTGTCAGAGATGAAGATGGTCTTTTTTGTCTCCTGGTACATATGGCTGCTCATGTCCCATACCCTCCCGTATGGATTCGTCGTTTGCCATCACGCTATGACGAGGTGTTGAACTCCCGGGTCTTAGTGGTATTCAGTATATCACAGCTATGGCACTTTTTTTCCATGGGATATCGTCAGGGTTGGGGAGTTCACGTTCCTGTCTCAAGATGTTGGAGAAACCTTGCTAAGCCGGGGCAAGGATCTCCTGGAAACATCCCGAGGCCGTGTCCTGCTATCAGAATCAGCGCCGGGGCACGGAGACCGCAGGATGACTGTGAGCAAAAACCGGCATGCATTGGCCGGATTGTGCTCCTTCTGTATAGCGGCGTAAGACGTGAAAGGCGGCGCAAGAATATTCCGCCTGAACATTGTGCGAGATGCAAGGGCGACGCAGAACCGATATGGAATGCTGCGGGACAACCGCTGTTACCTCCATTAGCACAACATTTTGGTAAACTTAGGATACATTTCCCTGGCAAATTGGACCTTTTCCACCGGCGAGCGGATCACGATGAGCGCGGAGGGCAGCCTGCCAGGCCGGGAAGACACGGTATATTACAAGGCAAACCCCTTTGTAATCCTTGCGGCGGCACCGGTTCTGTGATTGATCTATGCGGTATTTCTTCCGTTCATCGGGATCGCGATCCTGCTGAGGGTGGCAGTGGCAAAGATGTTTGGCGGCACGGCAGAAGGACTGTCGCGGGTGGCAACGTTCAACTGGAGCCCGTCAGCGGCATATCTTGCCGGCAGGCGGCACAAGAAGGCGACGAAGGAGGGGAAGTCCCCGAAGGATGAGGGAGGGCCGGCCCCTGACAAATAATAGACAGGTACGCATAAGGGGGAAAAGGGGTGTCCAAAGACAGACACCCCTTTTCTCATGGAGGAAAGACGGATGCTGTTTCCCGGCATTGTTCTTCAATCAAGTGCGCTGCCTCAGGTACTTCGAAGAAGAGAAAGACACTTCGGGCTTATTTATATTTAGCACCCCGATCATGATCTCTATTGCCGGCACGATCCCGACCCTCGTCCCAATCGTATTCTCTCTCTGTCATGGTGATCGGAGGCCTCACGTTTTCCTGCAGCGCCATTATGATGGTGATGGAACCACTGGCACCCGCTTAGACTGAGCACTATTCCCAGAAGAAGTATTGAACCAGACAATTTTTGCCATCCCGATCTCCTTGCCCCCGCGATTTACTGTATATTCCCAAAATACTGTGAAGAACTGGCGAAAAGAATGTGATCTTATCTGAAGAGGCAGCTACTTATAGAAGAAAGCTATATGAGGGAAGAAGGGCAGGCGAGAGTCTCATGATGCCATTCGGGATTAGCGTAATGGGACAAAGGGCACGGCTGCGTCAAGGAAGTGAGACCCATCACGCGCGATCACGGAGCGGTTCGAGGGTAAGACCGCAAGGATACAAAATAGGAGTCGCAGACTATGCAGGATGCTTCTTCTTC
>QKDO01000084.1 GCA_003252075.1 Nitrospirota bacterium
CTACTCCAACACTTCGGTGACGACGCCGGCACCAACCGTGCGGCCACCTTCTCTGATTGCAAACCTCAGTTCCTTCTCCATCGCGATCGGCGATATCAGCTCCACCTTCATGCTGATATTGTCTCCCGGCATCACCATCTCCACACCCTCCGGCATCTCCGCCACTCCCGTCACGTCCGTCGTCCGAAAATAAAACTGCGGCCGGTATCCCTTGAAAAACGGCGTGTGCCTGCCGCCCTCTTCCTTCGTCAATATATACGCCTCTGCCTTGAACTTCGTGTGCGGCGTGATACTCCCCGGCTTCGCCAACACCTGCCCCCGCTCCACGTCGTCCTTGCCGATGCCCCGCAACAGCACTCCCACGTTGTCTCCCGCGCGCCCCTCGTCCAGCAGCTTCCGGAACATCTCCACCCCCGTCGCCACCGTCTTCCGCGTCTCGCCAAGGCCCACGATCTCCACTTCCTCGCCCACCTTGATGATCCCGCGCTCCACCCTGCCCGTCACCACCGTCCCGCGGCCCGAGATGGAAAATACGTCTTCGATCGGCATCAGAAACGGCTTGTCTATCGGTCGCTCCGGCGTCGGTATATAGCTGTCTACCGCTGTCATCAGCTCCCATACGCACTTGTAATCCTCTGCATTGGGATCTGTGCTTCCGCTCTCCACCACTTTCAGCGCGCTGCCCTTGATGATCGGTATCTTGTCTCCCGGAAACTGGTACTTCGACAGCAGCTCCCTGACTTCCAACTCCACCAGGTCCAGAAGCTCCGGGTCGTCCACCATGTCCACCTTGTTCATGAACACCACAATATAGGGCACCCCCACCTGCCGCGCAAGAAGGATGTGCTCCCGCGTCTGCGGCATCGGCCCGTCAGCTGCACTGACCACCAAGATCGCCCCGTCCATCTGCGCCGCCCCCGTGATCATGTTCTTGACATAGTCTGCGTGCCCCGGACAGTCCACGTGCGCGTAGTGACGGTTCTCCGTCTCGTACTCAACGTGCGCCGTCGCGATCGTTATGCCCCGCGCCTTTTCCTCCGGCGCGTTGTCGATGGAGTCATACGCACGATATGTCGCCTGCCCCTTCATCGCCAGCACTTTCGTGATCGCTGCCGTCAACGTTGTCTTGCCGTGGTCAACGTGCCCGATCGTCCCCACGTTGCAATGCGGCTTCGTCCTTTCAAATTTTGCCTTTGCCATTTCGCCTCCTTGCAGACGGTTTTCAGAATAGACTGGGCTGAACCTTTCCACTGATTACTGTATGTAAATACTGCTATTCGCCCTTTACCTTGGCAATGATGCCTTCAGCGATACCTTTCGGTACTTCATCGTAATTCGAGAACTGCATAGTGTATGTCGCCCTTCCCTGTGTCCGCGAACGGAGGTCTGTTGCGTAGCCGAACATCTCCGAAAGGGGAACCTGTGCCCTGATAATCTGGGCCTTGCCTCTTTTTTCCATGCTCTGTATCTTGCCTCTCCGGGAGTTGAGATCGCCGATGACGTCTCCCATATATTCTTCCGGCGTTACCACTTCAACATTCATGATAGGCTCGAGGATGATCGGTTTTGCTTTTTTGGCCGCCTCTTTGAAGCCCATGGAACCGGCTATTTTGAATGCCATTTCAGACGAGTCGACCTCATGGTACGAACCATCGGTAAGCGTTACCCTGAAATCAACAAAGGGATATCCCGCAAGGACACCGCCGTCAGCAGCCTCCTTAATACCCTTCTCTACGGCATTCCAGTATTCGCGGGGGACGGTACCGCCGACGACTTTGCTCACGAACTCAAAGCCCTTCCCGGTTTCAAGCGGCTCCATCTCAAGGTAGACATGGCCGTACTGGCCTCGACCGCCGCTCTGCCTGACAAACTTACCCTCTGCCTTAGATGCTGTACGGACCGTCTCCCTGTATGCAACCTGGGGTTTGCCGACATTCGCGCCTACCTTGAACTCCCGGGTCAGCCTGTCCACAATGATCTCGAGATGCAGTTCGCCCATACCAGCGATAAGCGTCTGCCCTGTCTCCTCATTGTTCGAAACCCTGAACGAAGGGTCCTCCTGCGCAAGCTTTGCAAGCGCCTGGGAAAGCTTCTCCTGGTCCGGCTTGGTCTTCGGCTCGATAGCAACAGAGATGACCGGATCCGGGAACTCCATGGCCTCAAGCACTACGGGGTTCTTTTCATCGCAGAGCGTATCACCGGTCAACGTGCTCTTAAGGCCTACGGCCGCCGCTATATCACCCGCTGAGACTTCCTTGATATCTTCTCTCTTGTTGGCATGCATCTTCAGGAGCCTTCCAACGCGCTCCTTCGTGCCCTTTGTGGAATTGTATACGTATGAGCCTGCATTCATGGTCCCTGAGTAGACCCTCAGAAAGGTAAGCTGGCCGACAAAAGGATCGGTCATAACCTTGAATGCAAAGGCTGAAAACGGCTCCTTGGGGTCGGGCTTTCTGAGCTGCTCTGAGCCATCATCGGGCGATATACCAATTACCGGAGGTATATCATACGGAGAGGGCAAATAGTCAACAATTGCGTCGAGAAGATGCTGAACACCTTTATTTTTAAACGCCGTACCGCAGATAACCGGCGTAAATTTCATCTCCACGGTGCCTTTCCTCAGCGCTGCGCGGATCTCGCCGGCAGTAACCTCTTGGCCATTAAGGAATTTTTCCATGATAATCTCGTCCACATCAGAAATAGCCTCAATCATCTTTTCCCTATATTCTTTTGCCAGCTCGAGATATTCGGCAGGGACATCACCTTCCACATATTTCGCGCCCAGTGTCTCATCGTCATAGAAGAATGCCTTCATCTCGATAAGGTCGATAGGGCCCCTAAACTGGTCCTCAGCGCCGATAGGGATCTGCACGGGAACGGGGTTTGCTCCGAGCCTGTCAACCATACTGTTGATACACATGAAGAAATCGGCACCCATCCTGTCCATCTTGTTCATAAAGGCGATCCTCGGGACATTGTACTTGTTTGCCTGCCGCCACACGGTCTCTGACTGGGGCTCAACGCCCGAAACAGAGTCGAACACGGCAACAGCGCCATCAAGAACCCTGAGGGAACGTTCGACCTCGATGGTGAAATCCACATGGCCCGGGGTATCGATAATGTTTATTCTGTGATCACGCCATGTGCAGGTAGTAGCAGCTGAAGTTATGGTGATGCCCCGTTCCTGCTCCTGAACCATCCAGTCCATGACCGCGGTACCTTCATGGACCTCTCCAATTTTATAGGTTACGCCTGTGTAGTACAGGATCCTTTCGGTGGTCGTGGTCTTCCCTGCGTCGATGTGCGCCATGATACCGATATTTCGCGTTGTTTCTAAAGGACCCCGTGACAAGATATATCTCCCCTAAGCTCTTTACCATCTATAATGGGCAAACGCCTTATTAGCATCAGCCATCTTGTGGGTATCTTCCTTCTTCTTGATGGAAGAACCGGTGTTATTAAAGGCATCAAGTAGTTCACCTGCGAGCCTTTCCCGCATGGTCTTTTCGCCGCGACCCCGTGAGTAATTAATAATCCACCTAAATGCAAGGGCCATCCTTCTCTGTGGCCTGATTTCGACCGGAACCTGATACGTCGCACCGCCGACCCTCCTCGGTTTGACCTCAAGAAGCGGTTTTACGTTTTCAAGCGCTGTCTTGAATACCTTAAGAGGATCATTGCCCGTCTTTTCCTTGATGATATCGAACGCACCATAGCAGATGTTCTCGGCTGTGGACTTCCTTCCACTCTCCATAATGATCGTTACGAACTTGCTTACGACCTTACTGTTATATTTCGGGTCCGGCAGTATCTCTCTTTTTTCTGCAACTCTTCTTCTCGGCATTTCCTGACTCCGTATTATTTAGGCTTCTTGGTTCCGTACTTGGATCTTCCGCGCCTTCTGTCATTGACGCCCTGCGAATCGAGCGTTCCCCTGATGATGTGATACCTTACGCCGGGAAGGTCCTTCACCCTTCCGCCTCTGATCATAACGATCGAGTGTTCCTGAAGATTGTGTCCTACCCCCGGAATATATGCCGTAACTTCCATTGCATTGGTTAGCCGCACCCTGGCAACCTTCCTCAATGCAGAGTTCGGCTTCTTTGGCGTTGTCGTGTAAACCCTGGTGCATACGCCCCTCTTCTGAGGGCATGATTTCAATGCAGGGCTCTTCGTCTTTTTTATCAGGGTCTTGCGTCCCTGCCGTACTAACTGTGCTATCGTGGGCACGTTTCCTCCAAAAAATAAAAAGTAAACAATCCTCTATACCCCGGGAAAACCTTGCAAGTTTACCAGAGATATTTTATAAAAGTCAAGCATGTTATGGCAATTTATCGCCTGCCAGTGTAACAGGTCCCGGCAATGGGAAATGAAATTATAGCATTACAAGAAAAAAAAGTGTACTTTTTCTAGCAAAAAATTCTTTCATGCAGCCTTAACCGGAAAATCAATGCCTGAATGCCCGCTGTCCGGTGAATACCATAGTCACGCGCGGGTCGGCCTGATTGCATGCCTCTATGGACTCGAAGTCACGGTCTGACCCGCCGGGCTGCACAACCGCTGAAATCCCCTCCTTAATGCCGGCATCAACGCCGTCCCTGAAAGGAAAAAATGCATCCGATACCATCGCAGCACCTGTCAGCCCGCCTCTCGCCCTTTTTGTCTCTTCATCTATGCCACGAAGGAGGGCACTGTCACGCTTGCCCTGCGATGCCTCAAGCTCAAATGTCTTGTAGGGAACTCCGTACGTTCTGTAGCAGAGCGCATCTGCATACTTCGTGTACGCCTTGAAGATTGCAATCTCTGCCACGCCGACCCTGTCCTGTTCACCGGTGCCGATCCCTACCGTGACGCCGTCCTTCACATAGATCACGGAATTCGATGTAATGCCCTGCTCCACGTTCCAGCCAAACAGCATATCAGCATACTCCTGCGCGGTCGGCTGCCGCTCAATCGCATATTCCCTTCCCTTGAACACTGTCCTCGCAGGGAGAAAGTCATCCTTTGTCCTTATCCTGTTCACCGGCGACTGCTGGACGATGATACCGCCGTCAAGCAGCGACTTGAAATCAACAAACTGCAGATGGCGGTACTGCTCAAGTTGCGCGATCTTGTTGATCCGCACGATCCGGAGATTCTTGCGCTGCGCGAGGATATCAACCGCTCCTTCTTCGAACTCTGGTGCCGCCACAACTTCCAGGTAGTTGCTGTTCACCATCTCGGCAGTCTGCCTGTCCATCGAACGGTTGACCACGAGACATCCGCCGAATGCGGCAATCCTGTCGGCCATGTTCGCCTTGTCATACGCTTCGGCAACCGTTATGGCATAGGCCACGCCGCTCGGATTGTTATGCTTCATGATTGCTGCTGCGGGTCGGTCGGCAAGGAATTTAAGAATATTCAGTGCGTTATCAAGATCCGTGAGATTCGTTTTCCCCGGATGTTTCCCGGCCTGGATCATGTCAGCCTCGGCAATACTGCTCACCAGTCCATTGCCCGGTTCGATGAACCGGCAGTCACCCAGCACAAGATTGCCATTCACCAGTTCATACAGCGCCGCCTGCTGGTCCGGGTTCTCTCCGTAGCGCAGACCCTTCTCGATAAGTTCCCCGGATTTCTCGTCTGGTATCTTCCACGATCTCTTGCGGTAAACAAGCGTCTGTTCCCCAAACCTGATGGTCATGTCATCCGGGAACTTGTCATCCATAATAGTCTTATACATCTTTTTCAAATTTGACATGCGGTTCTCCTTGCATTACATGCGGCAGGCAAAGTATAGGGCATCACCTGATACCAGAGCTACAGAGAGCAACAGACGTGAAAGACACACGGCCCTTCCATTAGCTGCGGTCATGTCCTTCACCGGTACTGTTTCACCTGCAGAACCTGCCGGCGGTCAGGCTCCGTGCAGGCGTGCTATGTTCTAAACCCCTGGATGCCCATTATATCCCAGTTCACCCGGATCCTGCAATCATCGCATCGTGCAAGGCTCTTGACTTTTCGCACGGACACAGGCTCAATAAAAAAAACTCTTGTGCGGAGTTACCATGAAACGCATAGCAAATTTTCTGTTCGAAGCGGGTATGCTGAAGCGCACACCACGCACCGGGTTCCAGTTTCTCGGCTCAGGGGCTGAATCAGTAGCAGAGCACATCTTCAGAACAGTATATATCGGTTTTGTCCTCGGGCATCTAGCGTCTGATGTGGACAAAGATAAACTCCTCAAAATGTGCCTGTTCCATGACCTTCCCGAGGCCAGGACAGGTGATTTGAATTACGTGAACAAAAAATATGTGAAGGCCGATGAAATAAAGGCGGTCAACGACCTGGCAGATACTCTTCCCTTCGGCGACGAGATCAGGGAACTGATCTTTGAATTCATGAAAGGTGAGAGCCCGGAAGCAAAGCTCGCCTATGACGCCGACCAGCTTGAGATGATCGTTGCCCTGAAAGAATACAAGGATCTTGGCAACACCTATGCGGAAGAGTGGCTTGATTTTGCGCTTAAACGGCTCAAGACTGACATCGCCCGCGAGCTTGCCGGGATCATCCTTGAGACGGACTCTTCCCTCTGGTGGTTCTCGGATAAAAGCGACTGGTGGATACGAGGAGAAAAAGACTGAATGCGCCTGGGCGGTGCTCTGTGCCCAGTTCCACGCACGCCAGGTTCGGTCCAGCGAATGAACCACTGACCCTTCTGTGTTCCAGCAGGTTATTAAACCACTTTTTCCAGCCTTCCCGCGACTGCATCAATGAACTCTTCGGTCAGGGCATACGTCGAAACTGTTGGCTCTGCAATGAGCATGAGGTCCTTTGTCATAGTCCCCTGTTCGACTGTTTCGATCACCACCCGTTCAACTGCTTGTGCGAACTTCACGACATCCGGTGTGTTGTCCAATTCACCTCTTTTGGAAAGCGCTCCTGTCCAGGCAAAGATCGACGCTATCGAATTTGTAGATGTTGCCTCGCCTTTCAGATGTGCATAGTAATGGCGCATGACCGTTCCATGGGCAGCCTCAAATTCGAATTTGCCGTCGGGCGACACAAGTACCGAGGTCATGAGTCCAAGGCTGCCAAAGCCTGATGCTATCATGTCGGACATGACATCACCGTCATAGTTCATGCATGCCCAGAGCATGCCGCCATCAGACTTCATTACCTGCGCAACTGCATCGTCAATCAGCATATAGCGGTACTGAATTCCTGCGTTCTGCAGTGCATCCTTTGACTTGTCTATCTCCTCCGCAAAAACATCCCGAAAAAAACCGTGGTACTGCTTTGAGATCGTGTCCTTCGCGCCAAACCAGATGTCCATCTTTTCACTCAACGCATTGTTGATGCACGCTTTGGCAAAACTCCTGATGGAAGACTCGGTGTTATGCATTCCCATGATCACCCCAGGACCCGTGAAGTCATGCACATGCATGATCCTCTTTTCGCTTCCGGCCGAAGGCGAAAAAACAAGTTCCGCGGTGCCGGGTTCATCAACAACGATCTCCGTGCTCTTGTAGATGTCGCCATATGCATGTCGTCCGATGATGATGGGCTTTTTCCATGACCTGACACCCGGCGGTATATTCTTAATGATGATCGGCTTCCGGAAGACCGTACCATCGAGAATCGATCGGATAGTAGCGTTCGGGCTTTTCCACTGCTGCGCAAGATTGTACTCCTTTACACGAGAGGCATTCGGTGTTATCGTTGCACACTTAACGCCAACGCCGTACTCCTTGATTGCGATAGCCGCTTCCGTTGTCACTCGATCGTCCGTCTCGTCCCTGTGCCTCATGCCAAGATCAAAATATTTCAGGTCTATATCAAGGAAAGGTGATATCAGTTTGTCCTTGATGAACTGCCAGATGATCCTGGTCATTTCATCACCATCCATCTCGACAATAGGATTTTTTACTGTTATCCTGTCTGCCACGCAAGCCTCCCGCACAATGGTATTGGTGCTAATTTTAAGTCTCTCCCCTGTCATTGTCAACCGCCTGCATTTAGCCCTGAACTGTTGCCGAACATTATATTTATCTCCTGCCGCTGTGGTAGGATATTGTAATTCTATTTTTTGGGGGGACCATGGCCGAAAAATGGTTTGATGATATGTCCGATGATACTTTTATCCCAGAGGACGAGAAGATTTACGTCAAGGCACTTGCAAAAGTGAAAGCCGGACTGGCTAAAGGATTTGATTTCCATACTGCAAGTGCGCAGGTTGATATCATGGATAGTAATCTTCGGGAAGCCGTCCTTGACGATGTCCTGAAGGTTATTATCGCAGAGGAGCATTTTGCTAAGAATGTCCCTCTGGAGCAGATCAGCAAGAATCTGCAGCTCCCGATTGAGCGCATAGAGAAGGCCCGGATAGAGATGCTCGAGGACGTTGAAAGATCCACAGTTGATAGTATCTATAAAGACAGGGAACTTGGCACGGAACATTAATAAGCAGCTCATCCTTTTTCTTCCTTTTCGTTACTTATGCTGCCTTCCCTCTCGCCCGCCGGTCTGATCACGAGGAAAGAGCTGTTCTACACTGTCAAGAAAGGTGACGCGTTTGAGCTTGTCGGGGCCCGCACAGGTGTCAACTGGCGTAAGATAGCCAAGGACAATAATATCGACACGAAAAAATGGCTTCAGATCGGCCGGAAACTGAGAGTCAATGCACGAAAAATTGTGCCGCCCGTGACCGACAACAGCATCATCAAGGTTCAGGACAGGACACTGTATTACTTCAGAGACGGCCAAGTCGCTCAGTCTTTTCCCGTGGGACTCGGTATGCTCACAGCGCCGGCCGAGACGAACTGGAAGACGCCGCTGGGAAGATCCGGGATTATTGCGACAGCGAAGGATCCGATTTGGTATGTCCCACCCTCCATACGGTAGGAGATGGAAATGGAGAGGAAAGAGGTCATGACCATCCTGCCTGCAGGCCCTGACAACCCGCTCGGCAGATATGCAATCGAGACCTCCGTACCGGGGATTCTGATCCATGAAACGATCAAGCCGCCTTTGGTATATCAGTTCAGAAGTCATGGCTGCATTCGCATTCGGGACGAAATCATAAAAAAGTTCTTTCAGAAAGTTGAGATGAACACCCCCGGAGAGGTAATATATATCTCGGTAAAAGCTGCTTTCTGAAAAAGCGGAGGTCTTCCTTAGAAGTCCACAGAGTTTATTACACATTGATAAAGAATTCCGACGAAGAGGCAGGAAAGCGGCTTGAAAAAAACGGGGCTACGTATAACATCGACGGGGAAACAGTACAAAAAGTCCT
>QKDO01000111.1 GCA_003252075.1 Nitrospirota bacterium
TGCAGAAGCACTGGCCAACTACTATGACAGGCCGGCCAGCACCTTCGCTACCTATCAGCGGTCACTCTGCAACAAGTGCCACGTGAAAGACTAGTCTCCAGGAAATAAGATTGTCGGTCTAACAAACCTTAAGGGGCTTGCACAAGCAAGCCCCTTTTTACTGCCTGATTTGCATCTGCCCTCCTCTCTTTTCCAAAAGAAATCAACACTTCTCTCAAATGTTGAGGAAACCATGAAAGTTTTAACGTATTATGATCAAGAGTGGCATGATGCCCCACGACGCGGTGCGCACATGGGTGAATATGAAGAAGTGGTCTTCGACAAATCTGAAAGAGGTCTGCTTCGTGATGAACCTGGCACAATTCAGAAAGCTGGGCTTAGTGTTTCTCTATGATTTCACCCGGCCACTCTCAGACAAGGGGTTGGTTGTTGATCGAAGCGTAGCTTACCTGGCCGGTATGAGCCGTTCTTTTAAGGGTGGTAGCCTGATGGGCCACTTCCTCCCAGATTGGTAAAACATGCTTTCAGAGCAAGGCTGAGCTATAATATGACCCATGAATATTGCCCAGGCTGACTGGGGGTGGCATTTGACGGATTATGGCCTGCCTTTGTTATCTTACAAAACGGTAAATTGAATAAAAAAATCGCATGGACAAGAATGATAAGAATATAGGCGGCTTCGAGCGGTATCGGATGCGTTACGAACTTCTCGTGGCAGCCGGCGTTGCGTGCGTGACTTTTATCGTCTATCTCCCGGCGCTCGGAAATGGCTTTGTCAATTGGGACGACAACGACTATGTGCTCAATAATCCTTATATATGGTCCCTTAATGTAGCTTTTTTGAAGTGGGCTTTTTGGGGTTTTCATGTAGGCAACTGGCATCCCCTCACCTGGCTCTCCCATGCTCTGGACTATGCGATCTGGGGTCTAAACCCACGGGGACATCATTTGACGAACATCATCCTTCATGTGTTTAACACTTTTCTCGTGGTGCTCCTTGCGATTAGGCTCATAAACTTCTCCTCAAAAAAAAAGGAGGATGGCGATTCAAGGTTTTCGTCTAAACCCGCGACGCTCATTGCGGCAGGTATGACAGGGTTATTATTCGGGATTCATCCCGTGCATGTAGAGTCGGTGGCATGGGTTGCGGAGCGAAAGGATGTGCTGTGCGGTTTCTTTTTCCTGCTCAGCATCCTGACATATCTGAACTATTATCGGCATTCGGCTTCTTCCGTTCCGGCAGGACGGCCCGCACCGGCAGGAGACAGAGGAGAGACAAGGCAGAAGTGGTACTACCTTTCTCTTTGCTTGTTTGTTCTTGCCTTGATGAGCAAACCCATGGCGGTGAGCCTTCCTCTCGTTCTTCTGATACTGGATTGGTATCCCCTGGAGAGAATCAGCTCTCCCCGATCATTGCGGTCAGCGTTCTTAGAAAAAACTCCTTTTTTTGCGTTGAGTCTCATATCAGCAGTGGTTACATTCCTGGCACAAAGGGCGGGAGGGGCCATGGGGCTCATGGAGACAGTGCCTCTGGGCAGCCGGATAGTCGTGGCGTCGCGCTCGCTCATTGCCTACCTCTGGCAAATGCTGTTCCCTATGAAGCTGAGCCCGTCCTACCCCTATCCCAAGGATTCATTGCCGCTATCTCCCGAGTATGTCGTGGGAATAGTGCTGGTCGGGGGCATCACCATCGCCTGCATTGCCGTAGCGAGAACCCGGAAGTTATGGCCTGCGTCGTGGGCATATTACGTGGTAACCCTGCTGCCGGTGCTGGGCCTTGTGCAGGTGGGAGGTCAGGCGATGGCAGACAGATATACGTATCTTCCGAGCCTGGCTCCTTTTATCCTCGCCGGCATTGCGGCTGCGTGGGGCCTGATAAGAATGCGCGGAGTACTCAGAGGTCTTAGCATCGTCCTGGACATCCTGCTGATACTGGTCCTTGCCGTTGTGACCTCCTCACAAATAAGGGTCTGGAAAAACAGCGTTTCTCTTTGGACCGCTGTCATCCAAAAGGAGCCGACGAACGCCCCCCGGGCCTATACTAACTTAGGCTCGGCACTCTCTGCCGAGGGCCGCTTCTCCGAGGCGATCGATAACTTCGACAAGGCACTCCAACTGGACCCGGATGATTTCCTTGCGTACAGCAATCGAGGGTCAGTTCTGGAAAAAACAGGTCGCTTCTCCGAGGCGCTCGCGGATTTCGATAGAGCCATCGGCAGAAACCCAAAAGGTCGCATTGCCTATTTCAACCGCGGTTCAACGCTGGCGAAGATGGGCAAGTTCGAAGAGGCAATCATGGATTTTGACCGGGTCATTGCACTCGCCCCGGACGATTATCTGGCATACAGCAGCCGAGCAGCTGCTTATGAGAGAATCGGAGAGATAGACAAAGCAATTTCAGACCTGGACCGGGTGATTGCGATCTATCCGGCATACTCAGAAGCCTATGCGAGAAAGGGAGTTCTGTACGGCCTGAAGGGTTTCATGGACGAAGCGATCCGGTGGCTGAGCAGATCCATTGAAATGCAGCCGGACTTTGTGTACGCATACTTCAACCGCGCTGTCGCCTATAGCCTTCTCCAACGACGGCGTGAGGCCCGGGAAGATTTTACCCGGGTGATCTCCTTGGACCCATATTTTGTCGAAGCCTACACAAAGCGAGGCGACCTCAGCCTCAGTATGGGGGATACGGGTAGTGCCATCTCGGATTTTCGCAGAGCCTGTGATCTGGGGAATGAATACGGCTGCGAGATATTTCAGAGGCTATCGGCAGAGAAGCTTTTCCCATGAAACGAAGAGCATCATCTCATTTCATTGAACCACGTCCCGCGGCTACCTGATAAATTTGTCCTCGGCCAATTTCTCGATCACCGTGCTGACAAAAGAGCTGACCAGGCGACTATCCGTGCCCACAATCCAGGTTTCGGTAAGGGCTGACCAAATAATTTTTTGCGTTTCTGCATCGTACAGATTGGTCTGCATAAGGGCATAATCCTGGGGTTCGGCTGCGATAAGAGGAGACGTTGGCGAAAACGGTCCCTCCCATTGCTCAAGAACTGCTTTATAGCTATCCGGGTAGTCCTGATAGCTTTTCGTCTCTTTCCCGCTCAGTTTCGTCACAAGGACGGAGTCTACGCCAAGCTTATCAAGCCGTGACAGCACGACCTCTCTGCTGGGCAGCTTCCCGGAGAATTCTACGTAACCTAAGACGGTATTTATCCCGTGAGCTCTTAACTGCTTCGCTGTTTCGTCCTCCACCATTTTGCTTGTTTCCGGACTCGGGAGGAGTGCTATCACAAGAACGTTCTTGACTGGCCCTTTCCGATAGGATTCGTCCTTCCAGACGTCAGAAAAACGTGTAGCCATACAACTCGTTGCTGCCAGCAGCATAAGAACTAAAACTATTTTGACTTTGATGTTCATGATTTGCCCCCATTGATTATTTCTCATAAGAATACAACGTCCCGCTGTCTCTGGATAGTCTTTTGGCAAGATTCCTTTTCCACCTGCGAAAGTTCAAATGGCTCATTGTCCGGTAACGGGCATCGCCTGAGCGAGTCTCCTTGGCTCCGTCTCTCTATGCAGATCGAATTCCGGTCTCGCTTTCGTTGAGACCATAAGAATTATTATTGTTTCACGCGGCGATTCTCCAGCGTACTTCCGTCAAGCTTCAGAGTACCTCCCTGCTGATATACGATGGTGAGCTGATCAGAGCCTGAAAACGTTACCTTCCAGGTCATAGGGGTCAGACTCCCCGGGTTTTCGACCTTCTGGTCAATGAGATCCCCTTTACTCGTATAGGTTCCGCTTATATCCAGTGGTGTATTCCGAAGATCCCAGATCATGGTACCCTGAAAGGACCCATTCTTCATGAACTCGATGACTTCCCTGCCGTCCTGCTCCTGCCACTTCCCGAAGAGAGCCTGACCCGGCTTTTTGGCGCAGGAAATCAGGGAAAGGGCAATAACAACCGCGATGAAGTAAAATCGTGCGAACGGTCTCATAGCATTTTTGTCATGGAGTGCATAATTACTTTTCTTGAAAGCACGCTCTCAAGGATAGGCAACCCTTGCTGTCATTAATGTCACGGACCGCTTCCACGGCCTTTCAGTGTCTCTAACGTACATGAATAGCAAAGGACTGTCAATACGGTTTCCATAAGCCGTATATATTATGCCAAGCCCGGAGACCTTCGGATGCTTTTTCTGATCGTGTCTGTTGTCAACCTGGACGGTTCATTCATCATTTTACGTAAAATGCCTACGAGCTTGCTACAGAGATTTGGAAAGTTCATCTTAACTGTCCGCTGCCACTTCACGCCCCGGGCATCCCTTTATGGGCCTTTACCTTCTCCGGCTGTCATTGTTCTCTTTTTGGTGATGGATCATCCGGGCTATACCAGCAGAATCGCTTTCTTTACTGCAGAAGGCGTATGTGACATGCGGGCCTTTGACAGAATGAATTCTTATTCAAGAAAATCGTGACAGTTCTTGCAGAGTTCGGATGACTGTGTGGCCTGATACCGATAGAGTTTCCCCCAGTCAGAGGAATGGGGAAGATGGCAGCTGGTACAATCGAAAGGTTTACCCTTTCTGTTTGGGTCCTTCCTTCCCAGCAGCACATGGCTGCTCCCCATCATCTGGATGATAACGTGCGGCTTTTCGGGTATTTCCGGGTGACACTGAATGCACAATTTGTAGGTGTCTGCCAGCAGGAGATTTTCGTTGTCACTTGTGTGATAGTCATGGCAGCTATTACATGCGCCACTTGCAGCCGGGGCATGCTGAGATTTTCTGGTAAACTCTTTCCTGTCATGACAACCGTAACAAAGCTCAGGGGGCTCTGCAATGAGCCCGCGTCTGCCTTTCTTGAACTTGTGCGGAATTGTCGCTGCATCAACACCAATGTGACAGCTTGCACAACCCATTTTTACGGCTGTATGGACCACTTTTTTTGAAGTCAGATCCATATGACACTCGAGGCAGTCTGCCGCATCGCTTCGAGATGAAACTGCCAGGCAGGGCATTAAACCAAGTAAGATGTATATGAATGTTTTCATCTCTATCCCGGTTCATTTTACCATATCTCATTGGGCAGCAGCGTTCCTCAAGCACGCCTAAGGGTATCTGTACGCTGTGTGTATTTAAGAAATCGCCTGATGTGAAGACCAAGCCGGGCACTGCTGATTGACCTATGGCGATTGACCATGTAACGTTACATAAGAATGCTGCAGCTATCGGGACCTTCCCTCGCTTGTCATTTCCGATAAACGGTTTTGCATTTTTATCCCGGAGTAGACGGCAGCGCTCTTCCACACTGCGTTGATGAGATCGTTCATCTTTCCCGTCTATAGTGAGATCATTCGGCTGGGGAGATGCTGGATTTTTGCACGTTATACAACCATAGCAGATGGAACCGTGACTAAAAGACGCTATTGCACATCACTTGCTATTTTTTTCAGGTACTGCCCATAGCCGTTCTTCTGGTACGGCTTGGCGAGTTTCAGAAGCTGCGCTTTATCGATATAGCCCAGAGAATAGGCGATCTCTTCGATGCAGGCAATCTTCAGACCCTGGCGTTTCTCCATCGTAGCGATAAACTCACCCGCTTCAAGGAGGCTGTCATGCGTTCCCGTATCGAGCCACGCGTACCCCCTTCCCAGAAGTTCAACCCGGAGCTTTCTGTCACGGAGATACTGCCTGTTTACATCAGTTATCTCAAGCTCTCCCCTCGCCGAGGGCGTCAGGTTTTTTGCGATCTGCACTACCTTGCGGTCATAAAAATAGAGGCCAGTCACCGCGTAGTTGGATTTCGGTTCTTTGGGCTTTTCCTCTATGGAGAGCACCTTGCCGCTACGGTCGAACTCGACCACACCGTATCTTTCCGGGTCGTTCACATAGTAACCGAAGACCGTTGCCCCGCCTTTTACTGAAACATCCTTCACCGCCTTTTCCAGCAGTTCAGTAAATCCGTGGCCGTAGAACACATTATCGCCGAGGATCAGGCATGCCGGGTCATCACCAATGAACTCCTCTCCCAGCCGGAACGCTTCGGCGAGGCCGTTCGGCCGCGGCTGCTCCTTATAGGAAAATCTCAGGCCCAGCTGAGAGCCGTCCTTAAAGATATCGCGAAATCTCGGCAGATCCTGCGGTGTCGATATGATGAGGATATCCCTGATCCGCGCCAGCATGAGCACTGACAGGGGATAATAAACCATCGGCTTGTCGTAGACCGGCAGCAGCTGTTTGCATACCGACAGGGTGACCGGATAGAGTCGCGTGCCGCTGCCGCCTGCAAGTATGATCCCTTTCATGAAACTACCCCCTTCTGTAATCTGTTACGATGTTGCATGTTCGAACTCTCAGCATATCAGAAGTCAGCTTTCAGCAGAAAGGCATTCAGCTAAGAGCAAGGCGCCGACAATACCCGGAGCAATGATTTTCATTCACGTTCGTGAGTTCACGATACCTTCCTAGGGAAATACTTCCGCGTCCCGGAAGAAAACGCCTTGTATATCCTTTGCCGAAAGCATGGGATTTCTCTTCAGGGGCCATGTTATGTCCAGATCAGGATCATTCCATATAATGCATCGCTCATATTCCGGGGCATAGTAATCTGTGGTCTTATAGAGAAATTCAGCAGAATCCGAAACAACGAGAAACCCGTGGGCAAAACCTCCGGGTATCCACAGCTGGCGTCTGTTTTCGGCTGAAAGATAGACTCCATCCCATCTGCCGAAAAAAGGGGAGCTTTTCCTGATGTCCACCGCGACATCGAAAACCTCCCCGGATACGACGCGCACCAGCTTTCCCTGCGGAGCTTTCACCTGGTAATGAAGACCCCGCAAGACTCCCTTTGCAGACCTGGAATGATTGTCCTGAACGAACCGCAGATCCAGACCTGTAGCCTCTTTCCATTTGCGTTCATTAAAGCTTTCAAAGAAAAAGCCTCTCTCATCCCCGAACACATCAGGCTCGATTATCAGCATGTCAGGTATTTTTGTCTTGATCACGTTCATGGATCGATTCCCATTCCCTGTATATTCTTGTCCGTGGTCATCAGGCGCTCAGCCTTAGCAAGTCATTGATTACTGATGCATTCCAGCACCACTTTGCTGTCCCCCTGTTTCGTTCGGTTCATTCCCGATGAACATGTTTATAATGCCTCTATGCGTCATTAAAAATCTCCCTCGCCAGTTCTTCCACCTCCGGGGTGGATGATAATGCTCGTCTGGAATGATATCATCGGCCGGGATATGTTGCCCGAGCCTCTTATATGATGCAAAGCTTCAAGTTCTTGTTTTTTTATATTAATTTTGTCAATCAACGTCATAATTTGAACCATCCCGGGAGCCATTTTGTTTAAGTCTCGCATCTCGATTCTCAAGTTGTTCTCCGCCTCCATGATATCACAGTGATGCCCCACCCTGTCCAGAAGGGCTTTGGACATGTTGCAATAGGCTATAAACTGAGTTCGGTCGATAATACCTTTTTATGGCTATATGCAAAGGCATGGAGGTTGTCTGCGGCGGGTTAATTTTCGCTGCTGATTACCTGAAAATCAGGCTCATTTTACACTCCAGTAAGCACCCGAAGACTATTGCTGGAGAAGATGGCGGCTATGTGAGCAACAAACGAAAAAAGTTTGCTGCATGAATACCGGACATTTCTATTTTGACTTGACAAACTACATAAAACTTGTTGACTTTTTTTACCAAGTAAGCTATATATTTTAATTATAAGCATACTTAATATGCTTATAATTAAATCCAAAGAAAGGAGGAAGCACTATGTCCAGGTTTTATGACGAAGTAGTTGTAGCAAGCGGAACCTCAGTGGAAATGTCACGGGATAAGAGCGGCAGGGCTAACCACGAATCTTCCCTTACCGATGACAGACCGGCAAGGTTCCAGAAGATCCGGACAGCAGGCATCGTCGTGCTCGGCCCGCTCTCAGGGTTGCTGTTCATATGCCTTCTGCCGCTGATGTCCCTGCTCATCGTTGTGACGCTTTTGTCAAAGATGGCATCTGCTTCGGACGTCATGCAATCTGAAGAGGCCGCGATGTGCATGGGTTGCCATGCAAGCCAGGATGTTGTCAAGACATTCGGGAACAAGGAAAAAATGTCCGTACACATCAGCGAGCGCCACTTCAAAGACAGCGTCCACAGCTTTCTAGCCTGCACGGGCTGTCACAGCAAGGTTTCCATGGACGATCACCCATCAGCGAAGTACGCGAGCAGAAGAGAATTTGCCGTCCAGATCTCACAAGCCTGCAAAGGGTGTCATAGCAACGAACAACTCATGGTCAAGCCGATGCACCGGGCAGCCATAAGTCGCTCGAATGCACCGCCGTGCTCGGAATGCCATGGCTCCCACTCCATCAGGAAGTCTGCAGGATGGAAAGAAGCAGCAAGCACCTCTCAGTACTGTCTCACCTGCCACAAGAAAGATCTCAGCACATCAGTAAACGGGGAAACCCTCTCACTCATGATCGACGAAAAACTGTTGCGGGGGTCTGTCCACAGCAGTCACGAATGTTCCCATTGCCATAGCGAATACTCGAAGACGACTCATCCTCTCGGGGAGTTCAAGAACAAACGCGAGCTGTCGATCGCCTTTTCGGGGGTTTGCAAAGGCTGTCACGCGGACAAGTATCAGCAGCATCAGGGCAGTATTCATGCGAGTCTGCTCAGGCAGGGCAACAGGAATGCGCCGGTCTGCACGGACTGTCACGGAGCGCATACGGTCGGGCCGAAGCTTCTGGCCGAGACCCTGAGCGGCACGCCCTGCAGGAAGTGCCACGAAAGCACCTTTGAGGCGTATAAAAGCAGTGTCCACGGCCAGGCAAAGATGAGCGGCAACACCCACGCTCCCATATGTTCTTCCTGCCACTCAGCTCACCAGGTAAAGCCTGCACTCGCGTCGAGATCTCCCAAGGCAACCTGCTTCGGGTGCCACAAAGACGCAGCAGCCCTGCATAAAGAGTGGCTTCCGAATGCTGACCTGCATCTTGATGCTATCGCCTGTACCGCATGCCATGTTCCAGAGGCAGAGCACACGGTATATCTGCGGGTAACGGACAGCAAATCAGGGGCGAGCATCGAGAAGGCAAAACTGAAGGAGTATCTGGGGTCGGGGTATAACGATCTGACAGGGGCCAGGGCTAACGGCCTTGATGACAAGAACCTCTGGGACGTGTACCAGCAGCTGAGCGAAAGGAAATCGGCTGCCGGAATCACGGGGACGATCGGACTTCAGGACTGCAACAAGTCACACAGCCTTGCGTCCAAAAAATGGGCGGTCAGGCAATGTGACAGCTGCCATGACGCCAATTCTAAGTTCTTCAAGACCGTTGTAATGGCTATCATAGCCCCTGACGGTCATGAAGAGCATTATGCGGTGAACCGGGCAGTATTGGGTTCCGTCATCACCTTACTGCCGATCAATCAGTTCTATGCGATCGGCGGCACCAGGCTCAGGTTCCTGGACATTCTCGGGATACTGATGGTGTTCGGCGGAATGTCGGTACCTATCGTGCATTTAACGCTGAGGTTCCTGACCATACCGATCAGGGAAGCGAAGCGACTGAATAAACTGAGAAGGGAGGGCCGGAGATGAAAAAGATATATCTTCATCCCATGACGGTCAGGATCTGTCACTGGATAAACGCGTTCAGCTTTCTGGTACTCATCGTTACCGGTATCCAGATACGTTACCGCGATGTCATCAAGGTCACCTCGTTCAGAACGGCCGTTGATATTCACAACATCTTCGGGTTCATCCTGATCTTCAACTTCTGTCTATGGCTCATCTATTATCTGGTGTCCGGCAAGTTCAAGGTCTATATCCCCACATTCAGCCTCAAGGGTTTCGTTACGGGATGCATCCGGCAGGCCAGATATTATGGGTACGGGATATTTGTGGGCGAGGAAAACCCTCACCACAGCACTCCGGACAACAAGTTCAATCCGATGCAGCAGGTGGCCTATCTGAACATCATGGTGCTCTTTATCCCGCTGCAGATCATTACGGGCATCCTGCTGTGGGACCTGAAGGGGTTTGCCTACTGGATAGGCCTGGCCGGCGGCGTAAAGATCGTGGACTCGGTGCATGTGCTGCTTTATCTTTTCTTCACCTCGTTCCTTTTTGTCCATGTCTATCTTGCGACCCTTGGACATACGGTAGGGGAACATATTAAGGCGATGTTCACGGGGTATGAAGAGGTGCCGGAGCGCGGCCATTCACACTGATGCACCCATCTCTCTCAGGGGGAGGGCTCTGCCCTTCCCCTGCTCATCCCTCAGCCACGCTGTCAGTGATTGAAAGGGTTGTTCTGTCTAGCTGACTCAGATCCAGAATTCCGGATATTTCCTGGTTTTCGGGACGTTGTTTACCAGAAGCGCGATGACGAGCATGATGAGTGCCCCGCCGCCGGCGGGCATGAGCGCATAGAAATAGCCGAGGTTATGGATCTTTTCCCCGCCGATCACGGCGATGAGAGCGGTAGCCCCTCCCGGAGGGTGAAGGGTCTTTGTGGCATGCATGACGGCAATAGCCGTAGCGACAGCCACGGCAGAAGCGAACCACAAATGAGCATGGAACAGCTGATATGATGCAACTCCCACAACTGCCGAGAGGATATGTCCTCCGATCAGGTTCCGCGGCTGTGCCAGCGGACTCTTGATCGCGCCGTAGATAAGCACAGCAGATGCCCCGAAGGAGCCGATGATCATCAGAAGGTCTATCTTTTCAAAGATGTTTGCATTGACAAATGCAATGAAACCGATGCCGAGAAACGCTCCTAGCCATGACCAGACGATCTCCGACATGTTGACGCGGGGAGGGCTCTGCGTTGTACCCTTCATCTTCCGGAAATAGGCGTTCATGAAGCTGGTCCGGTACCGCCTCTGAGTAGCGGAGCCCGGATTATATCGGCCCGGGAAACAATACCTTTGAGGAGATTTGCGCGGTCAACGACAGGCACCCGGTTAATGCCCGTTTCTGCGAACAGCTCCATGATCCTGAAAAGCGGCATGTCCTCGGTCACGGTGACCGCGGGCGAGGTCATGATGTCCCCGGCCGTTTTCTGACGGATCGGTGCTGCAAGACATCCTTTCCCTTTCATGCATTCTGCGATGAGGGACATGACATGAATCCCATCCTGTGCACCCATGCGGGAAAGGAAATCTTTTTCAGAGATAATGCCGATGACTGTTTTGTCCTCAGCCAGCACCGGCACGCCGGATATCCGCCTGTCTGCCATGAGTCCGGCCACTTCTTTCAAGTCGGTATTTTTACGTACGGTATACACCTCTGCTGTCATGATATCGCGTGCTTTCACTGCCCCGGAAATGCGCTCTACGGCATGCTTATAGGCGAAGCGGAAAACCTCCTTCAGATCACCAGGCGTGATATCCAGGTATCCGGGGATATCTTTCATCGCCGCAAAGATGTCACTGTCCGAAATGTCGGCCGGGACCATGAAAAGCTTGTTGCCGGAGGGTGTGTTTTCAGGTGCCATGGGTATGCTTCTCCTGCTGTTCAAAGGGATGTGTTGTCATGAACAGCTTACCCGGAAAACGGGTCGAGACATATGATATATGTCATGGCTTTCCTCTTTTTTGACCGGTAAGGTAAATCAGCATATTGAAGGAGGTGTTCGATGAGTAACAAAGCAGCGCGGAATCTCTTTATTCTCGGTAGTCTCTTTTTCTTCGCGATCTTTCTCGGGCTTACCTATGACACCATGGGAAAGCTGGACAAGCGGGCCCCGGAGATCACGGAACAGGTAAACGCGGGCAAGATGGTCTGGCACAAGTACGACTGCATCGGGTGCCATACGATCCTGGGCAATGGGTCTTACTTTGCGCCAGACCTGACCAAGGCCACTGAACGGAAGCCAAAGGGATATCTGAAACGGTTCCTCATGGACCCGAAGTCAGCCAACCCAAACGCATCAATGCCGAAACTCGGCATCCGCGACGAGGAGGCTGATGACCTTATAGCATTCCTTGATTGGAACTCCAAAGTGGACACGAACGGCTGGCCACCGAAACCGATCCTGGCAGCAGCCGGAGGAGTCGCGGGGAAAGAGCTGACAGAAGGGCAGAAGTTGTATCAATCCCTCGGCTGCGCTGCATGCCACTTGATCGATGGTATCGGCGGTACGACCGGACCCGAACTTACCACCGTCGGTGCTCGCAGGGATCGCGCCTGGCTTATAGGCCATTTCAAGAACCCTGAGGAGTATGTCAAGAACTCGGCAATGCCGAAGGTCGAGGCTCCTGAAGCAGATATCGAAAAACTGGCCGATTACATGATCACACTGAAATAGGAGGTGGTGAAATGAGCATAAAATACCAAAGTCAGAAGATCGCCGAATACTTTTATACGTTCGCTGTTGTGCTGTTCCTGGTCCAGGTGGTCGTGGGCATCATCGCAGCTTTGCAGTTCATCTGGCCGAGCTTCTTCATCCTTAACTTCAATACCATCCGTACCCTGCATATCAATGCCCTTGTTGTCTGGCTGCTCACCGGCCTGATGGGTGCTACGTACTATGTAGTTCCCGAAGAGTCCGAGACTGAGCTCTGGAGTCTCCCTCTTGCAAAGCTCCAGTTCTGGGCAACTGTTGTTGCCATTACCGCTGTTGTGCTCGGGTATATCTGGATGGGCCTGAATCCTCAGGCGAACAGCCCTATAATGGGCATTACGCCCCTGAACGAGGGCAGGGAATATATCGAGGCACCACGGTGGGCAGATGTCCTCATCGTCATCTCGGTCCTGCTCTTCCTTTTTATCAATTTCATGACCATGCTGAAGACGAAGAAATGGACCGGCATACAGGGCACGCTGATAGGCGGTCTCACGGTGCTTGCCCTTATGTATCTTCCGGGGATGTTTTACACCAAGAGCATGGTGAAGGACCAGTTCTGGTGGTGGTGGGTGGTGCACCTCTGGGTTGAAGGCGCATGGGAGGTCATTGCAGGAGCTCTGCTTGCATTCATGCTCATGAAGGTTGTCGGCGCACGGAGAGAGGTCGTTGAAAAATGGATGTATATCGAAGTGGGCTTTGTCATGTTCACCGGCATACTCGGCACGGGCCATCATTATTACTGGATCGGTACCCCTGGCTACTGGCTCTGGGTCGGCGGCATCTTCAGCTCCCTTGAGCCGCTGCCGCTGCTCTTTATGGTATGGGATGCCTTCAGGACAACGCGCGAGGCACGAAATGTTGAAAACAGGGCGGGTCTCTACTATACGGTTGCGCACGCGATATTCAATTTCGTCGGTGCCGGGTTGTGGGGTGTCATCCATACGCTTCCGCAGATCAACAAGTGGACTCACGGCACGCAGATCACGACAGCACACGGACATCTCGCTTTCTATGGCGCGTATGTGCTGCTGGTACTGGCTATGATCTATATAACGCTGCCGGCTATACGCGGGGTGAAGGCGTTCAATGCCTCACGTGCATTCCAGTCGTTCTGGTGGATGACGATCTCCATGGTCTTCATTGTCCTCACGATAACCGGCGCAGGCATGGTGCAGGTATATATGGAACGGCTGATGGGGCTTGATTATGTTGCGGTCAAGGCGAACTACAACATGTGGTTCTGGATCCTGCGGGCAATATTCGGTGTAGGCTTCCTGATCGGTGTCGGTATCTTTGTCATTGACTTCTTCAGGCTGGGCAAAGAACCCGCACCTGCAGTTACTGCAGCACCGGAACGGTTATAACCATCTGCATGACAGGGGCGGTTGCGACCGCCCCTGTTTTCGGGTATCATGGCAACATGAAGAAGCTTATGGTTTATTTCTTTTTCTGTGTTCTCCTGACCTCTCCCCATGCTTCAGCTACAACCGATTATGCCCGCCAGACAGGGTTTGAATGCAAGGTCTGTCATGTTGACGCAATAGGCGGGGGCCCCCTCACAAAGGCAGGAGAACAGTTCATGGATGACATGAAAAGCAAGGGGCTGTACCGTCCCCTCAAGACCTCCCAGAAGATCGTCCGATTCATCATCGGCTATGTCCATCTCCTTACGGCAATAGCCTGGCTCGGCACAATTCTTTATGTGCATATACTCCTTAAGCCTGCATATGCCGCAAAAGGACTGCCAAAAGGAGAACTGGTTCTGGGATGGATGTCCATGATCGTTCTTGCGGTCACCGGAACGCTGCTCAGTATTGCGAGGATCCCGTCTTGGGGCGTACTGTTGACAACCCGCTTCGGCGTCCTGCTGAGCATCAAGATCGCGCTTTTTCTTATCATGCTGACAACAGCGGTCATCGTGACGCTTTTTGTCGGGCCGCGGCTGAGGCGGAGCCTCACGGTGAGGAGAACGGCAGAGGGCAGGGCATTGGGCGGAGAAGCGCATATGACGCCTGAAGAGCTTTCCCATTGCGACGGCAAAGAGGGAAGACCTGCCTATATCGCATATGCAGGAATGATCTATGATGTGACAACGAGCCGGCTCTGGAAGGGCGGCAGCCACGCACGAAAACATCTCGCCGGCAATGACCTGACTGCCGCCCTCAAAACCGCTCCTCACGGAGAAGAAAAAGTGATTGCCATGAAACCCGTTGGTGAACTGAGCACTACTGCGGAGAAGGCTGAAAAACCGTTTCATGAAAAGCTGTTTTATTTCTTTGCCTATATGAACCTTATCTTCGTCTTCCTTCTTGTCTTTGTCATTGCCCTGATGCGCTGGTGGTAGCACTATGATCTGCATCATATTATTTCCGGAAGCCTGCAGGTAACATGGAGTCATAATATTGTTGTCCCCGGCTGCCTGGGAACCCCCTCCAACGTAGTACCAGGCAGCCATCTTTTTTCCCTGCTGCAGCGGATCCGGCCTTTCTATTCCTGCTGCTTATGATGCATATCATGTACAGGAAATCAGGGACATGATTCAATAGGGCATGAGCCTGACAGCCTATAGAAGAATGACGCAGGTGGCCTTTCTCCTCCTCATCTTTCTCATGCCTGTCCTGAATATCTTCAGGTATGACACGGCGACAAGGGAACTGATCATATTCGGCCAGGTATGGAGCCTTGGGTTAAATAATGCTTTTTATGCTGATCACAGCCTGAGGGGCACGGGTCACGTTGTCCTGCAGTTCTTCCTGAAGGCGATCCTTCCCTGGATCGTTGTCCTTGCGATTTTTCCGCTTCTCGGCGTCTTCACCGGCAGGTTTTTTTGCGGGTGGTTCTGCCCGGAAGGTACGCTTTTTGAGTTGGCAGACCATTTGACCCTGAAACTAATCGGCAGGAGAAGCCTTTTCGCAAAGAGGCCCAATGACCCTGACGCGTCGCACAAAAGAAAGCTGCTCTACGTTCTTGTCGCATTACTGAGCCTTCTGGTACTGCCTCTGCTCGGGGGCATTGCACTCACCGGCTATCTGGTCGCTCCACGGACCATATGGAGCCAGATCATGAGTTGGAACTTCACCTTCGGTGTCAAGGCGGGCATCATCGGGGTTTCTCTCTACATGTTGATCACGTCGATCCTCGTACGGCACTCGCTCTGCAAGTACATATGCGCTGCAGGATTGATGCAGATGCTTTTTGGGTGGGCCAGCCCCATCTCCCTGAGAGTAAGAATGGATCCGTCTCGTGCTGAAGAATGTACCAACTGCAGGGGATGCGAGAAGGCCTGCTTCATGAACGTGCTTCCGCGCATGAACAAGCGTGACATTTCCTGCGTGAACTGTGGGGCCTGCGTGGTTGCCTGTCACAGGGAACTGGGAAAAGGCAGGGGACTTTTCAGGTATCAGGCCGGTGAAAAGGCGTCCCTTGCGGCTTCAGAAAGGGTGAACAGTGAATCCGCCGGGCATTCCTGCTCAAAGCCGGTCCGTCCGGTGCGTACGTAACGCATATTTTCACCACGAGTCGTGCCGCAATCAGGATGCCTGTCTGAGGGTTGCTATTTTGGGTTTCATCTGATACGTTTTCCCTATGATCTTTCGCAGCGGCAGATGGACAGAGGACGAACTTGACCGGCTCATTCATCAGACAGCTGCGATCCGGGGTGTAGGAGAGCGCATTGCCTTCATCTCAGGCCATTTTCTCGGCATTCCCTACCGGCATCCGACGCTGATAGGAGATGCACACATGCCGGAGAATCTGGTTATCGATCTCGGCGGGATGGACTGTTTTACTTTTCTCGATTATGTCGAGGCGACACGCATGTCGTCTTCTCTTGCCGACTTTCCCCTTGTTCTCCAGCGGGTCCGGTATCACGGCGGTGTGGTCACGTACCGCACACGCAACCATTTCTTCACGGGCTGGAAAGTTTATAATGCCGGCTTTGTTACGGATGTTACCGCCGAGGTCGGGCAAGGCAAGACCGTAATTGTGCAGAAAGAATTGAACCGAAGGGCTGACGGGACTCTCCTGCTCGATGGTATTGAGCCGAGGGCCAGCGCCTTCACCGTTCTACCGGTCGACGCTTTCAATGAAGAAATGGCAGCGAACATCAGAACCGGGGACTATGCCGGCATATATTCTGAAATGGAGGGGCTTGATGTTTCCCATGTCGGTATTATCATCCGAAAACAGGGCAGCCTTTTCTTCCGGCATGCCTCTTCAGCACCCGGTGCAGGGGCGGTCATTGATCAGGATTTTCTGGAGTATATGAACGGTAGACCGGGGCTGATTGTGCTGAGACCGTTAGATCTGCCGATGAAAATAGCGGAATGCAGATAGCTCTAGTATTCATGCAGCTGTTGCGTACAGGGCGAGACAGTGTATGCGCGCTCTGCTCCGGCGCTTTTCCTCTTGATCGCATAAGCTCGCACTGACGGTCGGGCGAAAAGAAATCGAACGAATACCCTGTACTGCCCTGCGTGTGTCATCAGCAGGTGTCAAGGACAGAAATGAAGATACGCTGTAGGGCTATCTCAGCGCTGTCACAAAGTATATTATGTTTCCCTGATTCCCTCGATCCCTTTCTTCAGATGAACAATCATCCATAAACCCGGAAGCGCTGTCACCGCCGTGACCAGAAAGAAGGCGGCCCAGCCGACGGATGAGACGAGATACCCGGACGAAGGTGCTATAACAATCCGTCCCAGTGACGCAAGGGACGAAAGGAGTGCATACTGCGTGGCGCTGAAGCGGTGATTGCAGAGCGTCATAAGCAGCGATACAAAGGCCGCGGTACCCATCCCGCCGGTAAGGTTTTCAAATCCCACAGCAAAGATCATGACAGCATAATTTTTCCCTGCCCAAGCGAGGAGCATGAAGGAAAGGTTTGATGCTGCCTGGAGCATGCCGAAATACAGGAGTGATCGGTAGAGGCCGAGCCTGACCATGAGCGTTCCACCGAACATTGCACCGATGATCAGTGCGGCCAGGCCGAAGCCTTTGTTGACCGTTCCCACATCGGTTGCAGAAAACCCGAGACCGCGTATGAGAAACGGTGTGGTCATGGTGCCGGCATAGGCGTCACCGAGCTTGTAAAGAATGATCAGGAGCAGGACCATAACTGCAGAAGGACGCGAAAAATAATCTTTGAGCGGCCCCACCACCGCCTCTGACAGGTTCTTGGGGGGCACGATTTCCTTTTCCGGTTCAGGGCCTGAAAGGGAAGAGAGGATGCCGATCATCATGCATGCTGCCATGAGCAGATAGGTATTCTGCCAGCCGATACGGTCAGAGAGGATAAGGGCAAGGGCACCTGACACCAGCATGGCAATGCGGTACCCGAAGACAAAGAGTGCAGCCCCAGCACCTCGTTCCTTTTCATGGAGCAGATCGGTTCTGTATGCATCAACCACAATGTCCTGGGATGCTGACGTAAAGGCAACGATCAGAGACAGTGCTGCAAGTGCCCAGAGCGCGTGACGGGGAGATGCGAATCCCATGGCCCCGATGGCGAGCATAAGGATGAGTTGTGTCCCGAACATCCACCCCCTTCGCCTCCCGAGCCAGGGAGGAACGAACCTGTCCATGAAAGGGGACCAGAGGAACTTGGCGGTGTAGGGAAGCCCGACCAGAGAAAATATACCGATCGTCCGGATATCAATGCCTGCCACGGACATCCATGCCTGGAGCGTACCGCTGGTAAGCGCAAGCGGCAGTCCTGAAGAAAAGCCCAGCATAGCGATCACCGCCATGCGCCTGCTTCTGAAGACCTGGAGATAATCGGATTTTCCAAAGGCCATAGCGTCTATATTAACAGGGATGCAGGCTTCTTGGATAATTCCTGCGAAGGCTTTTCTTCACACGCCCTCTGATGGGGAAGACAGAACATATGCGTACCTGCTACCTCATATGACACAGCTCATGCCGCAACAGCCTGATTTATGAGAAAATACCGCTAAGGAAGAATATATGAAACGCTATATCCTGAAGGAATACGGGTCATGGGGTGTCATGCTTATGGCATTTGCTGCAGGACCGGCGGTCTCCGGCAGATTCAGTATGAAAGCGCTTGCCGCGCTCCTTGCGCTTGCATTGTTTATTAATGCCAAGCAGTCGTTCACGGTCTGGATGCGCAGCGCAGCTGCTGAGCGGTCGATACCGCTCGCGGTCTTTCTCGTTCAGTGCGTTCTGGCAACGACGTTGATGACTGTCGTTGCAGGACAGAGCATCACGCAGCTCATTCCCTATGCAGGCGTCCCTTTTGCTTATCTTCTCTGCCTGAGACTGCTTGGAGAGCATGCTCTTCCCACCGAAGTGCTCGGCTTTATCCTATTGTCGCTTTCCTCGCTGATCGGGAGATTTGCTGTTTCCGGGGTCATAGACCCGCGGCTGTTCCTGGCAGTAGCGGTCTTTTTTACCGCCGGGGTATTCAAGGTAAGGATACAGTTCAGGAAAGAGGTCCGCTACCGCGTTATGATGATCGCGTACCTTGCCGGATCCATCGTAATGTATCTGACTTTCGGGTTGCCGCTCCTGCTGCTTGTCCCGCTTACTGACAATGTTCTTTCTGCCCTGATCCGGTACCGGCCAGCTCTGCGCACCACAGGATGGCTTGAGGTGAGCAAGGGCCTTGCCTTTCTGGTTCTGCTGGCATTCCATTATGCCTGAAGCGCACGCAGGACCTCTTCTACCGTTACGACACCGCGCCTGAGTACGAAGGGTCTATCCACGGTTGCATCGACGATCGTTGAAGGAACCATGCCCGGGGTCCTGCCGCAGTCGATGACGGCATCAATGTGGTCATTGAAATACCGGGAAACGGCCTCCGGACTTGCAGCAGGAGGGTGCGTTGAAATATTCGCGCTCGTTGCCGTTAGCGGGAAATCAACTGCTGCCGCGAGTGTCTGGGCAAAGGACGTGCCGGGGATCCTTATGGCAACCGTACCGGTTCCTGCTGTGATGTAGCGTGAAAGGTTTGCTTTCGCCGGCAGGATAAGCGTCAGGGGGCCGGGCCAGAACCTGTCCATAAGACGCTCTGCCGCGGGCGGTACGGCTTCGGCTACCAGGCTGAGAAGCTTCCGCTGACCGATGATGAGCGGCATGGCCTTGTCCCGCGGCCTGTTCTTGATCGCGTAGATTTTTTCGAGCGACAAGAGGTTGTCGTACTTTGCCCCCAGACCGTAAAAGGTCTCCGTCGGAAAGGCAATGATATCACCCCGTAGCAGCGCCGCCGCACACCACGCAACGGCCGCTTCCATACCGCATTCCCGGGGTCTGATGATCTCCATGAAGAGATGGTAGCATAGCCGTGATTTCTTTAGAAAGGGAAGTGTTTTTCCTTGACAAACCGTTTGAGTATTAGGCATATTTGAGCTATCCTGAAACCGCACTGTGACGTGCCGCAGGACGATTTATATTCCGAGGAGGATGCATGGGTACGAGACTGTATGTAGGGAATATCTCATTCAAGGCCAGCGAGGATGATCTGAGGGAGTTCTTCTCTCAGGCAGGAGAAGTGGCATCAGTGAAACTTATTAAGGACAACGCTACCGGAAGGCTGCGTGGATTCGGCTTTGTTGAGATGACCGCAGATGAAGACGCCCAGAAGGCCGTAACCATGTTCAACGGCAAGCAGTTCATGGAGCGGTCGATCGTCGTCAATGAAGCAAAACCGATGGAAAAGCGGGAAGGTGGCTTCAGAAAGGGCGGCAGGGGAGACAGGGGAGACAGATACTAATTCACTGCATCATTCCAGTGCGCTCTGGTGACAATCCGGCGGCTTTTGTCAGGATCTTCTAAAGAGCATTGAACAGGGCGTAAGCCCTAGTTCCCGAGAAACAACATCGCATTTTGACTGGAAAAGAAAGTACGTTCTTTTCTCTGTTCCGGAAAGCGTTTCGAAATTTCCCTGTCCCTTGCTTATGATCAGGGCTGCTGTTTCAAAGCGCTCCCTGAAATCGGGAGAAGTCCACGGGAGGATGGTTCCGATCGCATCGGAGCCATTGTCAATGACCTCGCATAAGCCAGAAAGACCGACCTGGGAGGCGTCTTCCAGCGTTACATCATTCAATACTGCAGAACCTTTTACCACCGCGGTAACACGTTTCCCCGCCGCTTTCAGTTCTTCGATCAGGAGCCTGTCGAAAACAATCTCTCCCGCATTATCAAGCAGATAGAGGACCTCTTCGGTCGCCATGAGATCTTCCCTGAAGGAAGCAAACGCATCGACCGCGATCTCGGTCCTGAGCGACTGGGCGATGGACTTTTCTATATCAATGCTCGTGAAGATACCGAAATCAATAATATTGCCGGCAATGGCTAGCCGGGAGGCTGTCCAGAGCGGGTCCGGGCTTGCCTTGACGCGGTCCCTGAGCGAAGGGTAAAGGGAAAGGGCAATGGCATTGAACTCTTTCTTTATTTTTTCGAAGGGATCCCGGTCAATGCCGTCCCGGATCGTCCGGTGGATGAATGTCGTGGTATATGCGGGAGGCTTGCTCATGTCCGCATCCTGCATGATCGCCAGTACGTCCCTGAACACCTTCTCATGGGTCTTTTCATCGCCTCCCAACTGTCTCAGGGCGATGACTGTCTGTTTCAGGAAGCAGGGCAGGCAGTCGATGCTGGTCTTCATCTTGCTTTCTTTTCGAGTTTGAGGGCCTTTTCTTCTACCTCCTGTGCCATCCTTTTCCTGTGCTGGACGAGTGCCTTGCGCAGCGCAGCATCATTCCGTGCCAGGATCTGACAGGCGAGGATCCCCGCGTTTCTTCCCCCTGCCTTGCCAACTGCCACCGCAGCCACCGGGATGCCGGGAGGCATCTGCACAATGCTGAGCAGTGCGTCCATGCCATGCAGGGGGGATGCATCAAGCGGCACGCCAATTACCGGCAGTATCGTATGAGAGGCGATAACCCCGGGAAGATGCGCTGCCATGCCTGCGCCTGCGACGATCACTTCAGCGCCGTTTTTTTCGGCTTCGCGGATGATCCTGAGCGTCCGTTCGGGGGTTCTGTGTGCAGAGGCTACGGTCATCCGGAAGGGAATATTGAATGCCGTGAGGACTTTCCCCGTCTCTTCCATGACCGGCAGGTCAGAGTCGCTCCCCATAATGATGAGCACTTTCAGTTTCATGATTCCTCCTTAAAACAGTGAACGATGACGAGCGGCCGGCGGTCAGCGACCGGTGAGTACCAAACAGTTATAGCTCTGTTTTTCCCTGTCTGCTCATAACGCATCCCTATTCACAGATCACGGCCTTTTCAATGCCCTGTCAGCGATGTCCTTCCGGTAATGCATACCGTCAAAATGTATCTTCTGAACAGCCTCATATGCGCGGGCCTTTGCAGCGCCGATATCTTTTCCTGTTGCCGTTACCCCGAGCACCCTCCCGCCCGAGGTTACGACTGTATCATCCCTGAAGGAGGTCCCAGCGTGGAACACCTGGACGCCTTCGAGTTCCTGTGCCTTGTCAAGCCCGGTGATCACGTCGCCTTTCCGGTACTGGCCCGGATATCCTTTCGACGAGATCACGACGCAGACAGCAGGGTCAGGCAGCCACTCTATCCTTATGTCTGCAAGCCGCCCCTCAGCGATCGCCATGGCTATTTCCATGAAATCCGTCTTGAGACGGGAAAGCACGGGCTGTGTCTCAGGATCGCCAAGCCGGCAGTTGTATTCAAGCACGGAAGGTATCCCGTTGCGGATCATAAGCCCGGCATAGAGGACACCCTTGTAGGTGATCCCTTCCGAGCGCAGCGCCCTGACCGTCGGCTCCAGGATCTTTTCCATGACCGTCTTTTCCAGTTCAGGAGTGAGGATCGGAGCAGGGCTGTATGCGCCCATGCCGCCGGTGTTCAGCCCCTTGTCATTATCGAAGATCCTCTTGTGGTCCTGCGAACTCACCATCGGGACTATTGTTTTGCCATCAGTGAATGCCATGAATGATGCTTCCTCACCCTGCAGGCATTCCTCGACGATCACTTTATCGCCTGCCGCGCCGAAGGCCCTGTCCTTCATAATGATCCTGAGCGCGTCGAAAGCCTCCTCGATCGTCGACGCTACGAAAACACCCTTGCCAGCCGCAAGACCGTCTGCCTTGATAACGATGGGTGCTCCCTTAAACTTAATATACTCCTCAGCATGCAGATATGAGGTGAAGACCTGGTATTCAGCAGTAGGAATACCGTGGGACCTAAGGAGATCCTTGCAGAAGACCTTGCTGGATTCCAGCTGCGCACCCGCTTTTGTCGGGCCGAGGACGCGCCTGCCCTCTTTCTCAAAGAGGTCGACAATACCCCGGGAAAGCGGGTCTTCCGGTCCTATGATGGTAAGATCGACCCATTCGTACTTTACGACATCGAGGAGGGACTGGAAATCGTGCTGATCGACCTTGATGCATTCGGCGATCTGCGCGATGCCTGCATTGCCCGGACAGCAATAGATCTTGTCAACAGACCTGCTCTGGGAAAGTTTCCAGCAGATCGCATGTTCCCGTCCCCCGCCCCCTATTACCAGTACTTTCATAGTATTAACCTCTCGTTTTCAGATCAAGATATTCCCGTTGCACTGCACCCGTGATTTCGGTCCCTGCCGGAAGGTCCTGTCCCCGCCTCCGGGCACACAGAGGGTATTATTATACGTTATCCTGCCTTCAAATAGCCTTTTTCCAGCATGCTGGTATATCCGCTGTCTGCAACAATGATATGGTCCAGGACCCTGATCCCGACGGTATCGCCAGCAACTGCGAGCTTCTCCGTTATGAGGATATCTTCGCGGCTGGGCGCATGGTCTCCGCTCGGATGGTTATGCACAAAGATGACCGAGGCTGCTGACTCCCGTATCGCGTCCCGGAAGGCTTCGCGGGGATGCACAAGAGATGCTGAAAGCGTGCCTTCGGATATCCGCGTTTCCCGGATCAGCCGGTTCTTGACATCGAGCATGAGACAGTAGAACACCTCCTTCATGAGCCCCTGAACCTTCGGAAGCACAAAGGCGTGGACATCCCTGCCTGCGGTAAAGGATGGCCCCCGTGAAGCTGTTTCGCGAAACATGCGCCTCCCGAGTTCTGCTGCGGCCCTGAGCTGGGCAGCCTTAGCCTTGCCTATGCCCCTAATCGCGGAGATCTCCGCGAGAGAGGCCTGCTCCAGGTTCCTGAGCGCACCGAACCTGTCCAGGAGCTCCGTGGCAAGATCAAGCGCACTTCTTCCCCATGCTCCGGTGCGTAGGATAACCGCAATAAGCTGAGCGTCGGTCATTGCGGCTGCACCCTCTCTGAGGAGCCGTTCGCGCGGCCGTTCACTTTCCGGCCATTCCTTGATGCTTTTATACCCCATGAGTTGAGAGATTGTATCATCCTCGGGAAGGGCAGGTAAAGATGCTCTCATGCTATAATTTAAGGCAACCGGCAGGCTATGCCGGACGGTTCGACGGAGGAGATAGGTAGCATAGGATTATGGCAGAAGAGCTGCGGGAAAAATTATCGCCTGATGCAAAGCTGCTCGCCGATGCGGTGATAGAGCTGAACTTATGGCGGAGAAGCCTTGGCATATATCCTCCGGAACACCCTGTTATCAAGAACGCGATCGAACGGGCAAGTCAGAATCTTGAGAAGCTCTTTGAGATCAGGGCAAGCATTACCCTGGGTATTGCAAAGGATGCACTGATCGTCGACGAGATAACGCTCGACCGCGGGAATCTTGTCTTCAAGGAGTTCGCGAAGACCCTGCATGCAAAAGCCATTTCTGCCATAACATTCTCCGCCGGACTCAATGAGGCAGAGCTGCTAAGGTTCCTTGAGCTCATTACCGCAAAGGGTGGACCGACAGGCAATGAACTCGCAGAGCGTGCCCAAAAAGACATGGAGCATGTCGCGTTCATCCCTATTGACATGAATAACTTCTTTTTCATCGAGGGTACACAACGAGACGCGGCTGCAGGAGAAGGAATCTGGGAGAATTATGTTCAGGGCATCCTGGAAGGCAGACTATTCGGGGTTGATGGCCCCGGCATACTCTCGGTCCCGGTGGAAACCGTTGCCGACGCCGTGAACGCCTGTTTGTCAGAGAAATCCGGCGAGGAGTCCTATGACCGGGTGATCACCGCCTACCTGGGGAAAAAAGATGAAGCAAGGATGAGCAGGGAGGCTTTTGACAAGTTCTTTTCCTTCCTCGACCGGATCCGACCGGAGATCAAACGGCAGCTTCTGACGAGAACCGGCGCACGACTGTCTGCAGATATCGGGAAGGTCGAAAATATCTTCAGCGAAATGACCATCGAAAGTTTCCAGAAGGTCGCGGACCTCCTTACGAAACATGCCTCGTTCATTCCCTCAACCCTGAAAAACCTGATCGACAAGCTGGCCGCCATCAAGCAGATGAAGACATCCCATTTTGATTTTTTTTACCAGCAGTCAGCGGTCCTGGACGACATCGAGATCAGCGATGATGTCATAACGCTTTTTGGCGAAGACCATTTTCACGCCTATGTGAACAAGCAATACCAGCAGGAACTGGAGCACATGCTCGCGGCAAAAACGAGCGACAGGAGTACGGTCAACCTCTTCAGCAAGGAGTGTGAAGAAGAAGTCATTGACAGTGTTGCCCTCGACATTATGCTGGAGCTTCTCTATGCAGACTTTATTACCTCAGCAGATTACCTGACGATTGTTACAAAACTGTCTGATTTTATGAACCTCTTTGTGGATACCGGCCGGTTCGAGGAGATCCTGCAGGCCTACAACACCTTGAGTTCGCATGCGCTGAGCGGAAAGTTCACGCATGAGGCTTCCAGCACGGTAGAGTATTTTTTCCACTCTCCCGAATTCATCTCGCGGCTGGTCACGGCTTTCAACCTCTGGGGCAGGAGGGAACGGGAAGGGGCTGTCAGGCTGGCAAGGGCATTGCGCCGTTCTGTCACAGATCCCCTTCTGGATACGCTTACCGATGAACAGGACCCGAGCATGAGGAAATTTCTGCTCTCCCTGCTCGAGGGAATCGGCAGTGATGTCGTCCCCAGTGCCGTAAAAAGGCTGGATGACGACCGCTGGTATGTTACGAGAAATATGATATCCCTTATCCGCAACTGTAATGGGAAAAAAGAGGTCGAGAAGATACGCAAATTCATAAAGCATCAGAATATTGAAGTACGCATCGAGACCCTGAGGACGCTCCTCTTCTTTGGGACGCCTGACGCGGTTCCCTATCTAAAAGCCTGCCTCCAGAGCGAAGAACCCGGCATGCGGCAGGGCGCGATCAAGCTTGCCGGAAACTTCAGGGTCAGAGAGGCCGTACCGCATCTGATCACGCTTGTCTCGAAGCGCGACCTCTTCGGTGCCGGGGCGTCTTACAAAAGGGATATCGTGAGATCACTCGGCGAGATAGGAGACAGCCAGGCGATCGATGCGTTACTGAAGATCTACCGCACATGGTCCTTGTTCAATCGCAAGAACCTTGCGGAACTCAAGGTGGAGATATTCAGGAACCTTCAGAATTATTCTCCCGAGGCAGTACGAAAACTGATCGACGTGGGCCGAAACGCAAAGAACGATGAGATCAGGTCCCTGTGCGAGAAAGGTCTGAGACAAAGCTGAATGCATAAAGGAAAGGAATATGACGGATGTCCGAAACAGCTGATTTCATAGCTGACATCATGATCGCCATCTCAAACTGCACCCTCTATCGCAAGGAGCACCCTGCTGTCCTGCTCCTCTGCCAGAGGGCCCATGGCCGCCTCGGCGCGCTCTATGCGGAAGATACCTTCAGCATAGCACTTCTGGAGGACAGCCTGCACGTAAACGGCCAGCCCTTTTCCGAAAAAAGCCTGCACCTCAAAAGTTTCTTGAAGCGCCTGAAAAGAAAGGAGATCGAAAAGATCATCATATCCCGCGGTGTTACCGCTGCCGAGCTGATGGAGTTCATCGCCGAAGTGGCGCTACCCGGCAGGATCAGCGGGACCTATCCTCACATTGTCTGGGGTATAATCGAGGTGAAACGGGGCAGCGGCGCCGGGGTCGACGTTGCCTCGGTAATGGAAGAGAACATCGAGAAGCTGAAGGGGGTTTTTCATGGTGTCGCCCGGTACAAGCGGCTCGATATGGCGGGTCTTGAAGAGATCGTTGTCAGCTTTATCGATACCCTGAGCCAGGAGGTGAATATCCTGAAGGTCATAACCCCGGCAAAATCCTATAGCGATTATACCTATACGCATAATACCAATGTGTCGGTCTTGTCGATCTTCCAGGCGCAGTCACTGGGGTTCAGTGATGAGATCCTGCATGACATTGGGCTTGCAGGACTTCTTCACGATGTCGGTAAGATGTTCGTTTCCAAGGAAGTGCTGGGGAAGCAGGGGAAGCTGACCGACCGCGAATGGGAAGAGATGAAGAAACATCCGACCTACGGAGCCATGTACCTTGCGACGCTGCCGGATATCCCCAAATATGCGCTTGTCGCGGCATATGAACATCATATGAAGTTCAGCGGCAGAGGATATCCCGCAACCAGGAGGAAGGGAGAAAGGCAGCATATCATCAGCCAGATCATTGCCGTAGCCGATTTTTTCGATGCCCTCAGGACAGACCGTCCTTACCGGAAGTCCGTCGATCCTTTCTCTATCATCGGCCTGCTGACGGAAACATCAGGAAAGGACTTTAACCCCTATCTTGTTGAGAACTTCGTGCGGTCGTACAAACAGGTTACGGCAGGATTATCCTGAACTGCCGGCAGTTCCCGGGATCCGGCCTTCCCTTGAAAAGCAAACGGAAAATAGTGTATATTCCTCTTTACCTGCCGAAGTGGTGGAACTGGTAGACACGCACGTTTGAGGGGCGTGTGGAGAAATCCATGCGGGTTCGAGTCCCGCCTTCGGCACCATCCTTCTTTCAGCAGGAAGACGCTACTGTTTATTCTTAGCCCGGAGGCCAGTGCATGGCCCTGCCACCGAGCAGATGCAGATGGATATGGAACACGGTCTGGCCTGCATCAGCATTCGTGTTCATGACCAGCCGAAAACCTCTTTCCGCGATACCCTTGTCCCGGGCGATCTTCGCACCGATCCGAAAAAGATGGCCGATAAGCGCCTGGTCAGGGCGCTCAATGTCCAGCGCCGTCGGGATATGCTTGCGCGGAACGATCAGGGTATGGGCCGGCGCCTGGGGATTGATGTCCTCAAAGGCGATGGCAAGATCATCTTCATGAATGATCTTTGCCGGTATCTTCTTTTCCGCGATCTTACAGAAGATGCATTCAGTCATCGTGTTTCCCCTGTTTCCCGACTCGCTTTTCCAATTCTCTGAATATATCTTCATGGCTCAGCCCGTGCTCAGGCATGAGTATCATGCAGTGGAACCAGAGGTCTGCAAGCTCCCGCACGACCTGTTCCCTGTCCTCGTCTTTTGATGCAACGATAACCTCAATCGCTTCTTCGCCGATCTTCTTCAGTATCTCGTCCCTGCCCTTTGCAAGGAGCGACACGACATAGGAACCTTCCCGGGGATTGAGCTTCCTGTCACGTATGACAGAACAGAGGTCGTCGAGGATCATTGCCTGCCGTAAACGTTTTCTTCCGAGAAGACCTTTTGCGCAATCTCGCTGCCGCTGATATCCGTATAGAAACATGAACGGTGGCCGGTATGACACGCTCCGGGGCCTTGCTGGATAACTTTGATCAGGACCGTGTCCTTGTCGCAGTCATACAGGATCTGCCTGACTTCCTGAACGTGGCCTGAGGACTCCCCTTTCTTCCACAGGGTGTTGCGGGAGCGGGACCAAAAGTGGGTATACCCGGTTTCAACCGTTCTGGCGAAGGCCTCGGCGTTCATGTACGCCATCATCAGGACTTCCCGGTTTTCCGCGTCCTGAATGATCGCCGGGACCAGGCCGTGTCTGTCGTATTTCAGTTCTGGAATGTTCATGCCCTCTTCAACTCCTATAATTTATAGCCGATTTTCCTTAGCAATTCTTTTCTGTGCGTTTTATCCTCCGCTGCTTCAACGCCATGGGGGGCAAATCCGTCGATCACGCCCATGACACCCCTTCCCTGGGAGGACTCTGCAACGACAACTTCAAGAGGGTTGGCAGTCGCGCAGAATATCCTGCAAACCTCGGGGCAGTTCTTTATCTGGTTCAGGACGTTGATGGGGAAGGCGTTTCTCAGGAGGATGCAGAATACATGGCCTGCCCCCAGTGCCTGCAGGCATGCTGAACAGGCTTCGACCAACTGGCTATCATTTCCTTCGGTCCTGATAAGGCAGGGACCGGATGCCTCGCTGAAGGCGATGCCGAACTGCGCCTGCGGGACCGTTGTTGCGACGATCTCATAGAGGTCCTCTATGGTCTTGATGAAATGCGCCTGTCCCAGGATCAGATTGCAGCCGTCCGGTATCGTTATTTTTACCACCTGTAGTTCCATGGAAGCCCCCTTGTGTACGTGCGGGAAACCCTTTCCCCGTTGAACCGTTATGCTATAATGAAAATATTTTTCAGGAGAAGTCAAGCCAAATGTCTCGTTGTTACAGCATATTTTTATTCATTGTCGTTCTGCTCATGCCGCTTGTATCGGAAAGCCAAACCCTCTTGGGGCCGGAGTTGAAACTCTCCAATAACGACCTTTTTGTGACTTTCAGTTTGGGATTGGAGGACAAAGGTATAGAGGCAATAAAAAACGGCATTGATAAGGAGTTCAAATTCTATATTGATCTTTTCAGAATTTGGAAGGTCTGGCCTGACGAGTTTGTGCTCGGCAAGTCCTATATTCGGACGATCAAGGCGGACGCCATCAAGAAGGAGTTCACAGCCACCTCAAGTGACGGCAATGTCCTTGTCGAAAAACGCTTCAAGTCCTTTGAGTCGATGCTGGCATGGACCATTTCATTCAAGGACCTGAAGTTGACCAATGTGCGCGAGCTTGAGCCGGGGCAGTACTTTGTGAGGATCACCGTGGAATCGAAGATCCGCAAGCTTCCCCCGGTCATCGGATACCTTTTCATCTTCGTCTCCGAGAATGAGTTCAAGATCGTGCGGGACTCGGCTTCGTTCCCGATTGCCGGTGAGCAATGAAGAACATCAGATTTACCCTGTTCATCATGTCCATTGTCCTGCTGATCATCATTGTGTTCGGCATAGAGTTCCATTTTCTGGGGATGGAGAATGTCCCGTTCCTCATAAAAGTGCTGCTCTTTGTCCTGGTAAACCTGAATGTTGTCGCTCTCCTCACGCTCATGTTCTTCGTAGGCAAAAGCCTCACGCGGCTTTATCTGGAGCGCAAGTACCGGGTGCTGGGGTACAAGTTCAAGACAAAGTTCGTGGTGGTCCTGGTGGTTATGACCCTCATCCCGTCGGCATTCCTGTTTATCGTATCGAGCGGCATTATAACGAACTATCTTGACCGGTGGTTCGACCCTCAGGTACGTCAGCCCCTGGACCAGTCCATGGAGATAGCGAAGGCTGCCTATGAGATGCAGAGACAGCAGACACTTGCCTATGCCCGGGCGGCTGCAACCGGCAGAAGGCACCCCGAAGGGTTCAACGTCTATTCCCTTGTTTCCGTGCCGGAGAATGCCACAGAGACCGTGAAGGCGGGCTTTGAGGGGAAGGCTGACGTTGAAGTCATAACATCTGATAGCGGCGACATTGTTCGTGCCGTGGTTCCGAAGGATGCTCAGCGGCCGCAGGACGGCGTCGTTGTCGTTGAGTCGACCGTGGACAAGATCATCAGCAGGAATGCAGGGACCATACAGGATGCATACAAGAACTATCTTGCACTTGAATCATGGAAGCTGCCGATCAAGACAAACTATCTGCTTATCCTCGGCTTTTCGACGCTGCTCATGGTCTTTATGGCCCTCTGGATTGCGCTCAGAATATCCCGGGGCATCCTTGACCCGATCCAGGCACTGGCGCAGGCTACCGGGGAGGTTGCACGGGGAAACCTCGAGATGTCGGTTGAAATCTCCAGAGATGATGAGATTGGGATCCTGGTGAGTTCGTTCAACGCCATGGTCCGTGAACTGAAGGAGAACAAGGAATCTCTTCAGCATGCCTATTCAGAGGCAGACCGCCGGAGGCTGATCATCGAGAAGATCCTCGAGAATGTGAACTCGGGCGTTATTTCCCTTGATGCAGAGGGCAACATCCTGACTGTCAACAATGCCGCCTGCAGGATCCTGAACATCACGCCGGAGGATGTAACCAACAAAAAATATTCCAATCTCCTCACGATCCTGAACTCTGATGAGCTGAAGGAAACGGTGAGAGGCATCGTAATCAAAGACTTCAAGGCTGTCGAGAAGGAGGTCAGGATTCAGGTGGGAGAACGGCGAATCCTTCTCCGTATATTCATAACCAGCCTTCAGTACGCTGAAGATTTCATGGGAACGCTTGTCGTGTTCGATGACCTTACCGAGATAGCCCGTGCGCAGAAAACCCTTGCCTGGCAGGAGGTCGCCAGAAGGATAGCCCATGAGATCAAGAATCCGCTGACCCCCATAAAGCTCTCTACCGAGCATATGATAAAAAAATGGCTTAACAGGGACGAAGACTTCGGGAAAGTTTTTGATCGCTCAACCCGGACGATCATCAAGGAGGTGGAGAGCCTGAAAAGGCTGGTTGACGAGTTCTCACGTTTCGGAAAGATGCCGGAGATCAGGAAAGCACCCGTGCTCCTTTTCCCGATCATCGAGTCAGCAATGAATCTCTACAAGGACTATAAGGGGCTGAAGATACGCGTCTCAATAAGAGGCGATGAAGTGCCCGTGGAGCTTGACGAAGAGCAGTTCAAAAGAGTGCTCATCAATATTGTGGACAACGCGATACAGGCAATGCAGAATCAGGGAAGGATTGATATAATGGTACAGTATGATGTCCTCTCGAACAGGGTCTATGTTGATATAGCGGACAATGGCCCCGGCATACGGGAGGAAGACAGGGAAAAGCTCTTCCTGCCTTACTTTTCGACCAGGAGGGATGGCACCGGTCTCGGCCTTGCTATTGCGAGCAGGGTGGTCACAGAGCACAGAGGGTACATTAGGGTCATGGACAACAGACCGAGCGGTACGATTTTCCGTATTGAACTGCCGATAAAGGAAGGGTAGATGGCAAAGGCGCAGGTGCTGATCGTTGACGATGAAGAGGGAATTCGGGAAAGCCTGTCCCAGATTATAGAGGATGAAGGTTATGAGACCGCAACTGCGTCATCGGGGGAGGAGGCAGTGAAGGCAGTTCAGGAGACATTGCCGGATCTGGTCCTGCTCGACATCTGGATGTCGGGGATGGACGGGATCCAGACACTGCAGGAGATCAAGGCATTATATCCTGACCTCCCGATCATCATGATCTCGGGACATGCGAATATCGAAAGCGCGATCAAGGCAACGAAGATGGGTGCCTATGATCTCCTGGAAAAGCCCCTTTCCCTGGACAAGGTGCTTCTGTCCGTCCAGCGCGCCCTGGAAAAGAAGAACCTTGAAATGGAGAACCGAGAACTTCGCGAGAACCTTTTTCGCAGATGGAAACTGGTCGGTGAATCGCCGAAGATGAAACAACTCGGGGAGCAGATAGGACTTGCAGCTTCCAGCAACAGCAGGGTCCTGATCCTCGGTGAGAGCGGTTCCGGCAAGGAGCTTGTTGCCCATCTTCTGCATGAGCACAGCTCCCGGGTCAGCGGTCTTTTTGTCGAGGTGAATTGTGCTGCTATCCCCCAGGAGCTGATCGAAAGTGAGCTGTTCGGGCACGAAAAAGGTTCGTTTACCGGTGCGTTTGAGCGGAAAAAGGGCAAGTTTGAGCTTGCAGACAAGGGAACGCTTTTCCTTGACGAGATCGGCGACATGTCCCTTCAGACCCAGGCGAAGGTCCTCAGGGTAATTGAGACGCAGGAGTTCCAGCGTGTCGGCGGCAGCAAGAACATCAAGGTCGACGTCAGGATCATATCAGCGACAAACAAGGACCTGGCAGAAGAGGTAAAGAAGGGGAACTTCCGGGAAGATCTCTTTTTCCGGCTCAATGTGATACCCATTAAGGTCCCGGCCCTGCGGGAGCGTCAAGAGGATATTCCGCTTCTGGTTGACCATTTTCTTGATATCCTCGCTGCCGAGTATGGTCAGCAGAAAAAGTCTGTTTCTGCTGAAGCGCTCAGCGCCCTGCAAAGGCATGATTGGCCCGGCAATATCAGGGAATTGCGAAACGTGCTCGAGCGGCTGGTTATCATGACTCAGTCCAAGGTCATTTCACAGGTGGACATCCTTGCAACAGAGGCGCCGCGGTCAGATTATTTCGGTTTTGCAACGCTCAAGGATGCGCGGGATGCCTTTGAAAAGGAATTCATCGCGAGAAAACTTGAGGAGAACAGCTGGAACGTATCAAAGACGGCGGAGAACCTCGGCGTTGAACGGAGCAACCTGCACCGGAAGATCAAGGCATATGAGATAAAAGTGCCCTGACTGGTCCGAAGGGTGTGCTACTTCAGTCCGGGGTTATTTCACAACGCTTGTTTTGCCCTCAGTTCTTTTACCTGCCGCACGTTTCTCTCCCTTGGGGGAGTATGCGCACCTCAAGGCTTTTCCTGTCCCAGCAGAGATGCTCCTGCCAGCGCTCTCCCCGTTCTTTGTAATCAGAACGGTAATGCGCACCTACACTCCCCTTTCTGGTAATTGCAGCCTGTACAATTATCTTGGATATCGTCAGCATGTTCTTCAACTCAAGCTCATGACGGGTGGCGTAGTCCTTACGGGTAATGGCGCCCCAGGAATGCAGCTGGTCTCCGGCCTCACCAAGGGACTTTGCGCACCTGATGATCCCCGCCTTTTCCCACATGAGCTTTCGTAATGACCTTCTGGTTTCGTCAGCCTCAGGGATGGTGGACGGTCTGAAGTCATAGCGGACGGAAGTATCCGGATTGCCGTCCGCCTCGCATGCGGCCTTTCCTGTTCGTGCGCCGTAAACGAGACCTTCGAGCAGGCTGTTCGATGCCAGCCTGTTTGCCCCATGCACGCCGGTACAGGATACTTCCCCCGCAGCGTACAGTCCCCTTAGGCTCGTCCTGCCCTCGACATCTGTCTTAACCCCGCCCATAAAGTAGTGGGCAGCAGGCGAGACCGGGATAAGATCTTCGGTGATGTCAATGTCATAGCGGAGACAGGTCGAATGGATCCGCGGGAAGCGGTTCTTTATGAAATTTTTTTCCAGGTGCGTGAGATCAAGATATACATGGTTGCTGTTCGTTTTTATCATTTCCGAGATGATTGCCCGCGAGACAACATCACGAGGTGCAAGTTCTGCGAGAGCATGGTATGAACCCATGAACTGTTTCTTGTTGGTGTTGCGGAGCAGGGCACCTTCACCGCGCATGGCCTCGCTCAGAAGAAACTGGGGAGCGGTAGGGGAATAGAGGCTTGTTGGATGGAACTGGACGAATTCCATATCCTCAAGCACAGCTCCACCCCTGAATGCTATTGCCATGCCATCCCCAGTTGCGACCTGGGGATTGGTAGTCCTGGAGTAGAGCTGGCAAGCCCCTCCTGTTGCGAGTATGGTGGCCTTTGCAAAGAGAGCAGCTACCTTCCCGTCTTTCAGGACATATGCCCCATGGCATAGGGAGTCCTTTACCATAAGGTCAATCGTCATGGCAAAGGGATATTTTCGTATGGAAGGGAAGGAACGGACCTTCTTGAGCAGCACACGCTCAAGCTCTTTTCCGGTAGAGTCACCGTGGGCGTGGAGGATCCGCCTCCGGGAATGGGCGGCTTCAAGGCTCAGGGACAGCTTTGTTCCTTCCTTATCGAACTCCGCACCCCAGGAAATGAGTTCCGCGATTCTTTCCGGCCCCTCCTGCACAAGGGTTCTGACCGCATCTTCTCTGCAGAGACCATCCCCTGCCTTGAGCGTATCTTCAAAATGGATTCCCACTTCATCTTCATCGCTCATGACAGCTGCTATGCCGCCCTGGGCATATTCCGTGCTGCTTTCAGAAGGCCTGTCCTTGGTAATGACCAGCACCTCCCCATGCGGGGCAAGCTCGATCGCAGCCCGAAGGCCGGCAACACCGCTTCCGATGATGAGGAAATCAACGACCTCCTGCTGCATACGGGAAGAATACAGCATAGAATAGAGGAAATCAAGCTGGCATGTTGCTAAAAATATACGATATTTATTAAAATAGCAAATTACATTTCAGGAGGAAGAACGTGAAAGCAGGCATTCACCCGGTTTACAAGGAAGTCAAAGTGGTGTGCGCGTGCGGCGAAGCCTTTTCAACGCGCTCTACACGCAAAGACATCCATCTCGACATCTGCTCTAAGTGTCATCCTTTCTTCACCGGCAAACAGAAGATCCTTGATGCCGAGGGAAGAGTCGAGAAGTTCAAGAAAAAATACGCCAAGAAATAGCTGGCGCGAGAATCCATATAAAACAGGAAACCATTGCGGTTTCCTGTTTTTTTCTTGCATATCCCAATGATAACACACCAGAAAATAAAGAGCGTCGGCGGACAGGCGGTCATCGAGGGGGTCATGATGCGGTCGCCAGGCAACTGGACGGTTGCCGTACGGGACCAGAAGGGTACGATCCATCTCCTGAGAGAGAAACTGGCCGAAATGCCCCGATTCCTCAAACTTCCCCTGATCCGGGGAGTTGTTGCCCTGTTCCAGGCGCTTCTGCTCGGGATCAGGGCAATCGAATTCTCTGCCGGAAAGGCATATGAAGAAGAGAGCGGAGAGAGCATGAGCAGGGTCTCCATCGTGATGACGATTATCGTCGCGATCGGTTTGGGCATTGGCCTGTTTATCCTGTTGCCGCTGTATGCGACAAAGCTTGTCGGCCTGATATTCCACGGTGTGTCAACCAGCTCCTTTCTGTTCAACCTTGTCGACGGCCTGATCCGCATCCTTGTTTTCCTCAGCTATGTTCTTCTTATCGGTATGTGGAAGGAGATGGCGAGGATATTCATGTACCATGGTGCAGAGCACAAGGTGATCCATGCATATGAAAAGGGGATGGAACTTACGCTCGAAAACGTCAAACAGTATAGCCCGCTCCATCCCCGGTGCGGCACCAGTTTTCTCATGATCGTCATGGTCGTCAGCATCCTGGTGTTTTCGTTCATTCCGCAGCAGTGGCCGTTCATTTACAAGTTCCTTTCACGGATCGTTCTGATCCCGCTTATTGCAGGGTCATCCTTCGAGTTGCTGAAGCTTTCCGCGAAGTGGGACCATCATCCGGTCATGCATGCCATGATCCTGCCCGGGCTCATGCTCCAGCGCCTGACAACCCGCGAGCCAGACGATGCGCAGCTTGAGGTCGCCCTGAGCGCCATGATCGAGGTCCTGAAACTGGAGGAGCCGAATGCTTGACGGTCTTGTAGGAAGTCCGTATACGGCGTTGCGCTTTTTCCCTCGCAACGGCGACGTACCGCTACGTATGGCTCATCCCTTGGTCTTCCCACGCACTGCCTCTGGAGCTTTTTGCGTTGCCGGATATATTTTAC